>CANRFU010000007.1 GCA_947629975.1 uncultured Oscillospiraceae bacterium | reverse complement strand
AGCTGTACGCCTGGTTCTCCCACGCCGACCGGAAGATCGTCCCCGGCACCTACGAGCTGAACACCGAGATGGACTACCGCGCCCTGGTGGTGAACATGAGCACCTCCTCCGCCACCCGGCAGACGGTGGACGTGACCATCCCCGAGGGCTATACCCTGGACCAGATCTTCAGTCTGCTGGAGGAGAACGGGGTCACCACGGTGGCGCAGCTCCAGACCATGGCCGCCGAGCACGACTACGCGTTCGACTGGCTCCGGGGCCATGAGCCTCTGGGGGACTATCACCGCCTGGAGGGCTATCTGTTCCCCGACACCTATACCTTCTATATGGGCGAGGACCCCAAGTACGTCCTCAACAAGATGCTGGTGCAGTTCGACGCCAAGATGGAGGATTACTTCGCCAGCTTTACCGAGGAGAGCCCCTATTCCCTCCACGACATCGTCACCATCGCCTCTCTCATCGAAAAGGAGACCGACGGCAAGGACTACCGCACCATCTCCTCCGTCATCCGCAACCGTCTGGAGCACCCCGAGGCGGAGACGGTGGGCTTCCTCCAGATCGACGCCACCCTGGTCTATATCAACGGCGGCAGGCAGCCCACCGCGGAGGACCGTCTGATCGACTCCCCCTACAACACCTATCTGTACAAGGGCCTGCCCCCCGGAGCCATCGCCAACCCCGGCATGGCGTCTCTGAAGGCCGCCATGGACCCGGAGAGCACCCGCTACTATTACTACGTCCTGGACCCCGCCCTCGGCGAGCATGTGTTTGCCCGCACCCTGGCCGAGCACCAGGCCAACATCGACCGGATCAGCCGTGAATCCGGGAACTAAGCCGGAGCTCCTCTGCCCCGCGGGGGACATGGAACGGCTGGAGATGGCCCTGGCCTACGGGGCGGACGCGGTTTATCTGGCGGGCCCCGCCTTCGGGATGCGGGCCTTCGCCGGCAACTTTTCAGAGGAGGAGCTTCCCCGGGCCGTGGAACTGGCCCACGCCCACGGAGCGCGGGTCCACGTGACCTGCAACACCATGGCCCGGAACGGCGAGATTGAAAAACTCCCCGTCTGGCTGGAGCTGCTGGACGCCGCCGGGGCGGACGCGGTCATCGCCGGGGACGGGGCGGTGCTCTCCCTGTGCAGGCGCTATGCCCCCCGGCTCCAGGTCCACATGTCCACCCAGACCGGCATCACCAACTACGAGATGGCCCGGTTCTGGCACGAGCAGGGGGCCAGCCGGGTCATCCTGGCCCGGGAGCTCCACCTGGACGAGGTAGCCGAACTCTGCGCCAAGGCCCCGAGAGGGCTGGAGGTGGAGGGCTTCGTCCACGGGGCCATGTGCGTCAGCTACTCTGGCCGGTGCCTGCTCTCCAACTATATGACCGGGCGGGACGCCACCCGGGGCGCCTGCGCCCAGCCCTGCCGCTATCAGTACGCCCTCATGGAGGAAAAGCGCCCCGGCAAATATTTCCCCGTCTATGAGGAGAACAATGAGACCTTCATTCTCAACAGCCGGGATATGTGCATGATCGACCATATCCCGGAGCTGATGGCCGCCGGCCTCCACTCTTTGAAGATCGAGGGGCGGGCCAAGAGCGCCTACTATGCCGGCATGACCGCCGCCGCCTACCGCCGCGCCATCGATGCGGCCGCGGAGGGAAAGCCCCTGGACCCCGTCTGGCGCGCCGAGGTGGAAAAGGTGAGCCACCGGCCCTACTCCACCGGCTTCTGGTTCGGCCAGCCGGGCCAGTACACCGGGGACGCCCGGTACGTCCGGGACTGGCAGGTGCTGGCCGTGGTGGTCAGCTGCGGCGGGGACGGAAACGCCCTCCTCTCCCTGCGGAACAAGTTCGCCGCCGGGGATGAGGTGGAGATCGTGGGACCCGGCGTGGCCGCCCTCCCCTTCACCGCCTCCATGCCGGTCACCGGGGACGGCCTCGCCGTCCGCGAGATCAAGACGCCCCAGGCCCTGTTCCGCCTGAGGCTCCCCCGGCAGATGCCGCCCCTGTCGGTGCTCCGGGCCTGCCGCCCGAACTCCTGACCGAAAACAGAGAAAACCGCCCCGCGGGCGGTTTTCTTTTACCCGGCCCGTCATAGGGGACAGGCGTGAAATACTATGATAGAGGCATAGCTCCGTGTTTCACGTGAAACATTCGTTCGATTACAGGAGGTCCTATGGACAACGCGAACAAGACCCGGCAGGCCAGAGGCGCCTTCGCCGGGTGGGTGGGGGTGGGGATCAATCTGTCGCTGTTCGGCGTCAAGATGATCGCCGGCCTGCTCACCGGGGCGGTCTCCGTCACCGCGGATGCCTTCAACAATCTGTCCGACGCCGCCGGCTCCCTGGTGACCCTCATCGGCTTCCGGCTGTCCGCCCAGCGGGCCGACGAGGAGCACCCCTTCGGCCACGGTCGGATCGAGTACCTGTCCGGACTGGGGGTGTCCCTGCTCATCCTGCTGGTGGGGGTGGAGCTGGCGCGGGACGCCGTCGTCCAGATCGTCCGCCCGGAACAGGCGGCCCTCACCGCCCCGGCGGTGGTCATCCTGGTCCTGGCCATCCTGGCCAAGGGCGCCCTGGCCCGGTTCGACCGGTACTGGGCCAAAAAGCTGGCCTCCCCCACCCTGGACGCCGCCGCGGCGGACGCCGTGGGGGACGTGTTGGCCACCTCGGCGGTGCTCATCGGCCTGGCCCTGACGCCGGTGTTCGGTCCCCGGATCGACGGCGTGCTGGGCCTGGTGGTGGCCCTTCTCATCCTCCGCTCCGGCTGGACGGCGGCCAGGGAGACGGTCAGCCCCCTGCTGGGGGGACCCCCCGACCCCGCCGCGGTGGCGGAGATCGAGGCCCTCATCCTCTCCCACCGGGAGGTCTTAGGGGTCCACGATCTGGTCATCCACGACTACGGCCCCGGCCGGCGGATGATGTCGGTCCACGCGGAGGTGCCGGAGGACTCCTCCTTCGCGGCAATCCACGGGGTGGTGGACCACATCGAGCGGGAGCTGAAAGAGCGGTTCGGCCTGGACGCAGTGATCCACATGGACCCGGTGGGGACGGACGATCCCCAGATCCGCCGGCTGCGGGAACTGGCGGAGGGGGCGGTGAGGGAGCTCCACCCCACCGCCACCGTCCACGACTTCCGGGCCGAGGGCGCGGACGCCATGGATCTGCGGTTCGACGCGGTGATCCCCTACGAGGTGGAACTGACCGACGAGGAGATCCGCGCCGCCCTCACCGAAAAGCTGCGGGAGAGGGAGCCCCGCTGCCGGCCCGACATCGGGGTGGACCGCTCCTATGTCCTGTGAATCGGGACGGTAATTTACAATTTCTCCAACAATTCGCCCGGCCTCTGCCGTATAATTGGCTTACAGACTTGCGCGTGCCGCAAAAAACAAGTATAATATCTCACATCAGACTTTACCGTCAGAAAGGGTGTCAGCCATGCCCAAAAAGGTTTTGGTCGTCGAGGACGACAAGAATATCGCCGATCTGCTCCGGCTCTACCTGGAGAAGGAGGGGATGGAGTGCCAGACCGCCGGCAGCGGCGTGGAGGGGCTGGAGAAGTTCCAGGCCTTCCAGCCCGACCTGGTGCTGCTGGACATCATGCTGCCCGGCATGGACGGCTGGGCGGTGTGCCGGAAGATCCGGGAGACCTCCAAGACCCCCATCATCATGCTCACCGCCAAGGGCGAACTGGAGGACAAGGTGTCCGGCCTGGAGATGGGAGCCGACGACTACATCACCAAGCCCTTCGAGACTAAGGAGGTGCTGGCCCGGGTCCACGCCGTCCTCCGCCGCACGGGCGGCGAGGAGGCGCCCGCCGGCCGCCGTCTGGTGTTCGACAAACCCAAGTCCCTGGTCATCGACCTGGACTCCTACGAGCTGGTGGTGGACGGCAAGCGGGTGGACACGCCCCCCAAGGAGCTGGAGCTGCTGTTCCATCTGGCCTCCGCCCCCAACCGGGTGTTCACCCGCAACCAGCTGCTGGACGAGGTGTGGGGCTTCGACTACTTCGGGGACTCCCGCACGGTGGACGTACACATCAAGCGCCTGCGGGAGAAAATCGAGGACGACCCCGCCAACCCCGAACTGCTGCTCACCGTATGGGGCGTGGGCTATAAATTCAAGGTGGCCGGCTGATGAAGACCATGTACGGACGGCAGTTCGCCGCCATGGCGGGCATGGTGCTGCTGTCCTTCCTCATGCTGGGCGCCTCCTTCGCCACCCTGAGCTATCAGTACGCCATCCGCGAGCAGGAGCAGGCCCTGGACCGCAACGCCGGATACATCGCCTCCTTCACCTCCACCTATGTGAGCGCGTACGGCGGCACCAGCTGGCAGAGCAAGGAGTTCCAGGGGTATCTGGCCACGGTGGCCCAGGTGGGCGGCTCTCACATCATGATCTGCGACAACTCCGGCTTGGTGCTCTTCGCCACCAGCGGCCAGCAGGAGCTGCTCCCGCTGGAGAACCGCACCCTGTCCGCCGCCCTGGTGGAGCGGGTCAAAAACGGCTCCTACGCCGGGATGACCGATCTGGACGGCCTGTACGCCGAAAACCGCTACCTGGTGGGCCTGCCCATCACCAGCACCGACAGCGGCCATTTGCAGGGGCTGGTGCTGGTGTCCAGCGACGCGTCCTCCATCAGCGGGATGTGGCGGGAGCTGGCGGGCATCTTTCTGGTCACCGCCGTGGCGGTGGTGCTCATCGCCGCCATCCTCAGCTCCTTCACCAGCCTGCGCCAGTCCAAGCCCATCAAGGAGATCGCCGCCGCCGCCCGGCAGTTTGGCCTGGGCCAGCTGGACGTGCGGGTGGACGTGGGCAGGCGGAGAGACGAGGTGGGCGAGCTGGCCGAGGCCTTCAACTCCATGGCCGACTCCCTGGCCCGGAGCGAGCAGCGCCGCAGCGAGTTCATCGCCAACGTGTCCCACGAGCTCAAGACCCCCATGACCACCATCGCCGGCTTTGCCGACGGCATCCTGGACGGCACCATCCCCCCGGAGCGGGAGAAGGAGTACCTCCAGATCATCTCCTCCGAGACCAGGCGGCTGTCCCGGCTGGTGCGCTCCATGCTGGACCTGTCCCGCCTCCAGTCGGACGAGCGGGCCGCCCAGCAGCAGTTCGACATCTCGGAGACCCTGGTGCGCACCCTTATCACCCTGGAGAGCAAGGTGGATGCCGCTCAGCTCCAGGTGGATATGCAGCTCCCCGAGGAGCCGGTGCCCGTCTGGGGGGACCAGGACGCCATCACCCAGGTGTGCTACAACCTGCTGGACAACGCCATCAAGTTCTCCAGATCCGGCGGCACCTTAGGGGTGTCAGTGGTGGCCAAAGGGCCCAAGGCCACCATCACCATCAGCAACCAGGGGGACACCATCCCCCCGGAGGAGCTGGCCCTCATCTTCGACCGGTTCCACAAGACCGACCACTCCCGCAGCGTGGACCGGGACGGGGTCGGCCTGGGGCTGTATATCGTCAAGACCATCCTCAACAGCCACAAGGAGAACATCACCTGCACCAGCGAAAACGGGCTGACCAAGTTCGTGTTCACCCTGACCAGAGCCTGATGAAAGGGGGTCCGCCCTTTGGATAACTATCTGTCCTACCGCTGGCCCAGCGGATCCGACGGGTGCCCCGGGGATCTCCCCATGCCCCCGCGGCGGCGCAAACGGGACTCCGGTCGGGAGGACGGCCTGCGCCTTTGGCAGTGGTTCCTGATCGGGCTGTGCGTCGTGCTGGGGATTGGCGTCATCGCCTCCGCCTCCTTCCTGATCATCGCCATCACGGCCGCCCGGATGGACCCCTCCGCCGTCCGGCCCAGCGCCGACCCCCGGCCCGCCTACACCGAGCAGCCCTTTGAGAACTGGTCCCCGGAGGACCTGCCCTGGACCAGCCCCGCGCCCGGCGTCTCCCTGGCCCTGGCCCAGGGGGAGGGCGAAACCCTGTCCTCCGCTCAGATCTACGACAAGGCCCTGCCCAGCGTGGTGTGCGTCACCGCCTATCTGAAAAGCGGCCGGGGCTACAAGACGGGCACCGGCTTCATCGTGGAGTCCTCCGGCTATATCCTCACCAACTTCCACATCATCGACGAGTGCAGCGCCCTGGAGATCATGCTCCTGTCCGACAACTCCGTCTATGAGGCGCGGGTGGTGGGCTATGACGAGGAGTTCGATCTGGCTGTGCTGAAGATCGACGGGCAGGACCTGCCCGCCGCCGATCTGGGCGACTCCGACGGCCTCGCCGTGGGCGACCCGGTGTACGCCATCGGCAATCCCATGGGCTATCTGTACGGCTCCATGACCAATGGCATCGTGTCCGCCTTGGGCCGGGACAACACCGACGCCAACGGCCTTGCCCTGATCCAGACCTCCGCCCCCCTGAACTCCGGCAACTCCGGCGGCCCGCTGCTGGATGCCTCCGGCCGGGTGGTGGGCATCACCTCCGCCAAGATCACCGGCGTTGAGGATGACACCGTCATCGAGGGGCTGGGGCTGGCCATCCCCACCACCGATCTGCTCCCCTTCGTCAACCGCATCCTGGCCACCGGGGCCAGCTGGCGGCCCTCCATCGGCATCTCCTGCGTAGTCGCCTCCGTGGACGGCCGCACGGGCATCGAGGTCCGGGAGGTCACCGCAAACACCGCCTACGAGGCCGGCCTCCGGCCGGGCGACCTGATCGTGGCCGCCAACGGCCGGGAGACCCCCACCCTGGCCGCTCTGCGGCGGATCCTCTACACCACCGGGGTGGAAGGGACCGTCACCTGCACCGTCCTGCGAAACGGGGAGGAGCTGGAGTTCACCTTCGCCCTCATCGACACCCTGGGGCAGACGGAGCCATGACGCGCCGGGAAGTCGCCGCCCTGCTGGCCCGGACGGAGGGCTGGCTGTCGGGCGAGGAGATGAGCCGCGCCCTGGGGGTCACCAGGGCCGCCGTGTGGAAGGAGATCGCCGCCCTGCGCGGGGAGGGCTGGCCCATCGCCGCCTCCACCCGGCTGGGCTACCGGCTGGAGGGTCCCCCGCCCGTCCTGTCCGCCCCCTATCTCAACGCCATGCTGCCCCCGGACAGCCTGTTCGCCGGCAAGGTGGCGGTGGAGGACAGGGTGGACTCCACCAACACCCGCCTGAAAGCGCAGGCGGCCGCCGGCGCGCCGGCGGGCTCCGTCCTGCTGACCCTGGAACAGACCGGCGGACGGGGCACCCACGGGCGCTCCTTCCAGTCCCCCAGGGGGGAGGGGCTGTATCTGTCGGTGCTGCTGCGGCCCAGGGCCTCCATCGAAGATCTGCTCACCCTCACCGGCTGGGCGGCGGTGGCCGTCCGGGAGGGCATCGAGGCCGCCTGCGGCGCGGCCGCGGAGATCAAATGGCTCAACGACATCTATTTGAACGGCCGCAAGCTGGTGGGCATCCTCACCGAGCTGTCTCTGCTCAGCGAGAGCGCCGAGCCGGACTATGTGGTCATCGGCATGGGGGTCAACCTGACCCAGAGCGAGGCGGTCTTCCGCGCCCAGGGGCTGGAGGACATCGCCATCTCCCTGGCCCAGGCGGGGCGTCCGGCGAACCCCAATACCCTGACCCTGGCCCTGCTGGAACAGCTGGACGCGCTGGTCCGGGACTTTCCGGGCCGGCAGGCGGACTGGCTGGAGCGCTATCGGGCCCACTGTCTCACCCCCGGCCGGCGGGTGTCCTTTGATGAGGACGGCCGGACCCTCACCGGCGCCGCGAAGGGGATCGACGGCAGATTCGCCCTGCTGGTGGCCGGGGACGACGGGCGGGAACACACCGTGTCCTCCGGAACGGTCAGACTGATCAAAGAGCGGGACGGCGGCCCCGCCCCGGGGAGGGATCACCATGATCTACCGGCCTGACCGGCAGGGCAGACCGATCTCGCAGCTGGGCTACGGCTGCATGAGATTCACCAGGAAGGGCGGCGCCATCGACTACGAAAAGGCGGAGCGGGAGGTCCTCCTCGCCATCGAACTGGGGGTCAACTACTTCGATACCGCCTACATCTACCCCGGCAGCGAGGAGGTCCTCGGCCGTATTCTGGACGAGAACAGCTGCCGGGACAAGGTCTGCCTCGCCACCAAGCTCCCGCAGTATCTCATGCGCTCCGCCGCGGCCATCGACAGGACCTTCCGCGAGGAACTCTCCCGCCTCCGCACCGACCACATCGACTACTACCTCATGCACATGTTCACCGATCTGGCGGAGTGGGACCACCTGAAGGCCCTGGGGATCAAGGACTGGATCCGGCGCCAGAAGGAGTCGGGCCGCATCCGGAACATCGGCTTTTCCTATCACGGCGACGCGGAGATGTTTCTCAGGATCCTGGACGCCTACGACTGGGACCTCTGCCAGATCCAGTACAACTATCTGGACGAGCACACCCAGGCGGGCAGGCGGGGCCTTCAGGCCGCCGCCGCAAAGGGGATCCCGGTCGTCATCATGGAGCCCCTCCGGGGCGGCAGGCTGACGGACTTGCCGGAAAAGGCCCGAACAGCGCTGGCCGCCGGCGGCCGGGGCTATACTCCCGCCGAACTGGGCCTGCGCTGGCTGTGGGATCAGAGCGAAGTCACCTGCGTGCTCTCCGGCATGAACTCCGAGGACATGGTGCGGGAGAACGCCCACACCGCATCGGAGGCGGGACCGGGGCATTTGACCCTGGAGGACCTTGAGACCGTGGAGCGGATCAGGCGGATCATCCGGGAGCGGGAAAAGGTGGGCTGCACCGGCTGCCGGTACTGTATGCCCTGCCCCAGGGGGGTGGACATCCCCGGGAACTTCCACTACTATAACATGATGTATCTGGAGAAAAACCCCCACGCCCGCTTTGAGTTCGCCCGGAACATGGGGATACGAAAGGAACCCGGTTTCGCGTCCCAGTGCGTGGGCTGCGGCAGGTGCGAACAGCGCTGCCCCCAGCACATCCCCATCCGCGAAAAGCTGAAGGAGGCCGACCGCGCGCTCAGGCCCCTGCCCTACAGGATCGGCATCCAGGCGGCGCGGAAGATCATGCTCCGGTAGCGGAGCGGCATCAGCGTCCTGACAAAACGATCCCGCCGCGCCGGTCTCCCGGAAGCGGCGGGATCGTTCTGTCAAAGCTGTCTGTTTTGGTCCGGCCCGCGCTCACTGGGCGTCGGGCGGCTGTCCGTCGTGGGCGGGCCACCGGCACTCGGTGACCTCCATGTGGGAGAACACGGCCCTGAAGGACGAGTCCTCCGGGCTGCAGGCGTAGACGCCGAACCGGATCTCTCCCGTCCCCTCCCACAGGTGGCACACCCGCATCTGGGCAAAGTGGACGCCGTCCCGCGAGCACTCCAGCCGGAAATCGTCCTCCCGGCGGCTCAGCCGGTACCACATGGATCTGACGTCGGCGGGGATCTCGGTGGTGGCCCAGTCGGAGTACCCGTGGTTGGTCACCACGCTGCCCAGGTGTTGGAAGGTCTCGTTCTCGTACTCGATGGACGCCTTCAGCCAGTTCTCGCTGTCCAGATAGAGGATCACCCCGCACTGGTCAAAGCGGTGTTTGCTCTCGAACTCCGTCTTGACGGTAAAGGAGAAAAAGGGTTCGTCCGTCCGCATCTGAAAGACCGGGGCGTTGTCGTTGCGGAAATGGTAATAGGTGCGCTGCCACAGGTCGGTGTGGGGCTTCGTGACCACCTCCACAGCGCCGCCGTCCACCGCGAAACGCTCCGGTTCTCTTGTCCACTCAAATTTGCCGATGTCTACCATGGTAAAGCCCTCCCGTTCAGATTTGCATCTATCATAGCACGCAAAGCCCTCTCTTGCAAGCAAAAAAGGCTTTGGAGACGCCCCGGCGGCATCTCCAAAGCCTTTTTCCGCGCTCTTACCAGAATTTCTTCTTTTTCATGATCCACAGGCAGAACAGGACGCTGCGGCCCTCCGCCGCCGGCTCCCCCTCCACAGGCGCCAGCGCGGCGCCGATCTCATACTGAGTACCGGGCGGTCACGCGTCTGAAACCGCCTCCGCGAACTGGGCGTTGTAAAGGCTCGCGTAGAAGCCGTCCCGCTCCAAGAGCCGGGCGTGAGTGCCCTGCTCCACGATATCGCCGTCCCGCATGACCAGGATCAGGTCCGCGTTGCGGATGGTGGACAGCCGGTGGGCGATGACGAAGGAGGTCCGCCCCTTCAGCAGGGTGTCCATAGCGTCCTGGATCAGGCGCTCCGTCCGGGTGTCCACCGAGGAGGTGGCCTCGTCCAGGATCATGATGGGATTGTCCGCCAGAATGGCCCGGGCGATGGTGAGCAGCTGCTTCTGGCCCTGGGAGATGTTCGTGGCCTCCTCGTTGATCTCCATCTGGTAGCCTCCCGGCAGGGCGCGGATGAACTTGTCGGCCCGGGCCAGCTTCGCCGCCCGGACGACCTCCTCGTCCGTGGCGTCCAGCCGCCCGTAGCGGATGTTCTCCATGATGGTGCCCTTGAACAGCCAGGTGTCCTGGAGCACCATGCCGAAGCCGCCCCGGAGGGGGTCCCGGTCAAATTCCCGCACGTCGTGGCCGCTGAGCCGGATGCAGCCGCCGTCCACGTCGTAGAACCGCATGAGCAGCTTGACCATGGTGGTCTTGCCCGCGCCGGTGGGGCCGACGATGGCCACCATCTGGCCGGGGGCGATGTGGCTGGTGAAGTCGTGGATGACGGTCTTGTCCGGCGTGTAGCCGAAGCGGACGTGTTCAAAGTCCACCTCCCCGTCGATCACCGACGGGTCCACGGGATCCTCCACGCTCTGCGCCTCCTCGGGCGCGGCCAGGAACTCGAAGATTCGCTCGGCCGCCGCCGCCATGGACTGGAGCATGTTGGACACCTGGGCCATCTGGGTCACCGGCTGGGTGAACCGCTTGACATACTGGACGAAGGCGGTGATATCCCCGATGTCGATGGTCCCGGCGGCGGCCAGCATGGCCCCCGCCACGGCGATGACCACATAGCCCAGATTGCTGACAAAGTTCATGATGGGCTGCATGAGGCCGGAGAGGAACTGGCTCTTCCAGGCGGACTCGTACAGCACGCCGTTGGTCTCCCGGAAGGCGTCCATCTCGGCCTCCTCCCGGTTGAAGGCCTTCACCACGTCGTGGCCGGAGAAGGTCTCCTCAATCTGGCCGTCGATCTTGCCCAGATAGCGCTGCTGGGCCTTGAAGTACCTCTGGGATTTCCTCACAATGCCCGCCACCAGCGCCACCGACACCGGCAGGATCAGGATGGTCAGCACGGTCATCAGTGGGGAGATGGACAGCATCATCACCAGCACGCCCACCAAGGTACACACCGACGTGATGAGTTGGGTGACGGACTGGTTCAGGGTCTGGCCCAGGGTGTCCACGTCGTTGGTGATGCGGGAGAGGATATCGCCCACGGCGTTGTCCTCAAAGTAGGCCAGGGGCATGCGGTTGATCTTCTCGCTGATATCTCTGCGCATCCGGTAGCTCATACGCTGGGACATCTCGGTCATGATAAGTCCCTGGGCGAAGGAGAACAGGGCGCAGGCCGCGTAGAGCGCCATGAGGCTCAGAAGGATGACGCCGATCTTCCCGAAGTCGATGGAGCCGCTCCCCGTCAGCTTGGCCACGAGGCCGTTGAAGAGCTCGGTGGTGGCGTCGCCCAGGATCCTGGGCCCTATCACGTTGAAGATCGTGGAGGCCACCGCGAACACCATCACCGCGATGAGGCCGATCTTATAGGCCCCCATATACCGCAGTAGCTGCCTGACGGTGCCCTTGAAGTCCTTGGCCTTTTCGCCGGGCATACGGCCCCGGCGGCGCGGGGGACGTCTCGTCTCAGCCATTACCGGTCCCCTCCTTCCTCCAGCGCGGCGCGGATCTCCTCCTCGGAGAGCTGGCCCCGCGCGATCTCCATGTAGGTGCCGCAGTGTTCCAGCAGCTCCCGGTGGGTGCCCTTGCCCACGATGCGCCCCTCCTCCATGACCAGGATCTGGTCGGCGTGGAGGATGGTGGAGATCCGCTGGGCCACGATGATGACGGCGGCGTCCGCCGTCTCACGGGCCAAAGCCCCCCGGAGGGCCGCGTCTGTCTTGTAGTCCAGGGCGGAGAAGGAGTCGTCGAAGACGAACACCCGGGGATGTTTGGCCACGGCCCGGGCGATGGACAGACGCTGGCGCTGCCCGCCGGACACGTTGGAGCCGCCCTGGGCGATGGCGGACTGATAGCCGTCCTCCTTGGCCAGGATGAACTCCTCCGCCTGGGCGATCCGGGCGGCCTGCTCCATATCGGCGTCGGTGACGCCCTCCCCCGCGTATTTCAGGTTGCTCTCCACGGTGCCGGAGAACAGCATCCCCTTCTGGGGCACGTAGCCGATCCGGTCCCGCAGGGTCTTCTGGCTCAGCTCCCGGATGTCCACCCCGTCCAGGGTGATGCTGCCCCCGGTCACGTCGTAAAAGCGGGGGATCAGGTGGACCAGGGTGGACTTGCCGCAGCCGGTGGAGCCGATGATGGCAGTGGTCTTCCCCGGTTCGGCGGTGAAGGAGATGTGCTCCAGCACCGGCGTGTCCGCGCCGGGATAGGTGAAGGACACGTCGTGGAAGGCGAGGACGCCCCCCAGATTCCCCAGCTCTCCGTCTCTGGGCCGGGCGGGGTCGATGAGGGAGACCTCGGTGTCCAGCACCGCCTGGATGCGGTCCGCCGCCACCCCGGCCCGGGGCAGCATGATGGAGATCATGGACAGCATCAGGAAGCCCATGATGATGACCATGGAGTAGGTGATGAAGGCGGTGAGATCCCCCACCTGGATGACGCCCTGGTCCACGCCGTGGCCGCCCACCCAGACGATGAGCACCGACACGCCGTTCATGATGAGCATCATCACCGGCGACATGAAGGTCATGATCCGCTGGGTGAAAAGCTGGGTCCGCATGAGGTCCGTGTTGGCCCTGTCGAAGCGCTGCTCCTCGTGCTTCTGCCGCTCAAAGGCCCGGATGGGCATGATGCCGGTGAGCAGTTCCCGGCTCACCAGGTTCAGCCGGTCCACCAGGTCCTGCATGATCCTGAACTTGGGGTAGGCCGCCACAAAGAGGATGGCGATGCACACCGCCAGGGCGATGACCGCGGCCACGATGATCCAGCTCATCTGGGAGCCGGTGCGGATCACATGGAACACGCCGGCCACCGCCAGGATGGGGGCGTAGGCCACCATCCGCAGCAGCATGACGCAGAGCATCTGCACCTGCTGGATGTCGTTGGTACAGCGGGTGATGAGGGAGGCGGTGGAGAACCGCTCGATCTCCGCGCTGGTAAAGCTCATGACCCTGGCGTAGAGCTGTTCCCGCAGATCCCGGCCGATGCCGGCGGACACCCTGGCGGCGATGTAGCCCACCGCGATGGCGATCACCGCCATGAGCAGCGCCATCAGCAGCATCTTCCCGCCCACCTTGAACAGATAGGCGTTGCGCACGGCGTTCAGGTCCACCCCCTGGGCCCGGTACTCGGCGGCCACCCAGCCGGCGGCCACCTGGGCCAGATACATGTCGGTGAGGTCCTCCATCTGGGACAGCTGCTCCTTCAGCCGGGCCTGGACGTCGTCCTTGGACAGCGCCCCCATCTCCACCGCCGCCTTGAGCTGGTCCAGCATGGCCGCGCCCTCGTCGGTGGCGCTGAGCTGGAGCACGACGCTCTCCGGCAGCAGCAGGAGCTGATCCACCGTCTCCCGGTCCGCGTCCGCCCGGAGGGCGCGGACGCCGCCGGCGTCCGGAGCGGAGTAGGCGGCCTCCACCGTCTCCGTGTCCGAGTCGGTCAGGAACAGCTCCAGGGTCCCGAGGCTCTCGTCCCGGACGGTATCGGGCACCGCGTCCTCCACGCCGCCCCGCTGCAGGCCCACGTTCAGAAGGTCGCTGGTGTAGGTGGGCAGGGCCAGGTCGCAGTACGCCTGAAAGATGAGCAGCAGCACGATGACCAGAACCGCGCCCTTCGCCCTGCTCAAAAACCGAAAAATGTTTTTCATCGTATCCCTCCCCGGATGATCCCGGCGGCGTTTTCCCCCATCACCCCGAGGCAGCGCCGGAACACGTCCAGCTCCTCCCCCGTCAGGCCCTCCAGGATGGAGGCGGTGAAGGACCTCTGGATCTCCCGGCCCCGCTCGATGATGGGCCGCGCCTTCTCCGTGCAGACCAGCTTCACCTTCCGCCGGTCCCCCTCCACCTCTCTGCGCTCCAGATAGCCCTCGGTCACCAGCTTGTTCACGTTTACCGACAGGATGGTCTCCTTAAAGCCCCGGTACCGGCTGATGTCCCTGGCCGTACAGTGCTCCGGGCTGGAGGCCAGGAACATCAGGATGTCGAAGGCCATCTGGGGCATTTTCAGCTCCCGGCATATGGGCTTGCAGCAGCACTCGTAGGCCTCGATGCAGTTCTGCATGACGGCGGCCCCGCTCTTCGGCAGCATCCGCTCACCTCCGCATTTTTCTAAAAGTGAAACGTTCAAATTTAGACTTTCTGGATTATAGCGCATAGGAGAGCGGATGTCAACAGCCCGCCGGCAAACAGTCCGCGAACTTTGAAATTTTTTCGCGCGGCGGGGCCCCTTCCCCGCACATTTTGCCGTTTCAACCGTTATACTTAGTAGAGAACTTGCGAAAGGAGGCGGATCTGCGTGGCGCTGGACATCGAAGAACAGTACGAGAGGATCTACCGCTACTGCTATTTCCGCCTCCGGGACCGGCACTGGGCGGAGGACGTGACCCAGGAAACCTTCCTGCGCTGGCTCTCCAGCGACACCTACCGGGACACTGGGCAGACTTTACAGTATCTCTACACCATCGCCCGGAATCTCTGCATCGATGAGGGAAGAAAGCCACACTCTGAACCGTTGCCGGAGGATATGCCGGCGGAGCCGGACGACCCGCTGCTGTCCCTGGCCCTGCGGAGCGAGCTGGACGGCCTGCCCCCAGAGGACCGGGAGCTTGTGTTGCTGCGGGTGGTGAATGAGGTGCCTGTGGGTGTGCTGTGCAGGCTGTACGGGGTGAGCCGGTTCGCCCTGTACCGGCGCTTGAGAGGCATTTTGAAGCGTTTGCGTCAGCGATTGGAGGGATAGCGTATGGACAAAAAGCTGAAAACCGCGCTGAATATAGCCTTTGCCGCCCCGCCCCCGGAGGGGAAAGCGGCCTTTTTTCGGGCCCACCGCCGCCGGGAGCTGGGCCCCGGCGAGCTGTTGCTGACCCAGGCGGGATATGTCCGCTGGTGGACGTGGGCGGGGTCCGCCGTCTTGTTCGCCGTTATCCTGGTCCTGGCGGCGGGGCGGGAGCCGGGGGCGGTGTGGACAGCCTCGGCCCTGACCCCATTGCTGGCCCTGATCGCGGTGGCCGAGTGGGGCCGGTCCCGGCGGTACGGCATGGAGGAGCTGGAACTCTCCTGCCGGATGCCCCTGCGGGCCGCTCTGCTGGCCCGGATGGCCGCCGTGGGCCTGCTCCATCTGCTCCTGCTGGGGCTGGCCGCGCCGGTCCTGGCCCTGTGGGGCGGCGGAAAGATGCTGCAAGCGGGGGCCTACCTGCTGACCCCCTATCTGCTCACCACCGCCATCGGGATGGAGGCGTCCCGCCGGGTACGGGGGCAGGAGGGCCTGTTGGCTTGTGCCGCCGCCGCGTTCCTGGTGTGCGCCCTGGGGATGTGCGCGTGGAGGACTTGGCCAAATCTGTACCGGGCGGAGAAGGTCCCCTTCTGGTGGGCGGCCCTGGCCCTTACTCTGGCGGCGTCCGCCTTTGAGTTCGTCAAGACCTTAAAGGAAACGGAGGAATTGCGATGGAACTGACTGTGCGAGAACTGAGCAAGCACTACAAGGACAAAAAGGCGGTGGACGGGGTGTCCCTCCGGCTCACCGAGGGGATCAACGGCCTGCTGGGGGCCAACGGCGCGGGCAAGACCACCCTCATGCGGATGCTTTGCGGCATTTTGAAGCCCACGGCGGGGTCCGTAGCCCTGGACGGGGTGGACGTGTCCAACGAGGACTACCGGGCGGTGCTGGGCTATCTGCCCCAGGACTTCGGTTACTACCCGGACTTCACCGGGCTGGATTTCCTGCTGTATCTGGCAGCTCTGAAAGGGCTGTCCCGGCCCCACGCCAAACGAAAGTCGGCGGAATTGCTGGAATTGGTGGGCCTGGCCGATGTGGGCAAAAAGAAGATCAGGACCTATTCCGGCGGCATGAGGCAGCGGCTGGGCATCGCTCAGGCATTGCTGAACGATCCCCGGCTGCTCATCGTGGACGAGCCCACGGCGGGGCTTGACCCCAAGGAGCGGGTGCGGTTCCGCAACCTGCTGGCCGATTTGGGCCATGACTCCATCGTACTGCTGTCCACCCACATCGTGTCCGACGTGGAACACATCGCGGATCATATGCTGATGATGTCCGAGGGGCATATCATTCTGGACGAGCCCTGGGATAAGAGCCGCACCGACCTGGAGCAGCTCTATCTGGAGGAATTTGGGGGTGAGGGAGAATGAAAAACCTGGGTACGTTATTCCGCTATGAAATAAAGAAGATTTGGATGCGCAAACTCACTTGGGTGGCTACGGCCCTCTTGGTAGTTGTGTGTGTGGTAAACGCCTCACTGTTTTGGTGGACAGGGCGAGGGGCTAACGGGTTCCAATTCACCTATACATCAGAGGACGGTACGGAGTATTCGGCGTTTCTTACCGCTTATGACCAGTCCACCAGAGAAGGGAAAAACGGGTCAAAGCTGAATGGACAGGTGTGGGACGAGGACTTTTTTAAGGTCATACACCGCTCTTTGCCTCAAGTGGGGGAAAACTCTTTTCAGCTAAACAGCTATTTGTATCTGGTAGACCCCACCTATTTCGCACCGGTTGATATGGTGTGGACACTGGGGTTGGACCCGGATACCGTCACCGCCGGGGAGTTCTATCAGGCACGTCGGGAACTTGCGCGTAGCAATCTTGCGGGGCAGGAGCTGACAGCAGCGGAAACCTCCCATTGGGAAGCCCAGGCGAAGAAAATAGACGAACCCTTCACATATGAATACTGCAAAGGGGCCAAATATGCCATTGCACGTTTGCAAAGTGTAGCGATCATTCTTCCGTTTGGGATCGCGGCGGCGCTCTGTGGAGTATTTTCGGAGGAACGCCGCGACAAAACCGGGCCAATTCTTTTTGTTGCATCTAAGAGCCGCTTCCCCCTGGCATTGGCCAAAACTTTAGCGGGCAGTCTGACGGCGGGGGGTATTGCGGCGGCAGCGGTCGCCACGACGATTGCAACCGAGCTGATACTCTTGGGCGGTAAATTGGGCTTTGGCACACCGATCCAACTCTGTGAGCCGCAGAGCGGGCTGACCTTGTCCGTCGGCGGCGCGCTGCTGACAATGTCGGGCCTAATGGTACTATACAGTGTATTGTGTGGCGGTTTTGTCATGCTTCTGTCCGCCATCGGTAATTCAACGATCGCGTTGGCAATCTCCTTTCTCCCTGGTCTGGCGATGATTTATATGATGGCTTGGGGACATCCTACGGGGCGGTGGCCCGACTGGTTGCCCTACAATCTGATTTCCTCTCAATCTCTATATAACGGCCATATGTTAGGGCCGTTGGAGATTTTCCAGTCTGGGGCGATGCTATACGCAGTCATCGCCATTGTGCTGCTGGCCCTCTGCTGGCTGTGCTGGCGGCGGTGGGCGATAGCCGGGAGGTGAACCGCCGGGCGCGCGGTTCACTCCCGGGGGCCGCCGCGCGAGGGGGCGGGCCCCTCCCCCGCCAGTCTGGCGCGCAGCCGTTCGTTGACGGCGCGGGGGTCGGCCTTGCCCTTCAGCTCCCGCATGACCTGTCCCACCAGGAAGCCGAAGGCCTTGTCCTTGCCGGCGCGGAAGTCGGCGACGGATTTGGGGTTGGACGCCAGCACCCTGGTCACGACGTCCTCCACCAGAGAGGCGTCGCTGATTTGCTCCAGGCCGTGCTCCCTGACGTAGGCGTCCACATCGCCGTCGGAGTCGAAGACGGCCTCGAACACCTTGACGGCGGTGTTGCGGTTCAGCCTGCCCTCCCCCACCAGGGCGATGAGGCGGGCCAGCGTGGGCGGGGTGAGGGGCATGGCTTTGGGCTCCATGGCGCGGGCGGAGAGGGCGGCCAGCACCTGGCCCATGATCCAGTTGGCGGCCTGCTTGGGGGGCGCGCCCAGGGCCACCGTGTCCTCGAAAAAGGCGGCCAGGGCGGGGTCCGAGGTGATCATCTGGCAGTCGTACTCCGGGAGGGAATAGTCCGCCTGATACCGGGCGCGCTTGGCTCCGGCCAGCTCGGGCAGGGCGGCCCGGAGGGCGTCCAGGTACTCCTCCGACAGCCGGACGGGCGGGATGTCGGGCTCGGGGAAGTAGCGGTAGTCCTGGGCGTTCTCCTTGGAGCGCATGGCGTAGGTGGCGTCCTTGTTCTCGTCCCAGCGGCGGGTCTCCTGGACCACCCGCTTTCCCTCGGTGATGAGCTCAATCTGGCGGTTGGCCTCGTAGGCGATGGCCCTGGCGATGGCCTTGAAGGAGCTGAGGTTCTTCATCTCGGTGCGGGTGCCAAGCTCCCCGGACCCGGCGGGCCGGACGGAGAGGTTCACGTCGCACCGGAGGGAGCCCTCCTGCATCTTGCAGTCGGACACGCCCAGGTATTGGAGGGTCTCCTTGAGTTTCTCCAGGTAGGCGATGACCTCCTCGGCGGTGCGGAAGTCCGGCTCGGTGACGATCTCGATGAGGGGGACGCCGCAGCGGTTGTAGTCGGCCCGGGTCTGGTCGATCCAGGGGTCGTGGACCAGCTTGCCGGCGTCCTCCTCCATGTGCAGCTCGTGGATGCGCACCGTCTTGCCGCCGATGTCCACCCTGCCGTCCCGGCAGATGGGCAGATAGAGCTGGGAGATCTGATAGGCCTTGGGCAGGTCGGGGTAGAAGTAGTTTTTGCGGTCGAACTTGGTGTAGCGGGTGATGGAGCAGTTCAGGGCGAGCCCCGCCTTGACGGCGAACTCCAGCACCCTTTTATTGAGGACGGGGAGGGTCCCCGGCATACCGGTGCAGACGGGGCAGCAGTGGGTGTTGGGGTCGCCCCCGAAGGCGGTGGTGCAGGAGCAGAAGATCTTGGTTTTGGTGGCCAGCTCCACATGGGTCTCCAGGCCGATAACGGTCTCCCAGGTCATGCCGTGATCCCTCCCTTCGGCGCGCGCTTATGATAGTCGGTGTCCAGCTGGAAGGCGTGGGCGGCGTTGAGAAGCCTGCCCTCCCCGAAGTGGGGGCCGATGAGCTGGGCCCCGATGGGCAGGCCGCTCAAGTCGAACCCGCAGGGCATGGACAGCCCCGGCAGCCCCGCCAGGTTCACCGACACGGTGTAGACGTCGGACAGGTACATCTTCAGCGGGTCGGACAGGGACTCTCCCAGCCTCGGCGCGGTGGCGGGGGCCACGGGGGTCAGCAGCAGGTCGCAGGACTCAAAGGCGCGGTCAAAGGCCTCCTTGATGACGGCCTTGACCTGCAAAGCCTTGCGGTAGTAGGCGTCGTAGTACCCGGAGGACAGCACGAAGGTTCCCAGCAAAATGCGGCGCTTGACCTCCATGCCGAAGCCCTGGGTGCGGGTCTTGTTATAGAGGTCGGTGAGGCCGTCGTAGCCCTCGGCCCGCCAGCCGTACTTCACCCCGTCGAACCGGGACAGGTTGGAGCTGGCCTCGGCGGCGGCGATGATGTAGTAGGTTGGCACCACGTACTCCATCACCGGGAAGGGCAGCTCCACCACCTCCGCGCCCCGGCTTTTCAGCACGTCGGCCACGGCCAGCACGGCCCGGCGCACCTCGCCGTCCAGCCCGTCGCCAAAGCAGTCCACGGGGAGGCCGATTTTGAGGCCCCGCACGTCCCCGGTGAGGCCCTCCAGCAGGTGGCCGTACCGGCCGTCCAGGGAGGTGCCGTCCCGGGGATCCCGGCCCTGGATGACGTCCAGGACGGCGGCGCAGTCGGCGGCGTCCCGGGCCA
Organism: uncultured Oscillospiraceae bacterium; assembly: GCA_947629975.1. Taxonomy (GTDB): domain Bacteria; phylum Bacillota; class Clostridia; order Oscillospirales; family Oscillospiraceae; genus Enterenecus. The sequence continues at coordinate 18,354 of CANRFU010000007.1, read as the reverse complement.
GCGGGCCGATCTGGTCCAGAGAGGAAGCGTAGGCGATGAGGCCGTACCGGGAGACAGTCCCGTAGGTGGGCTTCACCCCGGTGACGCCGCAGTAGGAGGCGGGCTGGCGGATGGAGCCGCCGGTGTCGGAGCCCAGGGCGTACCAGCAGGTCCGGGACGCCACGGCGGCGGCGGAGCCCCCGGAGGACCCTCCCGGCGCCCGGGACAGGTCCCAGGGGTTTTTCACCGGCCCGTAGAAGGAGGTCTCGGTGGTGGAGCCCATGGCGAACTCGTCCATGTTGGTCTTGCCGACGGACAGAGCGCCGGCGGCGGCCAGCTTCGCGGAGGCGGCGGCCTCATAGGGGGGCCTGAAGTCCCCCAGTATTTTGGAGGCGCAGGAGGTCCTGATCCCCCGGGTGCAGATGTTGTCCTTGATGGCCATGGGCACCCCGTAGAGGGGGGAGGATGCGTCTCCGAGGCCCTTTTGCAGCTCCTCGGCCCGTCTCATGGCCTCCGCCCCGGCGAGGGTGATAAAGGCGTTGTGGGGGGCGCTCTCGGCGGCGTTCAGGGCCAGCACCGTCACCTCCGGGATAGACACGTCGCCCCGCCTGATGGCCGCCCCCAGTTCCAGGGCGGTGAGGGTCCGCAGTTCGTTCATGTCCGTCCCTCCTCACTCCACGGCCCTGGGGACCAGGAACGCCTCGGGATCGGGCGCGGGGGCGCCCGCCAGCAGCTCGGCCCGGTCCTGGGAGGGGATCACCTCGTCCTCCCGGAGCACATTCACCAGGGGAAAGACGTGGCTCATGGGCTCCACCCCGGCGGTGTCCAGCCGGTTCAGCACGTCCATATACCCCACGATCCGCTCCAGCTGGGCGGTCATGGCCGCCTTCTCCTCCTCCGGGAGGGACAGCCGGGACAGCTCGGAGATATAGTCTACCAGTTCGGTCGTGATCTTCATAATGGCACCTTCCTTATAGCCCCCTTTCGCAAAAGGGGGTGACATTTGCGAAGCAAATGACGGGGGATTTTCTCTTTTGTTAAAGGGAACATCCTCAGTCTCGCTTCGCTCGACAGCTCCTTCTGAAGAAGGAGCCTTTTTATGGCTCCAGCCGGCTCCTGTCCCGGGGGAACAGGCAGGCCTGCCGCACGTTCTCCAGCCCGCACAGCTTCATGGTCAGCCGCTCCAGGCCGATGCCCAGCCCCCCGTGGGGCGGCATGCCGTGCTTGTGGATCATCAGATAGCTCTCGAACCCCGCCGGGTCCATGCCTCGCGCCTCCATCTTGGCCACCTGCTGAGCATAGTCATGGATGCGCTGGCCGCCGGTGGTGACCTCCATCCCCCGGAACAGCAGGTCGAAGGACAGGGTGTATTTCGGGTCCTCCGGGTCGTCCATGGCGTAGAAGGGCCGCTTCTTGGAGGGGTAGTGGGTGACGAACACGAAGTCGCTGCCCAGCACCTCTTTGGCGTACTGCCCGATGTGGGCCTCCTCCTCCGGCTCCAGGTCATACGGGTCCCGGATCCTGTAGCCGTACTTTTCCGCCGCTAAACGCTTGGCCTCGTCGAACCGCAGGCAGGGGATGTGGGCGGCGTCCGGCAGCTCCACCCCCAGCAGGTCCAGTTCGCGGGGGTACTCTTTTGCAAGAAGCGCCATCGCGTATTGCAAAAATCCGGTCTCCGTCTCCATCACGTCATAAAAGGAGGAGATGTAGCCCATCTCGAAGTCCAATCCGGTGTACTCGTTGAGATGCCGGGTGGTGGAGTGCTTCTCCGCCCGGAACACCGGGCCGATCTCGAACACCCGCTCGTACACCCCCACCATGGTCTGCTTGTAGAACTGGGGGGATTGGGCCAGGTACGCCTTTTTGCCGAAGTAGTCCAGCCTGAAGATGTTGGAGCCCCCCTCGGCCCCGGCGTGGACGATCTTGGGGGTGTGGACCTCGGTGAACCGCTGGGCCGTCAGGTACTCCCGGAAGGCCCGGCAGAGGCCCTCCTGGAGTTTGAACACCGCCCGGCGCTTCTCGTGGCGCAGCACCACCGGCCGCAGGGCCAGCTCGGTATCCAGGTGGAGGTCCAGCCCCTTTTTCGCCAGGGACACCGGCATGGGCTCCGCAGGACGGGACAGCACCGTGACCTTCTCCGCCCCCACCTCGAACCCGCCGGGGGCCCGGGGCTCGGAGCGGAGGACGCCGGTAAGCTCCACAGTACATTCCTCGGTGAGTCCCTCGGGCAGGACGGCGGGATCGCACACGCACTGAACGGCGCCGTCCAGCAGCCGCAGCGTCAAAAAGACCAGGCCGCCCATATCCCGCAGGGCCAGCACCGCCCCGTGGAGGGTGACGGGAGCGTTATCCAGCCCGCCCCCCGCTAACTGTTCATATGTGGTCGTTTGTCCGCATTCGCCGGTGACGAACTTCATATCCGTTCACTCCTCTGATTATAAAATAAAACGCCCGGACTGTACAGGAAAATGTACAGTCCGGGACGGAATCAACAGCAATTCCGCGGTACCACCCGCGTTGCCCCTCCAGCAAGGGACCTCTCTCGAGCCCCGGTAACGTGGGGAGGACGGACGGCCCTACCTCCCCGCCTTCGGGGGCTCGGACCATCAGCTCGGAAGCGTTGCGCCTTCTCGTCTTTCCGGGGCGGGCTCTCAGTCGGTGGCCCGCGTTCTCTGTCGGACGCCGTGAGGGGCGGTCTTCGTCGCAGCTTTTTGATATTTACGAGTGAAATTATAGCGCCGGTTTTGCATTTTGTCAAGGCAAGCCTTGCAAACCAAATCTCCAAACTTTCCATAGCCATCGGCGCGGCGTTGTGTTATAATGTCTAAAAAGCAAAGGAGGTCCGCTCCATGGGAACTTGGGAAGAATTGCGGGGACGCTGTATGGCCTGCCAGCGCTGCGCTCTGGCGGACACCAGGACCAACGTGGTGTTCGAGGGCGGCCTGCGGGACGCGGAGGTCATGTTCGTGGGCGAGGGCCCCGGTGAGAACGAGGACCTCCAGGGGGAGCCCTTCGTGGGAAAGGGCGGCCAGCTGCTGGACGAGATGCTGTCCCTCATCGGCCTGGACCGCAAAAAGAACTTCTACATCACCAACATCGTCAAATGCCGCCCGCCCAAAAACCGGGACCCCCTGAACACCGAACAGGACGCCTGCATCGGCTACCTGGAGGAGCAGATCGGCCTGGTGCGGCCAAAGATCATGGTGTGCCTGGGGCGGATCGCCGCCATGCGGCTCATCAAGCCCGACTTCAGGATCACCCGTGAGCACGGCCAGTGGTTCCGGCTGGACGACGGCATCTGGCGCACCGCCATCTACCACCCCGCCGCCCTCCTCCGGGACCCGGACAAGCGGCCCGAGACCTTTGCCGATCTGCGGGCCATCCGGGCCAAGATCCGGGAAGTATGCAGCCGCACCTACTGAGGATCGTCCTCCTCGGGCAGCAGGTTCATCACCGACACCTCAAAGGCGGTGCGGGTGACCTGTTCCCCGTCGATGACTTTGCGATACTGCCGGCTCTGGAGGCGGCCCTCCAACCGGAGCCTGCCGCCCACGTCCAGCTCCCCGCAGTGGGCGGCCAGGGAACCCCAGGCGATGCAGGGCAGGTAGTCCGCCCGGCCGTAGGGCCGGTTGACGGCCAGCAGCAGATCGCAGATCTCCCGGCCCAGGGGGGTGCGCCGGACCACCGGCTTGCGGCAGAGGGCCCCCGCCAGGACCAGCCGGTTTTCGCCGGTCTCCTCCTCCGCCGGGGCGGCCTCGCGCACCAGCACGGTGACCACCAGCTTGCTCCCCTGCCCCGAGCGGTTGTTATAGGAGCGCACCTCCCCCTGGACGGACAGCCACCGCCCGGGCGCCCACAGGGCGGGGTCGGGCGCCGCCGCCACCAGGTTCAGAGTGTCGTCCGTTCCGGACAAACGGGGCACCCGGAAGGGCGCGATGTAGTAGTCGATCCCGTGGTTCCGGTGGGACAGGGCGGGCGCTCCCGCCACCTGTCCCCGCAGAATGATCCTGTTTTCCCCTCTGTATTCCTCCATAAGCGATCGATCCGCCTCCGTCAATGGCATCTGCCCTGACTATATGCGCCCGGAGAGCCAAGTATGCCCATTGACAACCGGAGAAAAAGGTGTATAAAATAGAGAGGATCAGGGAGAGCCGGGATCCCCCGGCAAAGGAGGTCTGACAAATGGAACTGGAACTCAGCCGCAAGCAGCTTCGGCGCCTGCTGGACATGGTATATATCGGGAACTGGATCCTCAACTCCACCCGGGGGGAGGACCGCTTCAAGGACTACGACGAGGTGGAGAGCCTCCTGTTCGCCAAGGCGGCCCAGGAGGGCATGACCACCCTGGCGGAGGAGTACCAGGGGGAGATCATCCCCTCCCGCGCCTTCGCGGAGGGCGGCATCCACGAGGCCATCATGGACTACGAGAACAACGTATTCTTTGAGATCCTGGCGGAGGACCTGGCCCGCCGGGACATGGACGACGTGCCCATCGACGAGAGCAACTACGACGAGCTGACCCAGCGCATCGACGCCTATATCGACGAGTTCGAGGCCCACGGGACCGACAACATCACCGTGGACTGCGAGTGACCCCCCCTCAGACGCGCGAAAACGCCTCCGGCATTGAGCCGGAGGCGTTCGTCATTTTTTCCTTTTCTTTTTGCCGAAGAAGTCCCGCATGGGGTTGGAGTCCTCCCCGGCCTCCTCTCCCATGGCCTCGGCGAAGGCCCGGAGGGCCTCCCGCTGCTGGGCGTTGAGGTTCCGGGGCACCTCCAGCCGCACGGTGACGTACTGGTCGCCCCGGCCGTAGCCGTTCACATTGGGGGCGCCCTTGCCCCGGAGACGGAACACCGCCCCGGGCTGGGTGCCGGCGGGCAGGTTGTACTTCACCTTGCCGTCGATGGTGTCGATCTGCAGCTCCGCGCCCAGAGCCGCCTGGGTGAAGGACACCGGCTGCTCCAGGTAGAGGTCATCCCCCTCCCGGCGGAACCGGGCGTCTGGCCGGACGGACACCACCACCAACAGGTCGCCGGCGGGGCCGCCGTTGACGCCGCCGCTGCCCTCTCCCCGGATGGGGATGGTCTGGCCGTTGTCGATGCCCGCGGGGATATGGATCTTGATCTTCCGGTGGCGGGTGACCTGGCCGTTGCCGCCGCAGGACTTGCAGGGGTTCTTGACGATCTTGCCCCGGCCGTGGCACCGGGGGCACTCCCCCACGGTGGTGACCGAGCCCATGATGGTCTGCCGCTGCATCCGCACCTGGCCCGCTCCCCGGCAGTCGGGGCAAATCTCGGGGCTGGTGCCGGGGGCTGCGCCGGAGCCGCCGCAGTCGGGGCAGTTCTCCGCCCGGTTGAGGCCGATCTCCTTGTCGCAGCCGGCCATGGCCTCCATAAAGTCGATGGTCAGCCCCGCCCGGAGGGAGGCTCCCTTCTGGGGGCCGCTGGGGTTGGCCCGCCGGCCTCCGCCGCCGAAGCCGCCCCCAAAGCCCCCGCCGAAGAAGGAGCCGAAGATGTCGCCCAGGTCCAGATCCCCCATGTCGAAGCCGAAGCCGCCGGGGCCGCCGGCCCCCGCGCCGAAGCTGGGGTCCACCCCCGCGAAGCCGAACTGGTCGTACCGGGCCCTCTTGTCCCTGTCGGACAGGATCTCATATGCCTCGTTGACCTCTTTGAACTTGGCCTCGGCGGTCTTGTCATCGGGGTTCATGTCGGGGTGGTACTTCTTGGCCAGCTTGCGGTAGGCCTTTTTGATCTCCTCGTCAGAGGCGCTCTTGGACAGCCCCAGCACCTCGTAGTAATCTCGTTTTTGGTCAGCCATATGTTCACCAGCTTTGCGGATAACGCCGCGCAAGGCGGGGCAGAGCCCCGCCTTCACGGTGTATCGGAATGGTCGGATATCTTATTTGTTGTCGTCGTCCACGACCTCGTAGTCGGCGTCCACCACGTTGTCGCCGCCGTTATTGGACTGTCCGCCGTAGCCGCCCTGCGCGCCGCCGTTGAAGCCGCCGCCCATGTCGGGGCCGGGGCCGCCCTGGCCGCCCTGCTGGCCGTACAGCTTCTCGCTGACGGCGTAGAACTCCTTGGTGAGGGCCTCGGTGGCGCTCTTGATGGCCTGGGTGTCGTTCCCCTTCAGGGTCTCCTTCAGGCGGTTCAGGGCGCTCTCCACGGCGGCCTTGTCGGAGGCGGGCAGCTTGTCGCCCAGCTCCTCCAGGGTCTTCTCGGTCTGATAGGCCATCTGGTCGCCCTGGTTGCGGACGTCCACCTCTTCCTTGCGTCTGGCGTCCTCGGCGGCGAACTGCTCCGCCTCGCGGACGGCCTTGTCGATGTCGTCCTTGGACATATTGGTGGAGGAGGTGATGGTGATGTGCTGCTCCTTGCCGGTGCCCAGGTCCTTGGCGGACACGTTCACGATGCCGTTGGCGTCGATGTCGAAGGTGACCTCGATCTGGGGCACGCCGCGGCGGGCGGGGGCGATGCCGTCCAGCATGAACCGGCCCAGGGTCTTGTTGTACTGGGCCATCTCCCGCTCGCCCTGGAGCACGTGGACTTCCACGGAGGTCTGGTTGTCAGCGGCGGTGGAGAAGATCTGGCTCTTCTTCACGGGAATGGTGGTGTTGCGGTCGATGAGCTTGGTCATCACGCCGCCCATGGTCTCGATGCCCAGGGACAGGGGGGTCACGTCCAGCAGCAGCAGGTCCTTCACGTCGCCGGTGAACACGCCGCCCTGGAGGGCAGCGCCCATGGCCACGCACTCATCGGGGTTGATGCCCTTGAAGCCCTCCTTGCCGGTGAGCTTCTTCACCATCTCCTGCACGGCGGGGATGCGGCTGGAGCCGCCCACCATCAGGACCTTGTTGATCTGATTCCCGGAGAGGCCGGCGTCGCTCATGGCCTGACGGACGGGGCCGGCGGTGGCCTCCACCAGGTGGGCGGTGAGCTGGTCGAACTTGGCCCGGGTCAGGGTCAGCTCCAGGTGCTTGGGGCCGGTGGCGTCGGCGGTGATATAGGGCAGGTTGACGTCGGTGGAGGTGACGCCGGACAGCTCGATCTTGGCCTTCTCGGCGGCCTCCTTCAGGCGCTGCATGGCGTTCTTGTCATTGGTCAGGTCGATGCCCTCCGCCCGCTTGAACTCGGCGGCCATCCAGTCCATGACGCACTTGTCGAAGTCGTCGCCGCCCAGGCGGTTGTTGCCGGCGGTGGCCAGCACCTCGATGACGCCGTCGTCGATGTCCAGGATGGACACGTCGAAGGTGCCGCCGCCCAGGTCGTACACCATGATCTTCTGGGCCTGCTCCTTGTCCACGCCGTAGGCCAGGGCCGCGGCGGTGGGCTCGTTGATGATGCGCTTCACGTCCAGCCCGGCGATCTTGCCGGCGTCCTTGGTGGCCTGGCGCTGGGCGTCGGTGAAGTAGGCGGGCACGGTGATGACCGCCTCGGTGATGGTCTGGCCCAGATAGGCCTCGGCGTCCGCCTTCAGCTTCTGCAGGATCATGGCGCTGATCTCCTGGGGGGTGTAGCGCTTGCCGTCGATGTTCACCTTGTAGTCGGAGCCCATCTCCCGCTTGATGGAGCTGATGGTGCGCTCGGGGTTGGTGATGGCCTGGCGCTTGGCCACCTGGCCCACCAGGCGCTGGCCGTCCTTGGAGAAGGCGACCACGGACGGGGTGGTGCGGTTGCCCTCCGCGTTGGGGATGACGACGGCCTCGCCGCCCTCCATGACGGAGACGCAGGAATTGGTGGTGCCCAGATCGATACCGATGATTTTAGACATTGTTGTTTCCTCCATTTATCGAAATTTGTTTTTAACGAATTTGTAGGGGCCGCCGCCCTCGGCGGCCCGCCGGGAAGGACCGGCAGCCTAATTTGCCACTTTGACCATGGCAAAGCGGATGACCTTCTCTCCGCAGATGAACCCCTGCTGGAACACGTCCACGATGGTGTTCTCCCCGGCGCTCTCATCCTCCACATGCATCACCGCGTTGTGGCGGTTGGGGTCGAAGGTCTCGCCCATGGCGGGGATGACCTCCACCCCCAGATTGGTCAGCGCGTCCCGGAGGCCCTTCATGGTCATCTCCACGCCCTTTTTGAAGGCGTCGTCGGCGGTCTCCTGCTTCAGCGCCCGCTCCAGATTGTCGTATACCGGCAGGAACGCGGTCACGGTCTGGGCCTTGGCGTCGGACCAGATGGCCTCCTTCTCCTTGGCGGTGCGCTTGCGGTAGTTGTCATACTCGGCGGCCAGGCGGAGGTATTTGTCCTCGGCGGCGGCCAGCTTTTCGGCGCTGTCGTCCTTCGGCGGCTCCTGCCTGGGCGCTTCCTCCCTGGGGGGCTCCTCCTGCCGGGGCTGCTCCTCCCTGACCTCGGAGGGCTGCTCGGGCTTGGCCTTGTCGTGCTTTTTCTTTTTATCAGACATGGGTGTTTACTCCTCCTTCTCCTTGTCGGGCCCGACGGGGGGCAGCTTGGGCGCGCCGAACAGCTTGGAGAGCCCGTCCGCCACATAGGACAGCTTGGCGGCCACCTTGGCGTAGTCCATCCGGGTGGGGCCCACCACGCCGATGACCCCTTTCATGCCGTCGCCGATGTCGTAGCTGGCCAGCACCACGCTGGAGTCCTTCAGCTCCTCGGCCACGTTTTCCGGGCCGATCAGGATCTTTGCCCCGTCGTCATTGAGGGCGGGCAGCGCCAGCGACTTTGCCAGCGACTGCTCCTCCGTCAGATAACTCATCAGCTTCTGGGCCTTGCCCAGGTCCTGATACTCCGGGTGATCCAGGATGTGGCTGGCGCCGGCGGTGTAGACGGCGCTGTTCTCCATGGAATCCAGCACCTCCATGGCGAAGGATACCACCAGGGAGATGAGCCCGTAGGAGGCGCCGGCGGCGTGCTCCGCCACCCGCATGAGTTCCGGGGTCAGCTGATCCAGGGTCTTGCCCACAAAGGCGGCGTTCAGCAGGGTGGTGAGCAGCTGCAGCTGGGGCTCCGACAGGTCGGTGGGCAGCCGGAACAGCTTGTTTTTCACCACGTTGCCGTCGGTCATCACCACGGCGATGAAGGAGGCGCTGTCCACCAGGATCAGGTCGAACCGCTTGATGGTGGGCCGGCGCGGGTTGCCCGCCAGGGCGAAGGCCGGATAGTTGGTCAGCTGGGACACCATCCGCCCCGCCTGGTCGATGACCTTGTCCAACTCCTGCATCTTCAGGTGCAGCGCGTCGTTGATCTGCCGGGTCTCCTCCAGGCTGAGCCGCTGCTCCTCCATCAGCTCGTTCACGTACAGCCGGTAGCCCTTGGGAGAGGGCACGCGCCCCGCGGAGGTGTGGGGCTGCTCCAGATAGCCCTGTTCGGTCAGATCCGCCAGCTCGTTGCGGATGGTGGCGGAGGACACGTTCAGGCCGGTGAGCTCCTGAAGGGCTTTGGACCCAATGGGCTCCGCCGTCTGGATATAGCGTTCCACCACTGCGCGCAAAATTTTCTTTTTCCGCTCGGTCAGTTCCAAACCGGGTCCTCCTCTCCGCAGATTTAGCACTCAATCTCTCCGAGTGCTAAGCATAATGTACCACTCCCGCCCGAAATTGTCAATAGGGCAGTTTGTAAATTAAATGTGAATGTCCGAGGCTGCAAATTATGCCCTTTTGTTTCGCAGTTCGCCTCACGGATTGCTGACCCGCCCGGGCGAACGCCCTCCGCTCCGGGAGGTCCCGCTATTTCGGAAAAAAGTACTTTCCTTTCCGGGCCGTTCGTAGTAGAATGAGAGTATCTGCAAACGATCCGCGCCTGTCAAATTTTTCGCTGGAGGCCGTTATGGATATTCTCGCCCTTGCCGCCTCGTCCGGCGGTACGATCAACTCGTTTTTCGATCAGGCGGCCCTGGGCCTGTCCTGGTTTTTCGGCAGCCTGTCTCCGGCCGTCGTCTGGGCCGTTCTGGGCATCGCCGTGTGCGCGGCCTTTTTCGTGTACTACTGGTGGTGTCTCAGGCCCCGGCCCCACTCCCTGGAGTGGGTGAGCATGGCGGAGGCTGCGGCGGAGGACCGGCCCATGACCCTCACCCTGCCCTGCCACCCCATGACCCGACGGGACGTCCTGCCCATCCTGCTGCTGACGGCGGTGTACGCCGCCACCGCCTTCTTCCGCCTGGGCAGCTTCACGGCCCCTCAGTCCTGCCAGTCCTTCTACCAGCGGGAGACCGTCGCCTTTGAACTGGACCGGGAGGTCACGGTGGGCGGCTTCGGCTGGTACTGCGGCATCGGGACCGGAGACTACTCCCTGGAGCTGTCCGCCGACGGGGAGGCCTGGACCGCCCTGAGCGTGACGGACGAGGTCTGGGAGAACGGCGCCTGGCGGGAGAAGCTGCCGGGGGAGGACACCGCCGACAAGTCCACCCGGCTGGCCTACTACTGGGCGGAGCCGCCCGCCGGCGGGGAGGGGGCCGTCCAGTCCATCCGGCAGGAGTACAACGCGGTGCTGAAATGGCAGCACATCACCGTCGAGGGCGGGGCCCCCGTCCAGGCCAGATACTTCCGCCTCACCGGCGACCCGGAGACCGCCCACCTCCCCATGGACCTGGGGGAACTGGTGCTGTACGGCGGGGACGGCGCCCGGCTCACGGTCACCGCCCGCGGAGCGGACGCCCTGTTCGACGAGCAGGACACCGTCCCGGAGCACTCCACCTACATGGACTCCGCCTATTTCGACGAGATCTACCACCCCCGCACCGCCTATGAGCACCTCCGGAACATCTATCCCTACGAGGTGTCCCACCCGCCCCTGGGGAAGCTCATCATCTCCCTGGGCATCCTGATCTTCGGCATGACGCCCTTCGGCTGGCGGTTCATGGGGACCCTGTTCGGCGTGCTGATGGTGCCCATCCTCTATCTCTTCCTGAAAAACCTGTTCGGCAAGACCCCTGTGGCCCTGTGCGGCACGGCCCTGTTCACCTTCGACTTCATGCACCTGGTTCAGACACGCCTGGCCACCATCGACACCTATGGGGTGTTCTTCATCCTGGTGTCCTACTACTTCATGTACCGCTGGCTGGCGGTGCCCGCCGGGACGAAGCTGCGCCGGCACATCCTGCCTCTGTTCCTCAGCGGGCTGTTCTGGGGCATCGGCTGCGCCTCCAAGTGGACGGTGGTGTACGCGGGCGTCGGGCTGGCGGTGCTGTGGCTGCTGGGGATGATCTTCAAGGGCCGGGAGTGGCTGAAGCTGTCCGCCGCCGTCTGGGACGAGGAGAACCAGGTGCTGGAACTTCCCGACGTACCCCGGCTCTCGGTCCATGTGGCGGGCACCGTCGCCCTGTCGGTGGTGTTCTTTGTGATCGTTCCCCTGATGATCTACACCGCCTCCTACTTCCCCTACGCCTCCGCCCGGGGGAATGAGGGCGGCTTCGCCGGCATGGCGGCCCAGTCCGCCGTCTGGCCGGCGGAGAAGCTGCCCAGCTATCTGGCCGAGGCCGCTGAAAGCGGCTCGGAGGACAAGATCAAGGCCTTTTTCGACGCCATCCCCACCGACTCCGACGACCCGGTGGACATCATGATGCACAACCAGTACTTTATGCTCACCTACCACCAGGGGGTCCACACCCCCCACCCCTACGCCTCCTACTGGTACCAGTGGATCGTGGACGGGCGGCCCATCCTCTACTACCGGGATCTGGACTACCAGAGCGTCAACGGGACCAAGGCCCTGTTCGCCTCCTTCAACAACCCCCTGGTGTCCTGGACGGGGCTGGCCGCCTTCTTCGCCGTGCTGATCCGGACCATCCGCAAAAAGAGCGGCGCGGGGCTGTTCATCGTCATCGCCATCCTGTCCCAGTTCGTGCCCTGGCTGCCCATCGGGCGCATCCTGTTCGCCTACCACTATTTCCCCACCATTCTGTTCCTCTGCTTCGCCATCACCTACCTGATGAACGACATGTTCGAGCGGCGGCGGAAGGGATACCGGCTGGCGGTCTACGGCTTCACCGGCTGCGCGGCGGGGCTGTACGCCCTGTTCTACCCCGCCCTCATCGGCCTGTATACCCCTGTGTGGTATAACGACTATTTCCTCCGCTGGTTCCCCAGCTGGCCCCTGTGAGGTGAGCCTATGTATCTCTGCGACGTCCACACCCACACGCTGATCTCCCACGACAGCCGCGCCCCCCTGGAAAAGCAGGCGGAGGCCGCCGCTGCCGCGGGGCTCAGCGAGCTGTGCGTCACCGACCACTGCGATCTGCTGAACAGCCGCGGCCAGCCGGTGACCTTCTTCGACTGGCCCGCCGCCAAGGAGCAGTACCGGCGGGTGAAGGCGGCCTTCGCGGGCCGGCTGGAGCTCCGCCTGGGGCTGGAGTTGGGCTCCGCCCCCCTGGACCCCGCCGCGGCCCGGTCCATCCTGGCGGAGGGAGGCGGCGAGCTGGACTTTGTGCTGGGCTCCCTCCACAACTGGATCGGCGAGGAGGGGGGCATCGATCTGTTCTACACCAGGTTCGCCGGAGACCCCGACCTCTGCCGGCGGGCGGTGGAGAACGTCCTCACGCACACCTGGACCCTTGTGACCCGTCTGCCCGACTGCTACGACAGCCTGGCCCACATCAGCTACCCCCTGCGGTACATCCGACGGGACGGCATGGACCTGTCCCTGTGGGAGTTCGAGGACCGGGTGCGGCCCATCCTCACCGAAGTGGCCAGGACCGACCACGCCCTGGAGGTCAACACCCACCACGGGCTGGATCTGGCCGACTGGCCCCGCATCCTGAACTGGTTCCGGGAGTGCGGCGGGAAACTGGTCACCGTGGGGTCCGACGCCCACAAGCCCGCCGACATAGCCAGGGGCGTCCCCGAGGCGCTGGAGCTCATCAAAGCCGCCGGATTTGAACGCATCACCACCTTCCAAGGGCGAAAGCCCATCACGCACCGCCTATAAACAGAAAGGGGAATATCACATATGAAAATCGCAATTGCCAGCGACCACGGAGGCTACACGCTGAAAGAGCACCTGAAAACCTATCTGGCCGGCAAGGGTCACGAGATCTCCGACTGCGGCACCTACAGCCTTGAGCGCTGCGACTACCCCGACTTCGGATCCGCCTGCGCCCGGATGGTGGCCGGCGGGCAGTGTGACCGCGGCATCGTACTGTGCACCACCGGCATCGGCATGACCATCGCGGCCAACAAGGTGAAGGGCGTCCGCTGCGCCCTCTGCCACGACCCGCTGGCCGCGGAGATGACCCGCCGCGACAACGATGCCAACATGCTGGCCCTGGGGGGCGGCATCACGGGTCCCAAACTGGCCGAGCGCATCGCGGATGTGTTCCTGTCCACCGAATTTGAGAGCGGCGGCCGCCACCAGCGCCGGGTGAACAAGGTGATGGCCCTGGAGGAGGATTGACCCCTTCAAATGACGCGCAAAGCCCCCGCCGGAGCGCTCCGGCGGGGGCTTTTCATATGCTTCTGACCAGTTCCTCCGCCTCCCGGCGGCTGTACAGCGCGTTGAGGACGGCCAGCAGCGCTTTCGCGCTCATGTGCTCCGGCAGATCCAGCTTTTTCAGCAGGGCGGCCCGGTTCCGGGCGGCATCCGGGGTCCCGGACAGTCCCCAGGCCATCAGGTCCGCCGGAGTGATCCCGCCTACGGCGGGGGAGGGCTCCCCCTCCCCGATCACCGTGGCCCCCGCCCGAAGGAGGGCGTTTTTCAGCACCTGGGGGGGCATCCCCTCCACGCCCAGCTTGCCCTCTTTGCCGGGGGCACGCTTCCGGCGCTCCTTGCCGTACACGTCGGGGATGTAGGCGTGCTTCACCCGGTCTTTGGGGATGGCCCCCTTCAAAAAGTTCCGGATGACGAACCCCGCCCCGTCGGAGTCGGTGAGGACGATGAGGCCCCTGGTCTCCGCCAGACGGCGCAGGAGGGCCAGCCGCTCGCCGTCTTTGAATACGCCGAAGCCCGCCGTCTCCAGAATGAGGGCGTCCACCGCCTGGGACAGGGCGTTCCTGTCGTAGCGGCCCTCCACCACCACGGCCTCTTTGATGCGCGGCCTGTCCATCACGCCGCCCGCCGGCCGGAGGCCAGCTCCACCAGCAGGGCGGTGAGCACCTCGCCCTCCCGGCCGTAGGAACTTTTCAACACCAGGTCGGTCTCGGCGCAGCGGCGCACCGCGTACCGGCACCAGGGCAGGGAGAACCGCCGGGCGGCGTCCATGATCTTGTCCGCGGGGTACGCGTTCTTCATCCCCCACAGGGCCATGAAGTCGCTCCGGCTCATGTTCCGCTCCAGCCCCAGCCGGGCGGTGTACAGCTGCCGGAAGTACTTGCCCATGACGGACAGCACCATCACCGGGGCCTCCTGGGAGTGGAGCAGGTCGGCCAGCACCGAGGCGGCCTTGTCAAAGTCCTTCCGGGCCATGGCGTCGGTCATCTGGAACACCACCGCCTCGATCACCGGGATGGCCACCGCGTCGATGTCCTCCCGGGTGACCCGCTGGTGCGCGGCGTAGGCGGCGATCTTGCCGATCTCGGCGGCCAGGTTGTTCATCAGATCCCCGCAGAGGAAGATGAGGTACCGGGCGTCCCCGGTGTCGATGGTGTGGCCCGTGGCCCTGAACCGACGGACGATCCAGTCGGTGAGATCCCCCTGCTCCTGCCGCCGGAACTCCACCACCGCCTGTTTCTCCTTCAGGAGGGCGGCCAGTTTGGAGCGGCCGTCCGCCTTGTAGGGGATCAGGTCGTACACGAACACCACGCAGCAGTAGTCGGGCAGGTCGGCCAGCAGCTTGAGCAGCCTCTCCTGCCGCTCCTTGGAGGCAAACAGGTCGAAGTCGGTGACCTCCACCAGGGTGCGCTCGCTCATCATGGGCAGATAGTCCACCGCCTGCTCCAGCCACTCCACCGAGCAGTCCTTGCCCTCTGCCGTGTGATGGTTGAAGTCCTCCAGTCCCGCCGGGAGGACGGCCTTCCGCAGCTCCCCCAGGTAGAACGCCCGGAGGTAGGCCTCCTCCCCGTGGAACACGTAGAGGTTTTTGGGCGCGCCCTGGCGCAGGTCCCGTTTCAGGGCCTGCATGGCGGAGTTGTCGGTCTTGGGCTTGGGCGGCATGGAACCTCTCCCCTTCCTCAGTAGATGACGACGTTCTCGCCCCGGACAGACACGGTGACGGA
Organism: uncultured Oscillospiraceae bacterium; assembly: GCA_947629975.1. GTDB lineage: Bacteria > Bacillota > Clostridia > Oscillospirales > Oscillospiraceae > Enterenecus. The sequence continues at coordinate 3,266 of CANRFU010000007.1, read as the reverse complement.
CCCCTCCTCGTCGGTGCGGTGGACCTCGGAGCCCAGGGCCTCCAGCCGGTCCAGCACCTCCTGCCGGGGGTGGCCGTAGGAGTTGTACCCCACCGAGATGACAGCCAGCTCCGGGCGGACGGCGTTTAAAAATTCCTCGCAGGTGGAGCCGTTGGAGCCGTGGTGGCCCACCATCAGCAGTTCGATGTCGGGGATGGGATAGTACTTCACCAGTATCTTCTCCACAAGGGCGTCGGCGTCCCCGGTGATGAGGGCGTCGAACTCCCCGGCGGAGCAGAGGATGAACTGGCCGGACTCGTTGGAGGTGCCCCCGCCCAGGGGCGGGAACAGGGTGAGGCCGGCGTTTCCAAACGGAATGTCTGTGATCTCGTCCACATAGACCACCGTGGCGTTTTCCTCTGCCGCCAGAGCCAGCAGCAGGGCCAGCTTGTCCGGGTCCAGCCCCGCCGGGTCGGGGATGGCCACCGTGTCCACGTCCATCCGGTAGAAGAGCTGCTCCACGCCGTTGAAGTGATCGTCGTCCAGGTGGGTGAGGGCCAGCAGGTCCAGGTGGGTGCGGCCCACCGAGGCGAACCAGTCGGCGGCGGTGTCCCCGGCGGAGGCGGAGTTGTTCCCGCCGCAGTCCACCAGGGCGGTTTTGTCCCCAGAGATCAGGGCGGTGGATGCCCCCTGGCCCACGTCCAGGGCGGTCACCGTCAGGTCGGCGGAGGACACAGACAGGGCGCCCAGGCCCACCGAGGCGCCCAGCAGAAGCACCAGGGAGAGGACGGCCAACAGCGGGCGGGGCCGTTTTTTGGACAGCAGGCCCACCAGCAGCACCGCGTACACGGCGATCAGCCAGATGAGGCAGTAGGGATCCCCGGCGCTGAGGGAGGCGAAGGGCAGCCTCCCCAGCAGCAGGGCCATCCAGCGGGCGTAGTGGGCGAGCAGGCCGAACAGCGCGCCGGGAACAGCGGCGACAGCCGGGAGAAAGATGGCCAGCGTGCCGATGAGCAACCCGCAGATCATCAGCAGGGTCAGCGCCCACAGGGTCAGGATGTTGGCGAAGGGGGACATCAGACTGATCTGCCCGAAGTACAGGGCGGTGAGGGGCGCGGTGAACAGCATGGCCCCCAGGGAGGTGGACACGCTGGCGGCCAGGGCCAGGTACACCGCCCACACCGCCCTCCACAGGCCGGACTTGTGGGCCTTCCTGGCCGGGGCGGCAAGCCCCTCCAGATACCGGTAGACGGGCCCGGTGGCCAGCAGGATGCCCGCCACCGAGGCAAAGGACATCTGCAAACTGACGCTGGCGGCGGCAAAGGGGTTCTGGACCAGAAGCAGCATCAGCGCCAGGGCCAGGGCGCAGGGCGGGTCGCTCTCGCTTTTGGCGAAGGGGGCGGCCAGCAGGGCCGCCTGCATGATGACCGCCCGCAGGGCCGACGGGGACCCGCCCGCCATGAGGGCGTAGAACAGCAGGAAGGGGATGACCGCCACGGCGGCCTTTTTCCTCCCCCGGAACAGGAACATGGCCGCCGCCACCAGGAAGGAGATGTGCAGGCCGGACACCGCCGAGGCGTGCATGAGCCCCGCCCGGCTGAGGGCGGAGTAGAGCTGGTCGGACAGGCCGGAGCGGTCCCCCAGCACCACGGCGGTGGCCAGCGGGGCGGCGGTATCGTCAAAGGCGGCGGCGATGCCCTCCCGCAGCTTCCGGGCGCACACCGTGGGCCAGCATCGGATGGGGACCGAGGACGCCTTCTCCACCGCCGGCGGGTCATTGCAGTAGGCCAGCAGATAGACCCCCTTGGCGGTGTAGTAGGTGGTGTCGTCCCCCCGGAGGCGGGTGGCCGGGGTCACCCGGGCCGTGCAGGAGACCCGGTCCCCGGGCTCCAGCCCACCCCAGTCCTCCGAGCCGTAGAGCAGCGCGTCGGGGGCGGCAAAGCCGCCGTCCAGGGAAACCGTCATGGACCAGCCGCCGATGGAGGTCTCCTTCGGGTAGGAGGCCACCGTGCCGGACAGGGCCGTCTCCTCCCCCACATAGCGCTGGGATGGCGTGTAGAAGACGGCAGTGTAGGCGGCGGACCAGCCGAAGGCCAGCAAAGCGCCCAGGCACAGGGCCGCCCCTCGCCGGGAGACCTGCCACAGCCAGGGCCGGGAGACCGGTTTTGCGGAGCGGCGGGAGGCCAGACGGTCCTCTTTCGTTTTGGGGCGGGCGATCTGCCAGACGATCAGCAGAGCGATGAGAAGGGCGGCGGCCGCCAGGGCGGCCGCGGGCCCGCCGAGGCCGTATACCGCCAGCAGGCAGGCCAGCCCGAAGCCGCCGGAAAACCACGCCAGTATGCGCATCGACCCACCCGCTTTCTCTCTTTTGGGGTATGGTCTATTTTACCGTCTCGGGCGGCGCAAGTCAAGATTGGGGCTTGCAATCGGCGGCGGGGCTTGGTATGCTAAATCAAACCGAGGTGATCCCCATGTATATCTTCGACCTGGACGGCACCATCACCGACACCAACGACCTGTGGATCGAGGTGGACGTGCAGTTTTTGGGCCGCCGGGGGCTGACCATGACCGCCGAGTACCAGGCGGCGGTGGCAAAATCCATCTTCCCCGTGGCGGCGGACTTCACAAAAGGATACTACCATCTGCCGGACAGCCCCGCCTCCATCATGGCGGAGTGGGAGGAGCTGGCCGCCCACATCTACCGGGACACCGCCCCCCTCAAGCCGGGGGCGGCGGCCTACCTGGCCCAGTGTAAGGCGGAGGGGAAGGAGCTGGCCCTGTTCACCGCCTGCCGGCCCGCCCTCTGCCGGATGGCCCTGGACCGGTTCGGCCTCGCCGGGTACTTCTCCCACACCGTGTACGCGGAGGAACTGGGGCTGGACAAGCACGACCCCCGGTGCTTCGCCCGCCTGGCGGAGGTGCTGGGCGTCCCCCCGGAGGGCTGCGTCCTCATCGACGACAGCCCCGACAACTGCGCCGCCGCCGTCCGGGCCGGGATGTCGGCCGTAGGGGTCTGGGACCACTACTACGCGGGCCGGCAGGAGGAACTGCGGGCCGTCTGTACCCGATACGTCCGCTCCCTGGAGGAGTTGCTGAAATGATCCCCGGGCCCCTTCCCCAACTCCCGGGGAAGCGAAGATCTCAGGGGGCCTCCCCGGCGGATCTCTCCCGATCTTCTCACAGGCCGGCTCTCCGCTCCACGGAGAGCCGGCTTTTTGTCAAAAGAAAACCCCGCCATAGTGGCGGGGTTGAAAAGAGGTTATACCGATAAAGGTGAAAAAACTCCT
>CANRFU010000006.1 GCA_947629975.1 uncultured Oscillospiraceae bacterium | reverse complement strand
GCTCGGCACCTCCCTACCCCCTCTGTCCCTTCGGGACATCTCCCCCTGACAGGGGGAGTCGGCCTTTTGCGAAAGGGGGCTTGGTGCGTTGTGCGCAACTGTTGCGATAGAAGTACCAAGGCTCCCTTCGCAAAGGGAGCTGTCGCCGCCGCAAGGCAGTGACTGAGGGTTTTCTCTGCCCTTAATTTGCCTTCCCCAAAAACGCCAGCAATTTCTCTTTCGTATTGTCCTCCGGGTGCTGAATGATGTGCTGGGCCAGCTTCCGCCGGGTGGGGCCGATGGACCGCCGGGTGAAGCCCAGCTCGAACAGCTCGTTCCCGGACAGGGCCAGGGTCCGCAGGGCCTCCCGCTCCGGGTAGAGGATGGCGTTCTTCACCTGCCGCCCCACGGGCATGGTCTGGATGGGCAGGCCGGTGAGCTTTACAAGGGCCCGCCAGCGGGGGACCGGCTCCGGGGGGGTCCCCCGGAGGGACTTCCAGTCCGCGTCCCGGGGCACGGGGGCGAACCGGTCCAGCAGGCCCAGCCGGGCGAACTCCCCCACCCCCTCCGGGCGGCGGGAGAGGAGGGCCTTTTTCAGTTCCATCACCAGCCGCTCGTCCGAGATCTGCTCCACCAGGGGGGCGCACTTCTCCATGGCGGCCAGAGCCGACGGCTCGATGGCGAACCCCAGCTGGGCGGACTGCCGCAGCCCCCGGAGGATGCGCAGCGCATCCTCGGTGAAGCGGGTCTCCGGGTCCCCCACCACCCGCAGCAGCTTTGCCTTCAGATCGGCCTGGCCGCCGGTGGGGTCGATGATGGAGTAGTCCAGATCCATGGCCATGGCGTTGACGGTGTAGTCCCGCCGGAACAGGTCCCGCTCCAGGTCGCTGACGAAGGTGACCTCGTCCGGGTGGCGGCCGTCGGAGTACTCCCCGTCGGTGCGGAAGGTGGTCACCTCCACCGCGCTGCCCTTGGCGAGGACGGTGACGGTCCCGTGCTTCACCCCGGACAGGACCACCCGTGGGAACAGCTCGGCGGTCTGCTCCGGCAGGGCGGAGGTACACACGTCCCAGTCCTCGGGATCCCGGCCCAGCAGCAGGTCCCGGACGCAGCCCCCCACCGGGTAGGCCAGAAATCCGGCCCGGCGGAGGACCTTGCAGCAGTAGGCGGCGTGGGGGGGCAGAAGGGATCGGCGCATAGTGGGGCCTTCTTTCGTGTAAAATGAGGCCGGGACGGCGGTTCCGCCCGGACGGGAGGGGAAACAGATTTTCCTGTTGCCATTTGCGTTTCGATGTAGTATAATACCACCGTTTGCGGGAGATGGGGCGGACAATGTGGCAAAAACACATCTACCCGCTTAGAATATACCATCCTGGGCGCGGACGCAAGCTTTTTCCGCGCTTTCCATGATAGAGGGTATGTATATGTCAGCAAGCAATATCCGCGAATACCTCCGCCCCGGCAGGCGGGCGCACCTGGTGGGGATCGGCGGGGTGTCCATGGCCTCCCTGGCCGAGGTGCTCCACGGCGCCGGGGTGACCGTCACCGGATCGGACCAGCGGGAGAGCGCCACGGTGAAGCATCTCCGGAGCGTGGGGATCCCGGTGGTCATCGGCCATCTGCCGGAGGGCGCGGCGGGGGCGGACTGCGTGGTGCGCACCGCCGCCGTCCACGACGACAACCCCGAGATCGCCGCCGCCCGGGCCGCCGGGATCCCCGTGTTCGAGCGGGCCCAGGCCTGGGGGGCTATCATGCGAGACTACAAAAACGCCCTGTGCATCTCGGGCACCCACGGCAAGACCACCACCACCTCCATGTGCACCCACATCTTCATGGCGGCGGAGAAGGACCCCACCGTGATGATCGGCGGGACCCTGCCCCTGCTGGAGGCGGGCCACCGGGTGGGCCGCGGGGACACCATCATCCTGGAGTCCTGCGAGTACTGCGACTCCTTCCTGTCCTTCTACCCCACCGTGGCGGTGATCCTCAATGTGGAGGCCGACCACCTGGACTACTTCAAGGATCTGCACGCCATCCAGAGGTCCTTCCGGGCGTTTGCCGACAAGGTCCCGCCGGACGGCGTCATCGTGGCCAACTGCGAGGACCCCAACACCATGGAGGCCTTGGCGGGGGAGACCCGGCAGGTGCTCACCTTCGGCGTGGAGCGGGGAGACGTCCACGCGGAGCGGCTGACCATGCACAAGGGCTTCGGCTTCTTCGACGTGGTGTACGACGGGGAGGTATACGCCCATCTGGAGCTGTCCGTCCCGGGGATCCACAATGTGAAGAACGCCATCGCCGCCGCGGCGGCCTCCATCGCCCTGAAGGTGCCCGGCAGGGCGGTGGAGGAGGGGATGCGGACCTTCCGCCTCCCCAGCCGGCGGTTCGAGTACAAGGGGGCCTATCACGGCGCCGAGGTGGTGGACGATTACGCCCACCATCCCGACGAGCTGAACGCCCTGCTGGACATGGCCGCCACATTGGACTACGGGCGGATCGTGTGCGCCTTCCAGCCCCACACCTATTCCCGGACCCACGCCCTGTTCGGGGACTTCGTAAAGGCCCTGAAGAAGCCGGACGTGACCGTTCTGGCGGAGATCTACGCCGCCCGGGAGGACAACGACATCGGCATCTCCTCGGGGGACCTGGCAAAGGAGATCCCCGGCGCCATTTACTGCCCCACCCTGGAGGACGTCACCGCCCGGCTGCGGGAGATCGCCCGGCCCGGCGATCTGATCCTGACCGTGGGCGCCGGCGACATCTACCTGGCCGGCGAGGCGCTGGTCAAGGAGAAGGAATGACGGAAAAGACCGCCCGGCTGTTCAGAGCCGGACGGTCTTTTGATCTCATCGCCTGCCCCGGTAGGAGGAGCGCCGCCGGCCTCCCCCTCCGCCGGAGTAGGAATAGCGCCGCCGGCTCCTGGGCCGGAGGAAGATCAGATAGAGGACCAGCAGCAGGATCAGCACGGCCCCGCCGATGACCAGGAGCTTGACCCACCAGTGGTCCCACAGGTTTTCCAGCCGCTGGAGGTTATAGAGGAACTGGGACCGCTCCACGCTGTCGGCGGCCACCAGGTCCAGGGTGCCGTACACGGTGCCGTCGTATGTAAGGGTGACGGTGCCCAGCTTGTCCCCGGCGTTGACGGGGGCCTCCACCGAATCGGGCAGGTCATAGTCCAGCTTCGCCCTGGAGGGGTCGTAGTCGGAGGGCATCACCGCCTGGATGGAGCCGGTGGCCCGGACCAGTACCTGGTCCACCTCCTCCGACAGGGTGACCTTTACCGAGCGCATGGTGTCGGCGGTGTCCGCGTCCAGCAGGGTGGTCATGCGGAAGTTGGCGAAGGCCCACTCCAGCAGGCGGATGGTCTCGGAGAAGGAGTAGGCGTTCAGGGTGCCGTCCTCCTCCCGGACGTACTCGGAACCCAGGATGACGCAGTAGAAGGTGCGGCCCTCCTCATCGGTGGCGGCGGAGGCCAGGCAGCGGCCCGCCTCGTCGGTGTTGCCGGTCTTGATTCCAATGGCCTTGGAGTAGTGGTAGCCGCCCACGTAGTAGCCGCCGATGAGGCCGTTGGTGGTGTACAGGGTGCGCTCCCCGTTCATATTGGTGGCGGGGATGGTGTGGGAGGGAGACCCCACGATGGCGCGGAACGTCTCGTTCCGCATGGCCTCCCGCGCCATGAGGTAGATGTCATAGGCGGTGGTGTAGTGGTTGTCGTCGTGGAGGCCGTGGGGGTTGGTGAAGTGGGAGTCCTTCATGCCAAGCTCCGCCGCTTTTTCGTTCATCCGCTGGGCGAACGCCGCGGTGGCCTGATCCCCGGTGAGGCCGGTGACCGCCTCGGCCAGGACGTTGCACGCCTCGCAGGCGGAGGGCAGCAGGTCGCACCACAGCAGGTTTTCGATGGTCATCACCTCGCCCGCCTGGATGGGGGGATCGGCGGTGGAGCTGCCGAAGGGGACGTCCACCGCCGAGGCGGAGGCGGTCACCTGGGTGTCAAGGGACAGCTCCCCCTTTGCCACGGCGTCCAGCACCACCAGGGAGGTCATGATCTTGGTGACCGAGGCGGGGTAGCGCTTCTCCCGGGCGTGGTACTCATAGAGGACGACGTCGTTGTCCCCGTCCACCACTAGGGCGGCGGAGGCGTGGGGCTCCCCCTCCGGCTCCAGGGCGGAGACCGGGGCGGCGGTGGATATCACCAGGAGCAGGGCCAGGAAAAAAGCGGCAAAACGATATTTTTTCATATCAATCTCCCAAAAAGTGTGTTATACTGGGTGTGGCTGCGGGCGGGACCCGTGGAGATTATATCAGAGTTTTTTCGACCGCGCAACAGGTTTACAGAATATTTGCGAATTCTTAACAGGGGGGCGGGCCTATGGGTCTCACCGGAGGGGATAGAGCCGCGCTGGCCGCCGTCCTGGCGGCGCTGGCGGCTATGCTGGCGGTCTTCGGGCTCCGCGCGCTGCCGGCGGGACCGCTGGAGGCTGTCGGCCCGGCGGCCGTGGAGACGGCGGCGGGGGAGACCGTGGAGGGCGGCCTGGTGGACGTCAACACCGCGGACGAGGAGACCCTGATGGGCCTTCCCGGCATCGGGGAGGCCCGGGCGGCGGCCATCATCGCCTACCGGGAGGAGCACGGCCCCTTCCGCTCCCCCGCGGAGCTGCTGAACGTGCCGGGGATCGGCGCCGGGGTCCTGGAGGGGCTGCTGGATCATGTGACGACTGGAGGATAGGGATATGCCAAAGATCTTAGTGGTGGACGACGAGCGCGTCCTGGTCAAGGGGATCAAATTCAATCTGGAGAACGAGGGCTACGAGGTGGACGTGGGCTATGACGGCGAGGAGGCCGTGGACAAGGCCCGGGCGGGGGGGTACGACCTCATCATCCTGGACCTGATGATGCCGAGGATCGACGGGCTCCAGGCCTGCATGAAGATCCGGGAGTTCTCCAACGTGCCCGTCATCATGCTCACCGCCAAGAGCGAGGACGCGGACAAGATCATCGGCTTCGAGTGCGGGGCGGACGACTATATCACCAAGCCCTTCAACATCCTGGAGCTGAAGGCCAGGATCCGGGCGCTGCTGCGCCGGGCGGGCACCGCCGCCCAGCAGAAGAAGGACGCCGACCGGCTCACCAAGGGGGCCATCACCCTGGACCTGGCGGAGCGGTCGGCCTTCCGGGACGGGGCGCGGGTGGAGCTCACCGCCAAGGAGTTCGATCTGATCGCCCTGCTCATGCGCAACCCCGGCCGGGTGTACAGCCGGGAGAACCTGCTGAATCTGGTGTGGGGTTACGAGTACATCGGCGAGTTCCGCACGGTGGACGTCCACGTCCGGCGGCTGCGGGAGAAGCTGGAGCCGGACCCCGCCAACCCCGAGCACATCATGACCAAGTGGGGCGTGGGCTACTACTTTGCCAGCGGCCAATAGGCGGGCCCGCTGTTTCGCGTGAAACAATTGTTCGATTAAGCGGATGAGAGGAGGGGGACCATGGCGGAGGCGGCGGCAAGGCGGCCGGAGCGGGAAAACCGGGCGGAGCGGGAGCGGACCAGGGTCCCCTTCTGGCGCTCCATCCGGGTCAAATACGCCCTCACCTATCTGCTGGCGGTGGCGGCCATCATCGCGGTGATGAACACCTACCCCCTCATCATGGCGGAGGACATGGTGTTCTCCTCCAAGGCGGCCGCCCTCCGGCGGCAGGCCCTGGTCATCGGCTCCGCCCTGTCCGTGTCCGAGGCCCTCACCGCCGAGAGCGCCGGGCAGACCATGGCCCTGCTGGAGGACGTGCAGGCCACCCGGGTGCTGGTCACCGACGGGGAGGGCCGTATCCTCTACGACAACTCCACCCTGGACAACCGGAGGGACGGCTACGCCCTGATGGGGGAGGTGGTGGCCGCCCTGGGCGGCAGGGACGTGTGGCGGCTGGAGTACCGGGACGGGGCCTTTCGCGGCCGCGCCGCCGTGCCGGTGGTGTACCGGGGGGAGATCTTGGGCTGCGTCTACCTCTATGAGTACGACGGCGAGCAGGCGGAGATCCTGCTGTCCATCCAGAACAACCTGAGGAACATCTCCATCGTCATCTGCGCGGCGGCGACGGTGCTGGCCCTGCTGTTTTCCGAGGCCCTCACCCGCTCCGCCGGCCGGCTGCTGGCCGCCATCCGCCGCCTGCGGGGCGGCGAGTACGGGCACCGGGCGGTGATCCGGGGCGGGGACGAGATGGCCCAGCTGGCGGGCGAGTTCAACCAGATGGCGGAGCGGCTCCAGACCACCGAGGAGGCCCGCCGCCGGTTCGTGTCCGACGCCTCCCACGAGTTGAAGACCCCCCTGGCCTCCATCCGCCTGCTCACCGACTCCATTTTGCAGAACGACAGCGTGGACATGGGCACCGTGCGGGAGTTCGTGTCCGACATCGGGGACGAGGCCGACCGGCTCACCCGGATCAGCGAGCGGCTGCTCACCCTCACCCGGCTGGACGCCGGCGCCGAGCGGGAGCGGGAGCCGGTGGAGCTGGGGGCGGTGACAGCGCGGGTGGCCGATATGCTCCTGCCCCTGGCGAAGGCGAACGGCATCGCCTTGGAGCGGAAGCTGGAGCCGGCCTGCGCCCTGCTGGCCAACGAGGACGACCTCTATCAGGTGGCCTTCAACCTCATCGAGAACGCCATCAAATACAACGTGCCGGGGGGACGGGTGGACGTGTCCGTGTTCCGGCAGGAGGACAAGGTGGTCCTGTCCGTGGCCGACACCGGGGTGGGCATCCCGGCGGAGGACATGCCCAGGATCTTTGACCGCTTCTACCGGGTGGACAAGGCCCGGTCTAGGGAGCGGGGGGGCACCGGGCTGGGGCTGTCCATCGCCCGGGACATTGCCCGCCTCCACAACGGGGACATCACCGCGGAGCCAAATCCGGCGGGGAGGGGCACCGTCTTCTACGCGGAGTTCCCCGCCCTCACCGGGAAGGGGGAGGGACAGGGATGAGAAAGAGGCTGTTCGCGCTGGCCCTGGCGCTGTGCTGTCTGCTCTCCGGCTGCGCCCGGCCCAGGGCCGAGGCGGCGGAGGGACTGTCCCTGTGGTTCCCCACCGCCCGGGACGATCTGGCCTCGGCCCTGTCCGGTACGCCCTATGAGGGCGACGGGACCGTCCCCGGCCTGATGGACGCCCTGCTCAGCGGCCCCGGCGACCGGGCGGGCGGGCTGGCCGCCTTTGCCCCCGCGGGCACCGCCCTGCTGGGCTGGTCGGTGGAGAACCGGGTGGTCCGGGTGGAGCTGTCCGCCCCCTATGCCGCCCTGGAGGGGGTGGACAGGACCCTGGCCGACTACTGCGTCACCCTGACCCTCACCCAGCTCAGCGGGATCGACGGGGTGCGCATTTTTGTGGACGGACAGGGGCAGGGAAGGCTGCTCCGGGCGGGGGACGTGGTGTTCTCCGGCGCGGAGGAGGAGCCGGTGGAGGTGCCCGCCACCCTCTATTTCCGCATGGCCAGCGGCGGCGGGCTGGGCTATGAGCTGCGCACCTTCCGCCTCACCGAGGACGAGGCCCCCGCCCAGGCGGTGCTGGAGGCCCTCGTCGCCGGGCCGGAGAACGAGGAGGCCCTGGCGCCCCTGCTGCCCGCGGATCTGGCGGTGTACGCCGCCTGGATGGACGGCGGGGTGTGCTCAGTCAACGTGTCCTCGGCGCTCCTGGATGAGATGCCGGAGACGGCGGAGGAGCGGGAGCTGGTCATCGAGTCCCTGGTGGATACCCTGTGCAGCCTGGACGCAGTGGAACAGGTGCAGATCCTGGTGGAGGGCGAGAGCGTCAGCCGCTACGGGGAGATCGACCTGTCCGGGCCGCTGCTGCCCGGGGCACGGGATTGAGATCGGCGGGGCCGGGAGATCTCCCGGCCCCGAAAAAATATTTTGAGAAATTTGCGAAAACCCCTTGACCTTCTACTTGGTGGAAGGTGTACGCTGACCTTGAAAGGGGGCCGCGGCGCCCCGAAACTGGAGAGGAAGTGAGCGCGTTGCAGATCGCGGCGATCGTGTTTACCGGGCTTCTGACGCTGGCCCTGCCCCTGGGCCTGATGCTGTGGTACCGCAGGAAAGGGGGAAGGTGGTCCGCCTTCTGGGTGGGCGCGGGGACCTTTATTGTCTCCGCCTTAGTGCTGGAGCAGATACTCCACGCCCTGGTGCTGGGCGGCCCCCTGGGTGGGGCGATCCAGGGGAATATCTGGCTCTACGGCCTTTACGGCGGCCTGGCGGCGGGGTTCTTTGAGGAGACGGGGCGGTTCATTGCTTTCCGGTTCCTGCTGAAAAAGCACACGGCACCCGCCACGGCCCTGGCCTATGGCGCGGGCCACGGCGGCGCCGAGGCGGTGCTGGTCGTGGGCGTCGCCATGCTGAACAATCTGCTTGTGCTGCTGCTGGCGGGGAGCGGCGCCGTCACCGACCCGGCGGTGCTGTCCGCAGCGGAGACCGTGGCGGCTGTCCCGGCGTGGATGTTCCTCTGGACGGCTTTGGAGCGGGTGCTGGCGGTGGCCCTTCATGTCAGCAACTCCGTGCTGGTGTTCGCCGCCGCGCGGCAGCCGGGGAAGGGCTGGCTGTACTTCGCCGCCGTCCTGCTCCACGCGGGGGCCGACTTCCTGGCGGTGACGCTGAACGCCAAAGCGGGCATCGCGGCGGCGGAGGCGGCCACGGCGGCCGTTGCGGTGCTGGCGGCCTGCCTCGCGGGGATCGTCTATCAAAATTTGAAAAAAACGCAAAAAACCTCTTGACTTTCCACTTGGTGGAAGGTGTACGGTGGGCTCAGAAGGGAGGCGAGGGCCGTGAAGATCAACGAGGTGGAACGGCTGGCGGGGATCACCAAGGGCAACATCCGCTTTTATGAAAAGGAGGGGCTGCTCACCCCCGGCCGCAACAGCGAGAACGGCTACCGGGACTACGGCGAGGCCGACGTGGAGTGGCTGAAAAAGATCCGGCTGCTGCGGATGCTGGACGTGCCCATCGAGGAGATCAAGCGGCTCAAATCCGGGGAACTGACCCTGAAGGACGCCATGGACCGGCATGTGATCCAGCTGGAGCGGCGGAAGGCCAGTCTGGCGGAGATGGCGGCGCTGTGCGCCTCCCTGAAAGAGGACCACGCGAGGCTGGACACCCTGGACGCCGACGGGGTGCTGGCGCGGATGGCCCAGAAAGAACAGGAGGGGACCAGATTTGTGAATGTGAAAAAGACCGACAAGATCAGGCGTTATGTGGCGCCCACGGTGGTGGCGCTCCTCATGACGCTGCTGATGGCGGCGCCCATCGGGCTCATCGTGTGGGCGTACACCATCGACCCGGAGTACGCCCCGCCCCTGTGGACGCTGGTCATTCTGATCGCCGTCCCGGTGGTGGTGATCTTCGGGGTGCTGTACGCCCTGATCCAGCGCATCCGGGAGATCGGAAAGGGGGAGGAAGATGAGGCCAGAAAGTATTGAGGCGGCCCACCGCCGGAAAAAACGGGCTGCTGCCCTGGGGGTTGCCATTTATGGGCTGATCATGCTGGGCTCGGCGGCGGTGATGGCGGGCCTGTGCTTCATCCCGGAGATCCCTCTGGCGGCCCAGATCGTCCTGGGGATTTGCGCTGCTGTTTTCGTTCTGCTGTTCCTGCCCGCCCTGTGGGTGCTGAGGGCGCGCTTCAAAGAAATCGAAGGAGGAGAATCAGATGCTGCTGCTCAATATTGACTATATCCCCGGCTCTGATAAGAAGTTCGAGGCCCTGGGCGTGGTGAAGGGCACCATCGTCCAGTGCAAGCACTTCGGCAAGGACTTCATGGCGGGCATGAAGACCCTCGTCGGCGGAGAGATCGTGGGCTACACCGAGATGCTCACCGAGGCCCGCCAGATCGCCACCAAGCGGATGGTGGACGAGGCCGAGGCCCTGGGGGCCGACGCCATCCTGAACATCCGGTACGGCTCGTCCTCGGTCATGCAGGGGGCCGCCGAGGTGGTGGCCTACGGCACCGCCGTCAAGTACAAGTGACCCCGGCGCGGATCGATCGGGTATGAAACGGTATCGGGCAAAGGGCCCTCTGGCCTTCGTGCTGGCGGGGGTCCTGTTAGCCGCGCTGATCATCGTGGCGGTGGTCTTCGGCACCGAACGGTCCTCCGTCCGGATGGGCTATATGGGGCATGGGGGCTGGCGGGAGTGGTCGGCCAGCTATGTGATGCTGGACGGCCAGGAGCGACACACCCTTCACCCGGAGGGGGACGTCCTCCACGTGGAGGTGGAGACCCAGTCCGGCGCCCTCTCCATCGAGATGAGGGACGGAGCGGGGAACGTGATTTTCTCCCGGCGGGACATCGGGACCGCGTCCTTTGACGTGGAGACCACAGGCAGGACCGAGATCACCCTTGACGCGGACAGCCACAAAGGCGGATTCAAGATCTCCGGCTGAGTTCCATAACAGACAGCGCCCCGGCTCTTCCCTTGACAGGGGAGGGCCGGGGCCTTATAATCTGAGCGAAACCGATGAAAGGGGGCGGCATGATGGCGGAGAAGGTCCTGGTGGCCATGAGCGGCGGGGTGGACTCCAGCGCGGCGGCCCTGCTGCTGATGCGGCGGGGGTACGAGTGCATCGGCGCCACCATGCGGCTGTTCGGCAACGAGGACATCGGCCTGGACAAGGGCCACCCCTGCTGCACCCTGGACGACGTGGAGGACGCCAAAGCGGTGTGCTACCGGCTGGGCATCCCCCACTACACCTTCAACTTCATGGACGACTTCGAGGAAAAGGTCATCCGGAAGTTCATCGACAGCTACCGGGCGGGGGAGACCCCCAACCCCTGCATCGACTGCAACCGGTATCTGAAATTTGAGCGGCTGTACCGGAGGGCACAGGAGCTGGGGTGTGCCTATATCGCCACAGGGCACTACGCCCGGATCATCCAACAGGACGGGCGGTATCTGCTGCAAAAGGCCGCCGACCTCAGCCGGGACCAGAGCTATGTGCTGTACGCCATGACCCAGGACCAGCTGGCCCACACCCTGTTCCCCCTGGGGGGGATGACCAAGGGGGAGGTCCGGGCCCTGGCGGAGTCCGAGGGCTTTGTCAACGCCCGCAAGCACGATAGCCAGGACATCTGCTTCGTCCCCGACGGGGACTACCTGGCCTTCATCGAGCGGCACACGGGGGAGAAAAGCGTCCCCGGCGACCTGATCGACCGGGCGGGGAACGTGCTGGGGACCCACCGGGGGGCCGCCGGATACACCATCGGCCAGCGGCGGGGCTTAGGCGTGCCCGCCGGGGAGCGGGTGTACGTCTGTGCCAAGGATATGGCGGCCAACACGGTGACCCTGGGGCCGGAGAGCGCCCTGTACAGCGAAAGCTGCGCGGCGGAGGACTGGAACTGGATGGCCCTGACCCCCGAGGGGCCCTTTGAGGCGGAGGTCAAGACCCGCTACCGCATGAGGGAGCAGCCGGTGACCGTCACGGCGGAGGGGGAGCGGGTGATCCTCCGCTTCCGCGAGCCCCAGCGGGCGGTGACCCCCGGCCAGGCGGCCGTCCTCTACCGGGACGGGACGGTCCTGGGGGGCGGGACCATCAAAGAGGTGTTATGATGCAAAAAGAGGGCGGCTGAAAGCCGCCCTCTTGTCATATCCAGATTCAGCCGATGTCCACCAGCTCGTACTCGGTGGAGCCCAGGCCCAGGGCCACCGCCGCCTTGACGGTGAGCAGGCCGTTGCGGGACTCGATGCGCTCGATGAGGGCCTTCTTGCCGGGGTCGGGGGAGTTGTACACCAGGTCCAGGCAGGCCTGATCCAGGGCCACCGGGTCCAGGGAGGCCAGAGCGCCCACGTCGCCCATCTCCGGGTCGGCGGCCACGTTGCAGCAGTCGCAGTCCACAGACAGGTTGGCCATCACGTTCATAAAGGCCAGCTTGTCGCCGTAGTAGTCCATGACGGCCTTGTCCGCGTCGGCCATGGACTCCAGGAAGGCGTCGTGGTCGGCGGTCATCAGGGCGTTGAAGCCCTCGGACCCGCTGCCGCCCACATGGATGTGCTGCTTGCCCCGGGAGGAGGCCAGGCCGATGGACATGTTTTTCAGCGCGCCGCCGAAGCCGCCCATGGGGTGGCCCTTGAAGTGGGAGAGGATGAACAGGGAGTCGTAGTTCTTCAGGTGGGCGCCCACGTAGTTCACCTTCAGGTGTTTGCCGCCGTTCACCGGCAGCTCCATGTCGCCGTCCTCGTCCAGGATGTCCACGGGGGCGGCGCCGGTCCAGCCGTGGGCCTTCATGGTGTCCCAGTGGGCCTTTGTGGTGTCCCGGGTGCCTGCGTAGGCGGTGTTGCACTCCACGATGGCGCAGCCCGCGTGGTTGATGACGGGGCCCAGCAGGGCGGGGCGGAGGAAGTTCTGGTTGCCCGTCTCGCCGGAGTGGATCTTGACGCCCACCCTGCCCGGGAGCTGGACGCCCATGGCGTCATACAGCCTGATGAGGGATTCGGGGGTGATGGTTTTGGTGAAATAGACTTTGGATTTCATATCGCGGCCTCCTGTTCGATTATTCTTTCTTTTCCGGTCCCCCGGAGGGGGCGATGTCCTTGTTTGGTTCCGCCAGCAGATCGGCGCTGCCGTGCTTTTTCAGCCCGAAGCGGATGAGGCGGCGGGCGATGTCGTAGATGACGGCGAACAGCGGCACGCCCACGATCATGCCCACGATTCCCCACAGCCCGCCGAACAGCAGGATGGAGAACAGCACCCAGAAGCTGGAGAGGCCCGTGGTGTTGCCCAGGATCTTCGGGCCGATGAGGTTGCCGTCCACCTGCTGGAGGATCACGATGAAGACGAGAAAGTACACACAGTGCATGGGGTTTTCCAGCAGGAGCAGCAGCGCCGAGGGGATGGCGCCGATGAAGGGGCCGAAGAAGGGGATGATGTTGGTGACCCCTACCACCACGCTGATGAGGGCGGCCGACTCAAAGCCCATCAGGGAGGTGGCGGCGAAGCAGATGAGCCCGATGATGGCCGAGTCCACCAGCTTGCCCATGAGGAAGCCGTTGAACATTTTGTCGGCGTAGTGGAACTCGTCCTCGATGAGGGAGGCGGCCCGGCGGGGGAAGACCCCGTAGAGCGCCATTCTGGCCTGGACGGCGAAGACCTTACGGCTGGCCAGGAAGTAGATCGAGATCAGGACGCCCAGAAACAGATTTTTCAGCACCGAGAAGAAGGCCGCCAGCTGGGTGGTGATCTGGGTGATGAGGGTGTTCACGGTGGGCATCAGGCCGGTCTGCATCCACTCGTTGAATTTCTCCACGGCGGTGGAGTACACCGAGTCCCAAAGGGTCTGGAGCTGGGGCTGATCCTCCAGCACCCGGTGGAGCCAGCGGTTGGCGTTGGCCAGCTGGCCGGGGATTGCGTTGGCGATGGCCACGATGCTCTCCCACACCTGGGGGATGACCAGCATCACCAGCGCCCAGATGATGAGCACCGCCAGGGCCAGGGACAGCATGATGGAGAGGGCCGAGCGGAGGCCCTGTTTCTCTTTCAGCGGGGGGATCCCGGCCAACAGGCCCTCAAACCGGTTGCAGACCGGGGCCAGCACGTAGGCGATGACCGCCCCGTAGAGGAAAGGGGTCAGGATGCCGGCCACCACCGCCAGGAATCGGGACAGCTCCGGCAGGCGGAACATCAGGAAGAAGAACAGAAGGCTCACCACGATGACCGCCACGCCGGTGACGCCCAGCTTGATATATTTTTTGTTGTCGGGATCCTTCAAGGAGATCACCCCCGCTGAGATGGGAACTACCATCATAATAGCCAACTGCTGGGTAAAAGTCAAGCGCCGCGGGCGAAAACCGTTATTGCCGCACGTCCAGTTTCAGCGCGACCACGGTGCGGTCGTCCCCCGCGCCGGCGCGCTTCCCGCTCTCCGCCAGCGCCCGGGCGGCCAGCTCCTGAGGGGACAGCCCGTCGAACTCTGCCAGCAGGGAGCGGAGCCACAGATCGTCCCTGCCGGTGGTGACCCCGTCGGTCAGCAGCAGCAGACAGTCGCCGGCGGCCAGCTCCAGGGGGAACACGTCCGGCGGGCCGGCGGTGAGGCCGGCGGGCAGCGCCTCCCCGGCCAGACGTTCCACCTGCGGGCCCCGGCGGAGATAGGTGGGGGCCGCCCCTAACTTGTATACCGCCCCTTTCCCGGTGAACAGGTCCAGCCGCAGCAGGTCCACGGTGGTGAAGCCCCCCTCCTCCTCCCCCCGGAGGGCCAGGGCCTCCCCCACGGTCCTGAGGGCGTCCTCGGGGGGCAGGCCAGCCCGGAGGAATTTCTCCAGCAGGGAGAGGGCGGTGTCGCTGTCCTCCCGGGCGGCGGCGCCGCTGCCCATGCCGTCGCACAGCAGGAAGCTGAGCACGCCGGCGTCGTCCTTGAACCACAGCCCCGCGTCTCCGCTCACGGGGGACCCCTCCCGCCCGGCGGAGGCGGCCCCGGCCACCACCATCAGCGGCTCCCGCTGGGCCAGACGGGCGGCGTCCTTTTTTTCCTCCAGCGGGCGGAGGGGGCAGTCCACCACGGCGCCCAGCCGGGTCAGTTCCCCGGGATCGGCCAGCCTGTCCGCGCCGGGGCCGTCCACCTCGATGCGCAGGTGGCCGTATTGGTCGGCGTATACCGCGCACCGGCCCTCCAGCCCCAGGGCGGCCATGCGCTGCTTCACCAGCCGCTGCCGGCGCACGTCCACAGCGGGCTCCCTGGCCAGATCCACCGCCGCCCGGTCCAGCACGGCCGCCAGCTCCCCGTACTGGGCGCAGACGGCGGCCCGGCTCTCCCGGACCCGACTGTCGTACCGCCGGCGCTGGAGCAGGGCGGCCAGTTCCCGGTTGGCCGCCGACAGGAAGGAGTCGAACCGGAGACACCGCTGGACGAAGTGGGCGGGGAAGTCCTCCGGGACCCCCTCCCCCCGGTCCAGCATGGGGGACAACGCGTCGGACAGGGCGGTGCGGGTGGTCTGGTACTCCTGCTGCCAACACCGCTCCCGCTGCCGGCAGTTGGCGCACACCCGGTCGGCGGCCCGGTCAAAGAGGCGGGCGGCGTCCCCGTCGTTGAGAGGGGACTCCCGGCGGAAGGAGGCGCGGAGGGAGCCGGACACCGCCCGGAAGGCGGAGGCCGTCTCCCCCAGCCGGGAGGCGGCCAGCCGGCGGGCGCGGACGTCGTCGTCGGCGGGGGGTTCCTGCTGGGCCAGGGAGGAGAAGCGGCGGAGCAGCCGGTCGGGCAGGAGCAGGAAGACCGCCACCCCGGCGGCCAGTTCCCGCAGGCCGGCCGGACCGGGGCCGCTCTGCCACGTCCAGAAGACGGCCGCCGCCCCGCCGGTGAGATAGGCCAGGGCGCACAGCAGGCGGTTCTGCCGGGTGAACAGGCCGGTGAACAGGCCGGGGAAGGCGTAAAGCAGGGTGTAGCAGGGGGGAGCGCCGGCGGCAAAGTCCATGGCGAGGCCGGCGGCCACCCCGGCGGCGGCCCCCACCCCCACCCCTCCTTTCCAGGCGGCCAGCAGGGTGGCGGCGGCGCACAGCACCCGCCCCAGGGAGTGGCCGGCCACCTCCACCCGGGCCAGGGTCATGGCCAGAGTGGCGGCCAGGGCCAGCACCCCCGCCGTCTGGGGGACGGAGAGGCCCTCCTGCCCCCGGCGCTTCTCCCACACGTCGAAGGCCAGGCGGTAGAGGTACACCGCCCCGGCGGTGAGGGCCACCTCGGTGACGAAGCCCACCCGGTCCCCGGGCCCCCACCCCGCGGCGGACTGGTAGACGAAGCCCACCAGGCCGTTCAGCGCCGCCGCCACCGCCGGCATGAACCAGCTTTTGTGATAGATGCGGAACTCCCCCAGGGCCAGGGCGATGGCGTACACCATCATGGAGGCCGCGATGTACCGCAGTCCCTCCACCACCCCCCGGAAGGACAGATAGCCCAGGGCCGCCCCCAGCAGGGCGGCGACCCCCTCTATGCCGGGGCCGCTCACCCCCACCAGCGCCAGGGCGAACAGGGAGTGCCCGCCCAGCAGCTCCGCCCCTGCCAGCACCGCGGCCAGCAGAAAGCGCACCCCGCAGTCGCTGAGGCGCATCGCCAGGGACACGGGCAGCCTGCGGACGGGCCTGTCCCCCATGGCGTTTTCTTTTGTGATCATTGTGATCCCTCCAGTGAGCCAGTATTTTCCATATTATAGGACAAGCCGGTCAAAAAGGGCGTCGGAACCTGTCTTGCCCTCGGGACGGATTTGTGGTACACTATGGAAAACTGCGAGGGGAGGCCGCCTATGAGGATCGGGACTGTGGAAGTGGATACCCGCCTGGCCCTGGCACCCATGGCGGGGGTCACCGACCTGGCCTTCCGCACGGTGTGCCGGGAGCTGTCGGGCTGTTACACCGTCACCGAGATGGTGAGCGCCAAGGCCCTGTGCTACGGGGACAAAAAGACCTCCGGTCTGCTGCGGCTGGGGGAGGGCGAGCGGCCCGCCGCCGTGCAGATCTTCGGCTCCGACGAGGACGCCGTGGAGCGGGGGGCGGCCATCGCCCTGGAGAAGTCGGGGGCGGCGGTCCTGGACATCAACATGGGCTGCCCGGTGCCCAAGGTGGCGGGCTCCGGGGACGGGTGCGCCCTGATGAGAGATCCGGAGAAGGCCCAGCGGGTCCTCCGGGCCGCCGTCCGGGGGGCGGCGGGTGTCCCCGTGACGGTGAAATTCCGCCTGGGCTGGGATAAAGGGTCCATCAACTGCGTGGAGTTCGCAAAGCGCATGGAGGACGCCGGCGCGGCGGCGGTGGCCGTCCACGGCAGGACCAGGACCCAGATGTACTCCGGGACCGCCAACTGGGACTGGATCCGGGCGGTGAAGGAGGCGGTGTCCGTCCCGGTCATCGCCAACGGGGACGTGTTCTCCCCCAGGGACGCGGTGCGGATTCTGAATATCACCGGGGCGGACATGGCCATGGTGGGCCGGGGGGCCTTCGGCAACCCCTGGCTCCTGGCCCAGTGCGCCGCCGCCCTGGAGGGCCGGGAGATCCCGCCCCTGCCCCCTCTGGCGGAGCGGTGCGACGCGGCCGTCCGCCAGTTCGAGCTGGCGCGGGAGCACAAGGGGGAGAAGATCGCCTGCCTGGAGATGCGGAAGCACTACGCCTGGTACCTGAAGGGAGTGCCCTACGCATCTTACTGGAAGGAGCAGATCTGTAAGATGGAGACGGCGGAGGACTTCTACAAGGTCACCGCCGGGATCAAGAGGGATTTGAGAGAATAAGGGAACATCCTCAGTCAGCCCTTCGGGCTGCCAGCTCCTTCTGAAGAAGGAGCCTTGGTACTTCTATTGTAACGGTTGCAATTACGCACCAAGCCCCCTTTCGCAAAAGGGGGTGGCATTTGCGAAGCAAATGACGGGGGATTTTCTCATATCAAAGCGAGGCATCAGCACCGAAACGACGAAAGGAGGCGTCCCGATGGAGGAAAGCGAACTGCTCCGCCGCGCCCGGGCCGGCGACCGGGACGCCTTCGGAGAACTGGTGGAGGCCCATCAGAGGCAGGTGTACCACCACGCCCTGCGCATGGTGGGGAACGAGGAGGACGCCGCCGACGCGGCCCAGGAGGCCTTCTTCAAGGCGTGGCGCGGGCTGCCCCGGTTCCGGGGGAACAGCGCCTTTTCCACCTGGCTCTACAAGCTCGCCGACAACGCCGCCCTGGACCTGCTCCGCCGGGAGAAAAAGCGCCGGGGGGACGTGGCCCTGGACGACCTGCCCGCCGGTGAACAGACGGCGGCGGGACCCTCCCCCCAGCGGGCGCTGGAGGAGAGGGAGCGGAGCCGGGCGGTGGCCGAGGGGCTCGCCAAACTCAGCGCGGACCACCGGCGGGCGCTGGTGCTACGGGAGATCGACGGGCTGTCCTACGCCGAGATCGCCGAGGCGCTGGAAGCGGACCTGGGGACGGTGAAGTCTCGCATCGCCCGGGCCAGGATGGCGCTGGCGAAAATTTTGCGGGAGGACGGGAACTTTTCCGATCTTCCGCCGTCCAAAGGGGCAGACGGGAGGTGAGGACCGTGGAGCACGACAAGTACATCGAGCGGATGAGCGCCGCCCTGGACGGGGAGCTGTCCGCCGCCGAGCGGAGGGAGCTGGACGCCCATCTGGCGGAGTGCCCCCGGTGCGCCGCCCTGTTCCGGGAACTGGCGGAGCAGTCGGCCGCCCTGCGGTCCCTGGAGTGCGAAGCGCCGGAGGGCCTGCGGGACAGGATCATGGCGGAGCTGCCCGGGCGGGAGGGCGCGGCGCCCCTCCGCCGGCCGGACCGGAGGCGCTGGGCGGGGATCGCCGCCTGCGCGGCGCTGGTCATCGCCATCGGCGGCGCGGCGGCCCTCCACGGACTGGGGACTTCCGACGGCCCCGACCCCAGAGGGGCGTACGCCGCCCCCTCCGGCGAGCCCATGACCATTGCGGAGACGCCGGGCGGCCTCTCCCTGGAGACGCCGGACCAGGCCCTGGCCTTTACCCACAGCCTGTATCTGCGGGTCACATACGGCGCGACCCCGGAGGCCCCCTCCGCCCGGATCATCGGCGGCGCGGACGCCCTGGCGGACTTTTTGGAGCGCTTCCCGGAGGACGACCTGTCCGCCCTCGCCGGGGCCTACGGGGACAGCTTTTTTGAGGAGGAACGCCTGCTGGCGGTGGTGCTGGAGGAGCCCAGCGGCTCCATCCGCCATGAACTGGACCCGGAGGGGCTGACCCTGGAGCGCGTCACCGTGCTGCGGGAGGTCCCGGAGGCGGCCACAGACGACATGGCCGCCTGGCTCATTTTGGCCGAGGTGGGCCCGGAGTTTGAGGGGGACAGCGCCCTGGAGGTCGTCTTTGCGCCCTGATCCCGGCCATAGAGATCAAACAAGCCCCGCCGCTGCCTGAGGGCAGCGGCGGGGCTTGTGCTGTATCGGGAGAGGACGGCGGGGGAGGGGGACGGCCTCTCTTACCCCCCGAAGAAGGCAAAGACCTTTTCCAGATAGGGGACCAGCACCTCGTCGGGGCTGTTGAAGATTTCGTGCTTGGCGTTTGGGATGACGGCGAACTCCACGGGGGCTTTGCCCGCCTGCCGCAGCTTCTCCACGAAGCGGACCTGCTCCTCGGTGGACACCATGTTCTCCTTCTCCGCCTGGAGCAGGAGGACGGGGGCCTCGATCTTTTTCCAGTCCTCCGTCATCAGCCGCCGGTTCAGCCGCGCCGTCCCCCGGAGCCACCCCAGGGAGCCGGCGCTGGTCTGGAGACGCGGGTTTTTGGCCCGTTTCTGCTGGTACCAGTCGAACCGGGGGCGGGAGGCGGCGCAGCTGGTGTCAAAGTTCTCCACGCCGCCGTAGGGCTTGCTGCCGAAGATGTAGCGCCCTCCCATCCCCACCGCCGTGGTGACGGCGGCGAGGGCCTTGGCGGCCCACCAGGGGACGCCGGCGGTGAGGGGCCGGATCATGGGGGAGTGGAGGAGTACTTTGTCATAGAGCTTGGGCTCCTGGGCCGCGGCGGCGGCCCCCACGCCGCCCCCCATGGAGTGGGCGAACAGACAGAGGGGCAGGCCGGGTTCCCCCTCCTTGGCCAGATGGGAGACGAAGAGCAGGTCCTCGATGTAGGTGTCGAAGCTGTCGATGTGGACCAGGGAGCCGTCCTCCGTCATGCGGTAGCTGTACCCGTGCCCGCAGTGCTCCGGGAAGTACACGGTGTACCCCATATTGAGGAAGTAGTAGATCAGCTCGGCGTACTTCTCCTCCGCCTCGGTGAAGCCGTGGGAGAAGACCACCGCCGCTTTGGGCGCATCCGCCCGGTAGCGCATAAGGTGGATCTTTTTTCCCGGCAGCCGCTCCGGCCACAGCTCGGCGCGGCGGGCCGCCAGATAGGGTTCCACGGTGGTTTCCATGGCCCGGGCGTAGCCCTCCTCCCGGATCAGCAGGCCGCTCACGGTGGGCATGGGATCAGCCTCCTTTCAAAAGACAGAGATACAACAGCAGCACGGCGCTGGGGCGCCATGCTGCCATTGAGGGATAACGGAGGTTCGGCTCAGCGGTCGGCGCCCTGGTACTGGGAGCTGCCCAGGCCCAGGATCAGCAGGAAGACGGGGTTGAGGAAGATCAGGCCCAGAGTGAAGCCCACGCCGTGGTCAAAGGCCTTGGACAGCTTGTGGCTGCAGACCACATACATCACGACGCCCGCCACCATGGCCGCATAGGTGATGACGGTGAGCACAGGGGCCGCGCCGCCCGCGTCGGCGGGCATGAGGGCGGAGCACACGCCGGCCGCCACCGTAACCGCCAGGGAGACCCAGAAAAAGACGGGCTTCCAGGCGATCTTGAAGGTGATGTAGGTATTGTACACGGGGATGATGCTCTTCCAGCCCTTTTCGCCGGCCTTGGTGAAGATGCGCCAGTTGGCGATGACCTGGAGGACGTACCAGACGATGCAGACGACGAAGGCGGCAAGTCCGGCGGCCAGCAGGATCCTGACCAGCCCCTCCAGCGCGTCGGGGTCGCTGACCGTGGGCATGCTGGTGGTCAACAGAAGGTGGAACATGGCGGTTACCTCTCTCTCATTTGGATTGTCAAAACAATTTTTGACAAATACAGTGTACACCCCTTCGGTCCGTCTGTCAAGGCGGACGCGGCCCCGTCCCGGAGAAAGGGCGGAGGGCCGCCCCGCGGCGGCCCTCCGGGCTGTCATTCGATGTCGAGGACGGTCAGCGTCCCGTCCCGGACGGAGAACCTGACCTCCGATCCCGCGAAGCCGAAGCCGTAGACCCGGTCCGGGTCGTCCTGGTAGGAGGGGCGGGGGTCCAGGGCCAGCACATGGAGCAGGGCGGCCCGCCTGTCCTCCGGCAGTTTCAGGATCAGCTCGTCCGGGACGGACACTGCCAGCGTCTCCGCCGGGGCCTCGGCCGCGAAGCCGCCGGTGGCCTCGGGCCGGCAGTCGGCGTAGGGCAGATAGGGCTTCACGTCGTAGATGGGGGTGCGGTCCGCCAGGTCGGCCCCCGCCACATGGAGGACGGGGCCGTCGGGGCCGTCCAGCTCCACGCCCAGCAGCCTCACGCAGGACAGGCCGATGGGGTTGGGCCGGAAGGGGGACCGGGTGGCGAACACCCCCAGCCGGGTATTCCCGCCCAGCCGGGGCGGGCGCACCGTGGGGGACCAGCCATCCCGCCGGGCCTGGGAGAACTCCCAGATGAGCCACAGGTGGGAGAAGCCGTCCAGCCCGCGGAAGGCCTCCGGGACCCGGTACTCCGGCTCGAATACCACCTGCGCCCGCAGCTCCTCCACCAGCCCCGCCTGCCGGGGCACGCCGAATTTGGAGGAGAACTCGGCGCGGATATGGGCGATAGGGACCATCTCAGTCCACCGCGCCGCTGGCCCGCATGGCCAGGATAGTCTTTTCGATGAGCTCGTCCAGGGTCCAGCCCAGCCGGTCGGCCCCCAGCTGGATGGTGTCCCGGGAGCAGCCGGCGGCGAACTTTTTGTCTTTGAACTTCTTCTTCACCGACTTGACCTCCAGGTCGTTTACGCTCCTGGAGGGCCGCATGAGGGCGGCCGCCCCGATGAGGCCGGTGAGCTCGTCCACGGCGAACAGCACCTTCTCCATCTGGCGGGTGGGTTCGACGTCCGCCCCGGTCATGCCCCAGCCGTGGCTGACCACGGCGCGGATGAGGGACTCGTCGATCCCCTCGGCGCGCATGAGCTCCTGGCACTTGACGCAGTGCTCGTCGGGCCAGCGCTCAAAGTCCAGGTCGTGGAGAACGCCCACCGCCTCCCAGAAATCGGCCTCGTCTCCGAAGCCCTGGTCCACGGCGAACCAGCGCATGACGTCCCCCACGGTGCGGGCGTGTTTGCGGTGGAAGTCCCCCTCGTTGTAGCGGCACAGCAGTTCCCATGCCTGTTCCGGTGTCGGGATCACAGCGATTACCTCCTTATGTCTCTTTTTGTGATGGTTTCATTTTATCCGGCCCGCCCCACAGATAGAGGAAGGCGAGCCTCCGCCAGCCGTAGAGCCGCATCCAAAGCGCCTGGCGCTGGCCGTTGAACAGCCCGGCCATGGCCTGCCGCTCCTCCCCGGTCAGGGGGGAGCCGCCGTACATGGCCTTCTCCGCCAGGGCCCTGGCTTCGGGTGGGATCTTGCCGCCCCAGTACCCCATGCGGCTGAGACAGCGATAGCCGAACAGGACCGCCCGGTTGGCGTCCCGGTCCCGGAGCCGGCGGCGGCGGTGGGATTTCAGGCAGAACTGGATCAGCCAGAGGGCCGCTGCCGCGGCGGCCAGGACCGCCGCCGCCCGGGCCGCCCCGGCGAGGACGGCCCAGACCGGCCAGCTTTGGGCATCCTCCGGCTCCTCCGGGGGGAGGGTGGCGGCGGGGACGCGGCTGGGGGCGGAACTGGGGGCGGGGCTGGCGGTGGGCCGGGGGGATGGGGTCTCCTCCGGCGGCGGGGCGGTGGCCTCACCCTGGGAGGGATCGTCCTGCGTCACCGACTCCATGGAGAACTCGTCGGAGAAGCCGGGGGTGACCTCCACCGGGTACCAGCCCCAGCCGTCCAGATAGATCTCCACCCAGGCGTGGGCGGCGGAGTCGGGCACGCTGACGACGGCGTTCGCCGCCAGATCGACGGTGTAGCCGGACACGTACCGGGCGGGGATGCCCAGGGACCGGAACAGCAGGACGCCGGCGGTGGCGAAGTGCATACAATAGCCCTGCCGGCTCTCGTTGAGGAACCAGGTCACATAGTCTTCCCCCTCGGGGGCGGCGGGGGTGTCCAGGTCGTAGGCGCACCGGTCCGCCAGCAGGGACCGGATCAGCTCGGCCGCCAGATCCGGGCGGCGCGCCGCCGGTATGAGGAACCCGGTATCCGGCTGCAACAGCCAGGGATGCCCGCCCTCGTCCGTGCTGACGAGCATACCGTCCACCGGCCCCTCCGTGAGAAGGCCCTCCACCGTCTCCCGGGCGGGATCGGGCACGTCCAGATAGTGCCGGTACACGTAGTCCCGGTAGACCTCCTCCGAGCGGGCCACCGGGCCGGTCAGGGGGCTGAGGGCGCCGTCGTGGGCGTCCGGCCAGTTCACAAGGGCGGACAGGTCCCGGTCGTAGGCGGTGATGGATACGTCGAACCCCCAGGCGTCCTCCGCCGGCAGGAAGCCCTGGTCCCGGAAGGGCAGCACGCCCGTGTCCGCCCAGGGCTGGTCTGTCATCTGATAGGGCAGGAAGGCCATGGTGCTGCCGTGGTCCATGTTGTCCACCGAGGCGGGATAGACCCGGAAGGGGCTGGCGCAGCCCAGAAACAGCAGGGGGGAGCCGGTCCAGGCGTCCTCCGGCAGGGCGGAGGTATACTCCTCCCACACCCCGTCGGGGAAGGACTCCCAGGCGGAGCCGGTGTACACGTCCAGGGACAGGCCCCGGAGGTAGTAATGCCCGCTCACCCCGGCGCGGACCTGGAGCACCGGCAGGCCGGTATAGCTTTGGTGCTCCGCGCCGCTCAGGTCCACCGGGGCGGCGGGGCTGGGGGGCGGGGAATCGGGATCGTGGAAGGGGCCCTCCCAGTCCCGGAGGAACTCCAGCCACCGGTCGCCGAAGTCCACGATGGCCCGCTCCGCATCCAGCGCCCATTGGGGCCGGGTGTAGCCCTCCGGGGGGAACAGGGCCAGGATGCCCGCCGCCAGAGCGGCGCAGGCGGCCAGGGCGGCCAGGGTCAGCCAGCCCCGCTCCGCCGTTCCGCGGCACAGGGAGAGCAGCAGCAGGGCGCACCAGCAGGCCGACAGGGCCAGAAAGCCTCCCCAGTGGGGACAGGCCCCCGCCGCCAGGGCGGGGAGCACCGGGGGCAGGGTGAGGGCCAGCGCCATGACCCAGCTGCCCGCCCGGACCACCGCCCCGCCCAGCAGCAGGGCGATGAGGGCCAGCGCCAGGGTCAGGAAGGTGAGGGCGATCTCCCGCCCCGGGACGCCGGGGGGCGGATCGTAATGGAACAGGGGGACGTACCCCAGCCGCTCCGCCACGGACTGAAGGCAGAGGGAGAACACCAGCAGGGCGCCCTGGAGGGCCCTCTGCCAGTTGAGGAACACGTTGGAGGCCCACAGGGCGGCCAGCCCCAGGCACACCCGGCCGGACCACCTGGGCAGGGACCAGGCGCAGAGGGAGGCCAGGGCGAACAGGACCGCCTGGGGCAGCAGGGCGGGGGCGTCCACCGGCAGGGGATACAGGGAGGTGAAGGATACCGCCAGCCCGGTCAGGGCGCACAGCAGCAGCGCGCCGCTCCCCGCGACAGAGGCGGCCGCGCCGAGGCGGGAGGATCTATCCATAGCTGTCCTCCTCTCCGGCGGCGAGGTGGAGGCGGAAGATGGGCTCCCCGGCCAGCTCGATGAGTTTGGGCAGAGCGTCAGACTCTATCCCGGCGGGCGGCGGCGGGGAGGACAGGACGGCCGTCAGGCAGTCCTCCAGCTCCTTTTCGTCGCTCACCCGGCGGAGGGCGGGCCGGCCCTCGCCGTCCGGCCACAGCACGGCGAAGGGCCGCCGGGCGGACAGCAGGGTCCGGCACCGGGCCTCCAGCTTGTCCATCACCCTGTCCTGGTCCTCCGCCCCGTCCCCCCGGTCAAAGGTGATGAGGGGCATGGGGGTGACGCTCTCCGTCCGCTCCCGGACGATGAGTTCGTCCCACTTGGAGGACAGCTTCCAGTGGACCGCCCGCATGGGGTCGCCGGGGCGGTACTCCCGCAGGTCATAGTCCTCGCCGGGGCCGCTTTTGGAGGTCCCGGAGGGGGTGAGGCGGACGCCGCCCCCCTCCGGCATGGGGACGGGGCGCGGCTCGGCGGCGATGGGGGCGGTCAGCAGGACGGCCCGCTCCGGCGCGGGGCGGCGCAGGGAGAACAGGCCCAGATAGTCCAGCACCCGCACCCGGTCGGCGGACAGCTCCAGCAGGCCGCAGTGGTCCGTCCCGGCGGAGAGGGACACGGGGCCGCCCGGCGGGCCGGAGAGGGCGACGGTCCGCCGCTGGACCCGGCCGGTGAACAGGTTCCGCTCGGTGAGGCGCAGGTTCAGCCGGGCCAGGGGGAGGCCCGCCGGGGTCTCCAGGACCAGGAGCCAGTCCCCCTTCTCTCCCCGGAGGAGGCGCCGGGGCCGGGCGGAAAGGGTCAGGCGGCAGGCCAGCATCCCCGGCAGGGACAGCAGCAGGGACAGCACGGGCAGGGCCAGGGCCAGCGTGAACAGGAACCGGCCCAGGTAGCTCTCGCTGGTGATCTGGAGGATAAAGGCGGCCAGGAGGACCGCCAGATAGAACAGGCGGCGGTGGATCATGGCCTTACCGGGGCAGACGGGGGGCGGGGACGGAGGCCAGCACTCCCTCCGCGATCCGGACGGCCCGCTCCGTGCTGCCCACCGCGCCGGTGGGCAGGATCAGCCGGTGGGCCACCGCGTCGGTCCACACGAACTGCACGTCCTCCGGGACGACGAAGTCCCTTCCCCGGGTCCAGGCCACGGCGCGGCTCAGGGAGGCCACGGCGATGGAGGCCCGGGGGCTGGCCCCCTGGGCCAGCTGGGGGCTCTCCCGGGTGGCCCGCACCAGGCGGATGATATAGTTCAGCACGATGTCGCTGACATAGACCCGGTCCACCTGGCGGCGGAGCCGGGCCAGGTCCTCATGGCTGGCGGTCTGGACGACGGCGTCCAGGGGGTTGCCCCCGGCCTTCCGGCGGAGCAGCTCCAGCTCGTCCTGGGAGGAGGGGTAGCCCATGGACAGCCGCATGGCGAACCGGTCCAGCTGGGAGTCGGGCAGCAGCTGGGTGCCCGAGGCCCCCGCCGGGTTCTGGGTGGCGATGACCAGGAAGGGCTCCGGGATGGGGTGGGTGACCCCGTCCACGGTGACCTTGCCCTCCTCCATGGCCTCCAGCAGGGCGGACTGGGTGCGGCTGGTGGCCCGGTTCAGCTCGTCGGCCAGGAACAGGTTGCACAGCAGGGCGCCGGACTGGTACTCCATCCGCCCGGTGTCCTTGTTGTAAAGGGAAAAGCCCGTCAGGTCGGAGGGCATGACGTCGGGGGTGAACTGCACGCGGTTGTAGCTGAGGCCCAGGGCCTTGGAGAAGGCCAGGGCCAGGGTGGTCTTGCCCACACCGGGGATATCCTCCAGCAGCAGATGGCCCCGGGCCAGGATGACCAGCAGGGCCTTCAGGATCACGTCGTCCTTGCCGACGACGGCCTTTTTCACTTCATTTACCACGGCGACAGCCAGATCGGTCTCGCTCATGGGATCACCTCCGGATCAGGATAGGGTGGTGAACAGGGACCCGGCCGCCTCTTTCAGGGCGGATACCAGGACGTCGGCCTGTTCTCTGGTGGTTTCCGGGGAAAAGGACAGCCGCAGGGCGCCGTCCAGCCAGCGTTTGGGCAGACCCATGGCGGCGAACACGTGGCTGGGCCTCCCCTTGTGGCAGGCGGAGCCGGAGGAGACGCAGACCCCCCGGTCCCCCAGCACCCGCACCACCACCTCGCTCTTGTAGCCGGGGAGGGTCACGGCGCAGATGTGGCCCACGTCCCCGGCGGAGAGGACCTCCAGGTTGGGCAGGGCGGCTTTCAGCTGTGTAAGGGTATAATCCTTCATAGCTGCGGTCCTGTCCAGCCTTCCGGGGTCCGCCGCGGCGGCGGAGACAGCGGCGGCGAAGGCGGCGATCTGGCCGGTGGCCTCGGTGCCGGAGCGGAGGCCATCCTCCTGGCCGCCGCCGGTGAGCAGGGGGGCCAATTTGACGCCCTTTTTCACGTACAGCGCGCCGATCCCCTTGGGGGCGCCGATCTTGTGGCCGCTGACCGTGATGAGGTCCGCCCCGGTGGAGCAGAGGGGGAAGGGGACCTTCAAAAAGCCCTGGACGGCGTCGGTATGGAACAGCACGGCCTGATCTCTGGCCTTGACCGCCCGCACCGCCTCCGCCACGGGGAGGAGCACTCCCGTCTCGTTGTTCACCAACATCATAGACACCAGGGCGGTGTCGGGCCGGAGGGCGGCCGTCACCTGCTCCACGGTGATCCGCCCCGCCCGGTCCGGTTTGAGGTATGTGACCTCGTACCCGCTCCGCTCCAGGTCCCGGCAGGTCTCCAGCACGGCGGCGTGCTCGATGGCGGTGGTGACGATGTGCCTCCCCTTGCGGCGGTTCAGCTCCACCCCCCGGCGGAGGGCCCAGTTGTCCCCCTCGGTGCCGCAGGAGGTGAAATACACCTCGTCCGGCGTGCAGCCCAGGGCGCGGGCCACGACCTCCCGGTCCTCCTTCACCCTCCGCGCGGCCTCCCGGCCGTACCCGTACCGGGAGGAGGGGTTGCCGAAGCGGCCCAACGCCTCCATCATGGCCGCCGCGGCCTCCGGCCGGACGGGGGAGGTGGCGGCGTAGTCGAAATAGAACAGCTCGTCCATGAGACGGCTCCTTTCCTCAAATAAACATAGCAATTGTATGCTCACGGGGGCCAAAAGTCAAGACGGGCGGGAGCGATTGACAGTCCGCCCGATTTGGGGTAAGATAACAGCACCGATTTTGCGAAGAAGGAGGGGAATTGGATGGAACTGCTGTCCATCGTGGTCCCCTGCTACAACGAGGAGGAGAACATCCCGGCCTTTTACCGGGCGGTCCGGGCCGCGGCGGCCTCTCTGCCCGGCGTGGAGACGGAGTACCTCTTTGTGGACGACGGCTCCGCAGACGGGACCCTGGCCGCCGTGAAAAAGCTGGCGGCGGAGGACCGGGCGGTGCGCTGGCTGTCCTTCAGCCGGAACTTCGGCAAGGAGGCCGCCCTGTACGCCGGGCTGGAGCACGCAAAAGGGGACCTGATCGCCGTGATGGACGCCGACCTCCAGGACCCGCCCGCCCTGCTGCCCGAGCTGCTCGCGGCCATCCGGGAGGGGTACGACTGCGCGGCGGTCCGCCGGGTGGACCGGAAGGGGGAGCCGCCCATCCGCTCCTTCTGCGCCAGGCAGTTCTATAAACTCATCAACAAAATGAGCGACACCGAGATCGTGGACGGGGCCAGGGACTTCCGCCTCATGACCCGCCGGATGGTGGAGGCGGTGCTGTCGGTGGGGGAGTACAACCGCTTCTCCAAGGGGATCTTCTCCTGGGTGGGGTTCAGGACCAAATGGGTGGAGACCGAGAACCTCCCCCGGGCGGCGGGGGAGACCAAATGGTCCTTCCTCCAGCTGGTGCTCTACGCCCTGGACGGGATCGTGGCCTTCTCCACCGCCCCGCTGGCCATCGCCTCGGTGCTGGGGCTGATCCTGTGCGGGGTGTCGGGCCTCGCCATCGTGTTCATCATCGTGCGGGAGCTGATCTGGCGGGGGAGCGCCTACGGCTGGGCCTCCCTGGTGTGTATCATCCTGCTCATCGCCGGGATCCAGCTGTTCTGCATGGGCATCCTGGGCCAGTATCTGTCCAAGACCTACCTGGAGACCAAGCGGCGGCCCATCTACATCCTGCGGGAGCAGGGGGGAGGCGCCCATGAGGAGTGATCGGAAGGGGCTGGCGGTGTATCTGCCGGCCTTCCTCATCCCGGCGGCGGTGATGCTGGCC
Organism: uncultured Oscillospiraceae bacterium; assembly: GCA_947629975.1. Classification (GTDB taxonomy): domain Bacteria; phylum Bacillota; class Clostridia; order Oscillospirales; family Oscillospiraceae; genus Enterenecus. The sequence goes on along the minus strand of CANRFU010000006.1, from coordinate 10,299 downwards.
GTCTACGCCTCCATGGGCATGGCCCCCTGGGGGGACAAGACCATCCTCGCCTCCGACATGGCGGACCAGTACGTGGAGTTCTTCTGCGCCCTGAAGAGCGGGGACCTGTTCTTCTCCTGGTCCAAGGCCCTGGGCACCTCCTACATCGGGGTGTTCTCCTACTACGTGTCCAGCCCCCTGTCCCTGCTGACCCTGCCGGTCCCCAACGGGTACATGCCGGTGGCCCTGATGTTCCTGACGGCGCTGAAGATCGGCCTGGCGGGTGCCTCCTTCGCCCTGTACTCCCGGAGGATGTTCCCGGACGGCGGGGCGGCCTCCCTGATCTGCGCCGTGAGCTATGCCCTCATGAGCTACAACGCCGCCTACTCCCTCTGTATCATGTGGCTGGACGGGGTCGTCTGGCTGCCGCTGATCCTGCTGGCGCTGGAGCGCATCCTGGCGGGGCGGGGCTTCGGCCCCTTTGTGGCGGCGCTGGCGGTCTGCTTCTTCTCCACCTGGTATATCTCCTATATGATCGGGGCCTTCTGCCTGCTGTACTTCATCGCCCGGTGCGCCATGCTGCGGCTCTCCGACGGGGAACTGGCGGCGGCGTCGGGCCGCTTCCTGGGCGGGGCGGCCTGCGCCCTGGGGCTGACCGCCTGGCTGTGGCTGCCCACCTTCCTCGCCATGTTCAACGGCAAGTTCAGCGGCGGCAACGCGGAGTACGCAGGCCCGCTCACCGGGGAGCCGCTGGACATCCTGGGGCGGCTGTTCTCCGGGTCGTATACCTCCATCACCTACGCCGCCCTGCCCTATGTGTTCTGCGGCACCGCCGCCGCCCTGCTGGCGGTCCTCTACTTCTACCAGAGGCACCCCCTCCGGGAGAAACTGGCCTGGCTGGGCCTGCTGGGGGCGGTGCTGGCCTCCATGCTGCTGTCCCCCCTGGACAAGCTGTGGCACCTGCTGCAAAAGCCCAACTGGTTCCCCTGGCGGTATGGGTTCGTCCTCTCCTTTGTGGTGATCGCCCTGGCCAACATGGCCCTGCCCCCCATCCTGGCCGCCGCCCGGAGACGGGGCCCCGCCCCGGAGCGCGTGTTGGCCGCCGCGCTGCTGATCCTTACCGCGCTGGACCTGGGGCTGAACACGAAGGACATCCTCGCCGGGATCGACGGCCAGTTCCATTACCAGTCCCTCGCCGCCTACCGGGAGGACTGCCTGGCCAACGAAGAACTCACCGCCGCGGCCTTTGAGGACGGCGCGGGGTCCTTCTTCCGCATGGGGGCCACAGAGGACCGGGGCCACAACGGCCCCCTGGCCTTCGGCTACCCCGGCATCACCCATTACAGCAGCCTCTATAACTACGGGGTGAACGAGCTGACCAGGAAGCTGGGCTTCGCCCAGACGTGGATGTGGTGCGCCTATTACGGCTCCACCCCCGTCACCGACGCCCTGATGGACTTCCGCTGCGTCATCTCCCGGGGGGGCCAGCCCTACGAGGCCGTGGCCCGGAGCGGCGGATACGCCCTCTACAGGAACCCGGACACGCTGCCCCTGGCCTTTCTGAGCGCCGGGGAGAGCGCCCCCGCCCTCAGCGCCGCCGCCACCCCCTTTGAGCGGCAGAACGACCTGCTGTCCGATCTGGCCGGGCGGCGGGCGGAGGCCTTTGCCCCCGCCGGCGCGGCGTACTGGGACGAGGGGGGCGTGGCGCGCTTCGCCTTTATCGGGACGGGACGGCCCGTCTACGCCGACCTGAGCGCGTCCGGCCCCACCCAGGTGTGGATGGAGGGGGGCGAGACGGTGTGTCTGGGGACCACCGAGGCGGCCAGCGTCCACTATCTTGGTACCCCGGCCGAGGGAGAGGAGTGCCTGGTCACCGTGTGGTACGAGGGGGCCTGGACCCCGCCGGAGGACTTCCTCTGGACCCTGGACCGGGAGGTCCTGTCCGGGGCGGTGGCGGCGGTGGATCCGGCGGAGGCGCTGTCGGTGGAGGACGGCGGCCGGGTGTCCCTGACCGTGACGGCGGACTCACCCCGGCAGCTGCTCACCACCGTCCCCGCCGAGGACGGCTGGACGGCGTATGTGGACGGAAAGAGGACGGAGCACGGCGTGTGGCTGGATACCTTCCTGGCCGTGCCCCTCTCCGCCGGGGAGCACACCGTGGAGCTGCGGTATACCGCGCCGGGGCTGGTCCCAGGCGCCGCCCTGGGCGCCCTGGCGGCCCTGGGGCTGGCGTGCGCCTTTTTGCGCGGCCGGCGGCCCGCCCGGGGGGCCCGCCAACGCTGAGTCAGGTTTTGTGGGAGACGACGCCTTTCCATAGGGAAACAGATGAGGGCCGGGACAAAAGACCAGGGCGGAGAGCATGGCTCTCCGCCCTTTTCGCGCGCTTTTTCGGGGGCCGCCGTCACTTCCCGAAGAACACCATCACCGAACGGGGGCGGATGGTGAACCGGCCTCCTACGGGGCCGTAGGTCTGGGGCTCCTCGTACCAGGTGTCCACCGCCAGGTGCCAGCCCAGGCCGTCGGGCAGGCGGGGGAGCTCGATCTGGAGGGGTTCCCAGTAGGCGTTGGAGGCCACGTAGATCAGCTGGTCCCCTCCCTGCTGCTCCCAGCCGGCGAAGAGGACGCCCACATAGTGGTCAAAGTCGTCGAACCGGCTCTTCCAGGGGGTGATGCCGTGGAAGGACACGTCGGGGAAGCCGCAGGCGCCGTTGGACAGATTGGCCCGGAGGATGCGGTGCTCCTTGCGGAAGCGGATCATGGACTGGAAGAAGCGGAAGGTGCTCCGGTTCTTCTCCAGCCGGGACCAGTCCAGCCAGGAGGTGACGTTGTCCTGGCAGTAGGCGTTGTTGTTGCCGAACTGGGTGTTGCCGAACTCGTCCCCCGCCAGAAACATGGGGATGCCCCGGGAGCACATGAGCAGGGCGAAGGCGTTGCGGGCCATCCGCCGGCGGAGGGTATTCACCGCCTCGTCGTCGGTCTCCCCCTCCACGCCGCAGTTCCAGCTGTTGTTGTCGTCGGACCCGTCGGTGTTGTTCCAGCCGTTTTTCTCGTTGTGCTTCTGGTTGTAGGCGAACAGGTCGTAGAGGGTGAACCCGTCGTGGCAGGTGATGAAGTTCACCGAGGCGTTTTTCCGGGAGTCGGCGTAGATGTCCCGGGACCCCATGATCCGGAGGGCGGCGCTGTGGGCCATCCCGTGGTCGCCCTTGAGATAGCGGCGCAGATCGTCCCGGTAGCGGCCGTTCCACTCCGCCCAGCGGTTCCAGGCGGGGAAGGTGCCCACCTGGTAGAGGCCGCCGGCGTCCCACGCCTCTGCGATGAGCTTCACGTCGGCCAAAACGGGGTCGAAGGCCAGGGCCTGGAGCAGGGGGGGCTCGTTCAGGGGGCTGCCGGTCTCCCCCCGGCCCAGGATGGAGGCCAGGTCGAACCGGAAGCCGTCCACCCGGTAGGTGGTCACCCAGTAGCGCAGGCAGTCCACGATCATCTGGTGGACGATGGGGTGGTTGCAGTTCAGGGAGTTGCCGCAGCCGGAGAAGTTCTGGTACCGCCCGTCGGGGGTGAGCAGGTAGTACACATTGTTGTCCAGCCCCTTGAAGGAGAAGAAGGGGCCGCTCTCGTTGCCCTCGGCGGTGTGGTTGAACACCACGTCCAGGTACACCTCGATCCCCCGCTGCTTGCAGGCCCGGATGAGCCGCTTCAGCTCGGTGCCCTCCCGGTTGAATTCCAGGGAGGAGGCGTAGCTGGAGTTGGGGGCGAAGAAGGACACCGGGTTGTAGCCCCAGTAGTTGTAGAGGGCCTCCCCGTTGGCGCTGCGGTAGTCCAGCATCTCGTCGAACTCAAAGATGGGCATGAGTTCGATGGCGTTGACCCCCAGTTCCTGGAGGTAGGGCAGCTTCTCCATGAGCCCGGCGAAGGTGCCGGGGTGCTCCACGCCGGAGGAGGGGTCCCGGGTGAAGCCCCGGACGTGGAGTTCGTAGATCACCAAGTCCTCCATGGGGATGAGGGGGGAGCGGATGTTCCCCCAGTCGAAGCTGTCCCGCACCACCCGCGCCCGGTAGTGCTGGCCGTGGGGATTGGGCTCGGCCCACCGGCTCTGCCCGGTGACCGCCCTGGCGTAGGGGTCCAGCAGATATTTCGTCCTGTCGAACAGCAGGCCCTTGGAGGGGTTGTAGGGGCCGTCCACCCGGTAGGCGTACTCGAACTCCCCAATCTCCAGGCCGAACACGATCATGGAGTACACGTTGCCAATCCGGTAGTGCTCAGGGAAGGGGAGGACGGCGTATGGCTCCTCCGCCTGCCGCTTGAACAGCAGCAGTTCGATGGAAGTGGCCCCCCGGGAGGTCACAGTGAAGTTCACCCCGCAGGGGATGGCGGTGGCGCCGTTGATCTCATAGAGACCGGGGCGCACGTTGAAGCCGTTGACCTGATCCAGGGGGACCAGGTTGACCGCCCTGGGGAAGTTGAACTGCCGGTCAGGGGCGCCGTTCATTCGGGCGAGAGTTTCCGTTTGAGTGTCCATGGGGCCTCCTTGCCCGCGCCGCCGGAGGCGCGGGCGATCCGTCACAGAATCATAACAGGTACAGTATATGGTCCGAAGGGCTCCGCGTCAAGGAAAAGTTGGTCAAGTTCGGCCGAACCGGTCATTCTTCACGCTGTTTACAGAAAGTTTTTCCAATTTTTCAAAAACCATCTTGTGTTTGCCGCAAATCCTGTTATACTATCCCTGGACCGGGAGAGCGACAGATCGCCCGTCCGTTCGAGCGGGAGGAGGGCGCCCATGAGAGAAAAACAGGTCAGGGCCCTGCTGTGGGCGGTCACCGTCCTGCTGGCGGGAGGCACCCTGCTGTGCCTGTGGGCCACCGGCTTCTTCGAGGCCGCCTCCAGCCCCGAGGGCATGGAGGAGTACATCCGGCGGTGCGCCCCCTGGTCCCATCTGGCCTACTTCGCCATCCAACTGGCCTCGGTGATCCTGGCCCCCATCCCCAGCAACATCACCGCGGCGGCGGGGGGCTGGCTGTTCGGGGTGTGGCCCGCCTTCCTGCTCACCTGGGGGGCGGTGGCGCTGGGGTCCGCTCTGGTGTTCGCCCTGGCCCGAGGGCTGGGGCAGGGGTTCGTCCAGCGGCTGGCGGGGGAGCGGGCCTCCGGCAGGTATCTGGAGCTGCTCCGCCGCAAGCGGGACGTGTTCCTGCTCGTCGCCCTCCTGTTCCCCTTTTTCCCGGACGACGTGCTGTGCATCCTGGCGGGCCTCACCGAGATCCCCTTCAAGCGGTTCATCCTGCTGGTGGTCATCGCCCGGCCCTGGGGGCTGCTGGCGGCCTGCGCCGTGGGCGGGAACGCCGTGAAGCTGCCCCTGCCCGCCATGATCGCCCTTGGGGCGCTGGGGGCGGTCCTGGCCGCGCTGGCCCTGAAATACGGGGACCGGGCGGAGGAGGCCATCCTGCGGAGGCTGAACAAGACGGAAAAATAAAAAACAGGGGCGGGTCCCGGACCCGCCCCATTTTCACGCTCAGATTTGGTTATACGGCCTCGTGCCCCTGGGCCCGGATCACGTCCACGACGCCCTGGGCCAGGGCCTGACACTGGCCCTTTTCCGGGGCCTCCACCATCACCCGGACAAGGGGCTCGGTGCCCGACTCCCGGACCAGGATCCGGCCCGTGTCTCCCAGCGCGTCCGCCGCGGCCTGGACCGCCGCCTTCACGGCGGGGTCCTCCTGGGCGGCCTTCTTGTCCTTTACCCGGATGTTGATGAGTACCTGGGGATAGATGGTCACCGGCTCGGCCAGGCGGCTCAGGGACAGCTTCCGGGCGATCATGACCTCCATCACCTTCAGGGCGGTGAGGATACCGTCCCCGGTGCGGGCGTACTTGGACAGGATGATGTGGCCCGACTGCTCGCCGCCGATCCGGTGGCCGCCCTTCACCATCTCCTCATATACGTACTTGTCCCCCACCTTGGTCTTGGCGTAGCCGATCCCCGCCTCGTCCAGGGCCTTGTACAGGCCGAAGTTGGACATGACGGTGGTCACCACCGTGTTGGTGGTCAGCTTGCCCCGCTCCTTCATGTACCGGCTGTACAGGTACATGATCCTGTCGCCGTCCACCAGCTCACCCCGCTCGTCCACCGCCAGGCAGCGGTCGGCGTCCCCGTCGAAGGCGAAGCCCACGTCGCACCCGTTCTCCTTCACGAACTTTTTCAGCCCGTCGATGTGGGTGGAGCCGGCGTCCAGGTTGATGTTCAGCCCGTCAGGCTGGACGTTGATGGCCATCACGTCGGCCCCCAGGGCCCGGAACACGTTGGGGGCGATGGCCCAGGCGGAGCCGTTGGCGCAGTCCAGGGCCACCTTTTTGCCCCGGAAGGAGTACACCGCCAGGGAGATCAGATAGCCCATGTACCGGTTCCGGCCGGCGGTGTGGTCCACGATGGAGCCGATGTGCTCCCCGGTGGCGAAGGGCAGTTCGTTCCAGGGCTGGCCGTCCAGTTCCAGCCTGCCGTCCAGGTAGTCCTCCAGCAGGCGGATGGTGGCCTCGTCCATCTTCTCGCCCTCCCGGTTGAACAGCTTGATCCCGTTGTCCCAGAAGGGGTTGTGGGAGGCGGAGATCATCACGCCGCAGTCGAAGCCGTCCACCCGCGTCACATAGGACACGGAGGGGGTGGTGGTCACGTGGAGCAGATACACGTCCGCCCCGGAGGCGGCCATGCCCGCGCTGATGGCGTACTCCAGCATATAGCTGGAGCGGCGGGTGTCCTTGCCCACCACAATGCTGGCCTTGGTGTTCCTGCCGTAGTACCAGCCCAAAAACCGGCCGATCCGGTAGGCGTGGTCGCCGGTGAGGCCCTCGTTGGCCTTGCCCCGGAAGCCGTCTGTGCCGAAATACTTGCCCATCTGTCATTCTCCTTTTTGGGGCGCGATGACGCCCCCCGTCTTATAAATGCTGTCCGCCGGGACGGCCCCCCGGACGCAGGACACGGGGTAGATCCGGCTGCGCCGCCCCACCACCGTGCCGGGGTTGAGCACGCTGTTGCACCCCACCTCCACCCGGTCGCCCAGGATGGCCCCGAACTTCTTCCGGCCGGTCCCGATCCGGGTATCCCCGTCCCTGACCGACACAAGGGTCTTGTCGGACTTCACGTTGGAGGTGATGGACCCCGCCCCCATGTGGCTCTTATAGCCCAGGATGGAGTCCCCCACATAGTTGTAGTGGGGAGTCTGCACGTTGTCAAACAGGATGACGTTTTTCAGCTCCACACTGTTCCCGACGACGCAGTTCGCCCCGACGAGAGCCGAGCCCCGGATGAAAGCGCAGTGGCGCACCTCGGTCTCCGGCCCGATGATGCAGGGGGCCCCCAGGTACGCCGAGGGGAACACCTTCGCCGTCTTATGCACCCACACCTGGGGGGCGCGCTCCTCGTAGTCGGGGCCCAGCGCCGGGCCCAGGGAGAGGATCAGGTCCCTGATCCCGTCCAGGGCCTCCCAAGGGTATGTAAAGCCGGACAGATAGTCCTTCGCCAGGGTGTGGCTCAGGTCCAGCAGACCGTTGACAGTCAGGTCCATAGATCAGAACTCCTTTTTATGATTTGAATTCCGGTACCCGTTTCACCAGCAGGGCGGAGACGACGCCGATCAGCACGCCGGCCACAGTGCCCGACAGACACAGCACCGGCAGATACCAGGCGAGGCGGGTGGTCTCCAGCAGGAGGACGGCCACCAGGACCTGCCCCGCGTTGTGGGCCACCCCTCCGGCCACGCTGACGCCGGTCTCGGAGAACCTGCCGCTCTTTTTCAGCAGGCACATCACCGACAGGGACAGAACGGCCCCCGCCATGCTGTAGGCCAGGCCGACCCCGTTCCCGAACAGGACGGACGCCAGCAGCACCCGCGCCAGGGACAGGGCCCAGGCGTCCACAGTGCCCAGCCGGTACAGGGCGAACACCACCACCAGGTTGGGCAGGCCCAGCTTCACGCCGGGCACGCCGGGGGAGGGGAGCAGGGACTCGGCGTAGGACAGCGCCAGCGCCAGCGCCGTCAGCAGCCCGTACCGGGCGATCCGTTTGGCACTCATGGCGGCCTCCCCTCAGCGGGCGGCGGCGTCGAAGCCGCCGTCGGGGCCCTCCTCCACCGTGATTACCACCTGATGGGGCAGGCACACGATGGACTCGCCGGCATAGCGGACGGCCCCCATCTTCACACACAGCAGGTCGGGGCAGTCGGCGGACTCCATCCGGGCCGTGCCGTCCTCAATGACCAGCAGGTTGTTCCCGCCCTCCGTCCCGATGGGCAGGGAGGCGTCCTCATCCAGGGGCAGCCGGGCCACGACCTCGCCGCCCACGGAGACGGATACGTACCCGCCGTCGTGCCGGGAGAGGTGCAGGAACAGGGCCAGCGCCCCGGCCAAAACCAGCAGGGCGGCGATGAGGAGGAGGTCGTTCCGATGTGTTTTGAGCCAGTCCATCGCGCCGCCCCCTTTCCGTCACGCTATCATATCACACCAAAGAGGGAGAATCAACCATAAAAAGAAAGGGGGAGGGCCGAACGGCCCTCCCCAAACTCTATTCGGTTTACTCCGCGTTGACCACCTGGGCGGCGGAGATATTCAGGGCGACCAGGCAACCGGCCTTGCAGACCTCGATACACTTGCCGCAGCCGTCGCACTTGGAGTAGTCGATAGAGGCCAGGTTGTCGGTGACGGTGATGGCCCCGGTGTGGCAGTTGCGCTCGCACAGCTTGCAGCCAATACACCCGGCCTTACAGGCCTTGCGGGTGCCGGCGCCCTTCTGGCGGCTGTTGCAGTCCACCACCATATGGGCGCTGGCCGGCCGGATGGCGATGACCCCGTTGGGGCAGGTCTTGGCGCACTTGCCGCAGCCGATACACACGTCGGTGTCCACCCTTGCCAGGTTGCCGCCGATGTGGATGGCGTTCACCGGGCAGACCCTGGCGCAGTCCCCCAGGCCGATACAGCCGTAGACGCAGGCGCCGGTGCCGCCGAAGAGCAGCTTGGCGGCGGCGCAGCTGTCCAGGCCGTTGTAGTCCATCTTGACGGAGGTGGCGTCGCAGGTGCCGGAGCAGCGGACCTCGGCCACCATCTTCTCCACATCGCCGGCGGCGCGGCCCAGCACCTCGCCGATGTTGGCGGCGGCGGCGGCCCCGCCGGGCACGCACAGGGACACGGACAGGTCGGGATCCTCCACCAGGGCTTTGGCGTACCCGTCGCACCCTGCGAAGCCGCAGGCGCCGCAGTTGGCGCCGGGGAGGCACTCGCGGACCTTGGGGATCCGCTCGTCCACCTCTACCGCCATGAACTTGGAGGCCACGGACAGCCCCGCGCCGCAGATCAGGCCGATGACGGTGACGGCCGCCACCGCGATGATGATTCCAGTCATACCGCAGCCCTCCTTAACTCAGCAGGTTCTCCACCAGGCCGGCGAAGCCCATGAAGGACACCGACAGGATGGCGGCGGAGATCAGGGTGATGGGCATGCCCTTGAAGCACTCGGGGCAGTCGCACTTATCCACCCGGCTGCGCACGCCGGCGAACAGCACCATGGCCAGCAGGAAGCCCAGGCCGGAGCCGGCGGCGTTGAACAGGGCCTGCACGAAGGAGGGGCCGAAGGCGGCCTTCTCCAGCATGTAGCTGTCCACGTTGCTGATACAAACGCCCAGCACCGCGCAGTTGGTGGTGATGAGGGGCAGGTACACGCCCAGGGAGGCGTGGAGGGCGGGGATGTACTTCTTCAGGATGATTTCCACCAGCTGCACCAGGGCGGCGATGACCAGGATGAACACGATGGTCTGGAGGTAGCCCATGTCGTTGGGGTTCAGCAGGAAGTACTGGATGGGATAGGTGACGGCGGTGGCCAGCACCATGACGAAGATGACGGCCACCGACATCCCGGCGGCCTGGTCCAGCTTTTTGGACACGCCCAGGAAGGGGCAGATGCCGAGGAACTGCTGGAGCACGTAGTTGTTCACCAGCACGGCGGCCATGACGATGGCGATCAGACCTTTGATATCCATTACGCGGCGGCCTCCTTTTTGTCACAGCCCTTCTGGCCGCAGGCCCCGGCGGAGGGGCAGCCCTCGCAGCCGAACTCCTTCTTCTTGATGGCCTTGCCGTGGCTGACCTTGTTGATGATGGCGATGAGCAGGCCGAACACGGCGAAGCCGCCGGGGGCCATGGTCATGATGGAGATGTTGTTGTCGGCCAGGACGGGGATCTTCATGCCGAACCAGGTGCCCGCCCCGAGGATCTCCCGGATGGAGGCCATCACCAGCATGGCCAGCATGTAGCCCACCCCCATGCCGATGGCGTCCAGGGCGGAGT
>CANRFU010000005.1 GCA_947629975.1 uncultured Oscillospiraceae bacterium | reverse complement strand
TCTCCCCCAGCATGACCCGGGTGGCCAGGTCGATGATGGGCACGCCGGTGACCTTGGAGATGTAGGGGATGGTCCGGCTGGACCGGGGATTCACCTCGATGACGTAGATGTCGTCGTTGTAGAGGATGTACTGGGCGTTGATGAGGCCCACCACCCCCAGCTCCCGGGCCATATTCTTGGTGTGGCGGAGGATCAGCTCCCGGTGCTTGTCCTCCAGGTGGAGGGGCGGATAGACCGCGATGGAGTCGCCCGAGTGGACGCCGGCCCGCTCCACGTGCTCCATGATGCCGGGGATGAGGATATCCTCCCCGTCGTAGACGCCGTCCACCTCCAGCTCCCGGCCCATCAGGTACTTGTCCACCAGGATGGGGTGTTCCTGCACCGTCAGGTTGATGATGCGCATGAACTCCTCGATGTTCCGGTCATTGTAGGCGATCTCCATCCCCTGGCCGCCCAGCACATAGGAGGGCCGCACCAGCACGGGATAGCCCAGCTCGTGGGCGGCGTCCAGGGCCTCCTGGGTGGTAAAGATGGTCTTGCCCCGGGCCCGGGGGATGCCGCACTTCTGCAAAATAGCGTCGAACCGCTCCCGGTCCTCGGCGGCGTCCACGCCGTCGGAGGAGGTGCCCAGGATGGGGACCCCCATATCGGTGAGGGCCTTGGCCAGCTTGATGGCGGTCTGTCCGCCGAACTGGACCACCGCCCCCCAGGGATGCTCCTGCTCCACGATGTTCTGCACGTCCTCGGCGGTGAGGGGCTCGAAGTACAGCTTGTCCGCCACGTCGAAGTCGGTGGAGACGGTCTCGGGGTTGTTGTTGACGATGATGGTCTCGTAGCCCATCTTGGAGAAGGCCCATACTGAGTGGACCGAGCAGTAGTCGAACTCGATGCCCTGGCCGATGCGGATGGGGCCGGAGCCCAGCACCAACACCTTTTTCTTGCCCGAGCCGGTGTCCACCGCCTCGTTCTCCCCGTCGTAGGAGGAGTAGTAGTAGGGGGTCTCCGCGTCGAACTCGGCGGCGCAGGTGTCCACCATCTTGAAGGAGGGGATGATGCCGTACTGTTCCCGGAGGGCCTTCACCTCGGCCTGGGCCATGCCGCACAGGTGGCCGATGTAGCTGTCGGCGAAGCACATCTCCTTGGCCCGGCGCATGGTGTCCGGGTCGGGGACGCCCTTGCAGGCGATGAGGGCGTTCTCCATGTCGATGATGTTCTTGAACCGCTCCAGGAACCAGATATCCATCTTGGTGATGTGGTTGATCTTTTTCGGCGAGAAGCCCCGGCGGAGGGCCTCCGCCACCACGAACAGCCGCTCGTCGGTGACGTTCACCAGCAGGTCCTCGATCTCGTCGGTGTAGAGCTCCTCCAACTTGTCCAGCTTCAGGGCGCGCACGTTCAGCTCCAGGGAGCGGATGGCCTTCATCAGCGCCCCCTCAAAGGAGTTGGCGATGGCCATCACCTCGCCGGTGGCCTTCATCTGGGTGCCCAGGGTGCGGCTGGCGGTGGTGAACTTGTCAAAGGGCAGGCGGGGGATCTTCAGCACGCAGTAGTCCACCGTGGGCTCGAAGCAGGCGGTGGTCTTGCCGGTGACGGCGTTGGGGATCTCATCCAGGGTGTAGCCCAGGGCGATCTTGGCGGCCACCTTGGCGATGGGGTAGCCGGTGGCCTTGGAGGCCAGAGCGGACGACCGGCTCACGCGGGGGTTGACCTCGATGACGGCGTACTCGTAGCTGTCGGGGTTCAGGGCGAACTGGCAGTTGCACCCGCCCTCAATCTTCAGTGCGGTGATGATGTCCAGGGCGGCGGTGCGGAGCATCTGGAACTCCTTGTTGGCCAGCGTCTGGGTGGGGGCCACCACGATGGAGTCGCCGGTGTGGACGCCCACGGGGTCGATGTTCTCCATGGAACAGACCTGGATCACGTTGCCGGCGGAGTCCCGCATGACCTCGAACTCGATCTCCTTCCAGCCGGAGATACACCGCTCGATGAGCACCTGGCCCACCCGGGACAGATGGATGCCCCGGTCGGCGATCTCCCGGAGGGAGGCCTCGTCGTAGGCGATGCCGCCGCCGGTGCCGCCCAGGGTGTAGGCGGGCCGGACGATGACGGGATAGCCGATCTTCTCGGCGAACTCCACCGCGCCGTCCACGCTCTCCACCACGTCGGAGGTGACGCAGGGCTGGCCGATCTCCTCCATGCAGTCCTTGAAGCCCTGCCGGTCCTCCGCCTTGCGGATGGACTCGGGGCTGGTGCCCAGCAGGCGGACGCCGTACTTCTCCAAAACGCCCTGCTCGTGGAGGTTCATGGCCAGGTTCAGCCCGGTCTGGCCCCCCAGGGTGGGCAGGATGGCGTCGGGCCGCTCCATCTCGATGACCTGGGTCACCGAGGGGATGTTCAGGGGCTCGATGTACACATGGTCGGCGATGTCCTTGTCGGTCATGATGGTGGCCGGGTTGGAGTTGACCAGCACCACCTCCACGCCCTCCTCTTTCAGGGCGCGGCAGGCCTGGGTGCCGGCGTAGTCGAACTCCGCCGCCTGGCCGATGACGATGGGGCCGGAGCCCAGCACCAATACCTTTTTGATCTTCGGATCTCTGGGCATTACCGGTCACCTCCCATGCTGGCGATAAAGCGGTCGAACAGATACTCCGTGTCCATGGGGCCGGGGGCGGCCTCCGGGTGGAACTGGACGGTGAAGCAGTTGGGACGCCTGTATTTCAGGCCCTCCACCGTGTTGTCGTTCACGTTCACGTGGGAGACAGAGGCGACGGCGGGGTCCACCGTATCGGCGTCCACCACATAGCCGTGGTTCTGGCTGGTGATGAAGCAGCGGCCCGCCTCGATGTCCTTCACCGGGTGGTTGCCCCCCCGGTGGCCGAAGACCATCTTGTGGGTCTTCGCGCCGGTGGCCAGGGCCATCAGCTGGTGGCCCAGGCAGACGGCGAAGATGGGCAGACTGGAGTCGTACAGCTTTTTGACCTCTTTGATGATCTCCACGTTGTCGGCGGGGTCGCCGGGGCCGTTGGAGAGCATCACCCCGTCGTACCCGCCGGACAGCACCTCCGCCGCGGGGGTGCCGGCGGGCAGCACGGTGACCTCGCAGCCGCGCTTCGCCAGACACCGGGCCATGTTCCGCTTCATGCCGTAGTCCATCAGGGCCACGCGGTACCTCCGCTCCCCCTCGGCGGGCAGGGTCCAGGGCTCCCGGCAGGTGACCCGCTCCACGGTGCCCTCCACCCGGTAGGCGTTGAGTTTTTCCATGACCTCGTTGATATTAAAATGCTCCGCGCAGGTGATCATGCCGTTCATGGTGCCCTGGCTGCGGAGTATTTTCGTCAGCGCCCGGGTGTCAATGCCCTCGATGCCGGCGATGTGGTTAGATTTCAGATAGCTGTCAAGGGTGTCCTCACAGCGGAAATTGCTCCCCTCGGGGGACAGATGCCGGACCACGAAGGCCTCCGCCCAAGGGCGGGCGGACTCGTTGTCCTCATGGTTGACGCCGTAGTTGCCGATGAGGGGATAGGACATCACGACCCCCTGCCCCGCGTAGGAGGGGTCGGTGAGGATCTCCTGATAGCCGGTCATGGAGGTGTTGAACACCATCTCGCAGACCCGGTCCTCAGTGGCGCCGATGGCCCTGCCCTGGAACAGAGTCCCGTTCGCCAGAATCAAAGTTGCTTTCAAAGCTATCCCTGCCTTTTTTTCATACTCTGTCTATTTTATCGTATCTCGCCCAAAAAGACAAGAACAACCTCCGCGATTTTTTGGGGATTTTGAAAATCGGAGTTTTGGACAAACCCGCCGCATATTGAAAGAATCCAGCGGGCAAATTATCGAAAGACGTTTTCGATTCCCGGAAAGAGGTGCTTTTATGTTCGTGGTACTCCTTCGCACCGTGATTTTGTATCTGCTCATCGTGGTGGGCATCCGCCTGCTGGGCAAGCACCAGATCGGCCAGCTGGAGCCGTCGGAGCTGGTCCTCGCCCTCATCATCGCGGATCTGGCCTCGGTGCCCATGCAGGACAACGGCATCCCCCTGCTGTCCGGCCTCATCCCCATCGCGGTGCTGCTGGCCGTGTCCACCATCCTGTCGGTGCTCTGCACCAAGTCCATCCGGTTCCGCTCGCTGCTGGTGGGCCGCCCCTCCATCGTCATCCGGGACGGGGTGGTCCAGGAGAAGGAACTGCGCCGCACCCGCTTCACCATCGACGAACTGATGGAGGAGCTGCGCATCCAGGGCTACAGCGACTTCAAATCCGTCAAGTTCGCCCTGCTGGAGACCAACGGGCAGCTCTCCGTCCTGCCCGCCGCGGCGGACAAGCCCGTCACCGCCGCCCAGATGGGCCTCTCCCCCCAGGAGACCGGTATGCCGGTGGTCATCGTCAGCGACGGGCGGCTGCTGTCCCACAACCTGAAGGGGATGGGCTATGAGGAGACCTGGCTGGAAAAGCAGCTGGCCGCCCACAAGATGCACTCCGTCAAGCAGGTCTTCCTGCTGACGGTGGACCAGGCGGGCAGCACCTATGTGGTCCCCAAAGGAGGAGTAAAGTGAAACGCCTTGCCATATCCGGGGGGCTTCTGGCCCTGCTGCTGGTCCTGTCCGCCGCCCACGTCTGGTGCCTGCACAGCCTGGCGGAGGAGGTCACCGCCGCCTTGACCCAGGCCCAGGAGGAGGCGGAGAGCGGCCATTGGGAGGTGGCCGCCGCCATCACCCAGCGGGCCAAAACCCGCTGGATGGAAAACGAGGGCTACCTCCACGCCACCCTCCACCACCGGGACATCGACGCGGTACTCGGCTATTTTGGCGAGACGCTGGCCTATCTCCAGGGGCAGGAGCGCCAGCCGGCGGAGTACGCCGCCGCCAACGCCCGGCTCATCACCCAGATCCGGCTCATCGACGAGGGGGAGCTGCCCACCTGGAAGAACCTCTTATAGGTCCGCCAGGGTCAGGTCAAAGTCGAACCGCTTCACGCCGTCCTCCCCCACGCCCTGGGCAAACAGCTCGTCTCCCCGGGCGGCGGTGTCGATCCGGAGGGTCTCCCCCGCCCGGCACTCGCTGACGTAGTCGATCTGGAAGGCGCGGACGTATTTCCCCCGGCCCAGCCGCTCCAGATGGAGGGCGTCGCAGGCGTAGTCGGCGTAGTGGACGTTGTTCACATGGCCGTTCAGGTCGGTGTCGGAATAGCCCAGATACCGGGGCTCGCTGCCGTCAAAGGTCTCGGGCATCCGGGCGCCCCGAAGCTTGATCGACTTGATCCGCTCGCCGCCGTCGGTGCCCGCGAACTCCTCCACCCGCTTGATGGGAAGGACTTTGCGCTCCTTTGCCTGGACCATGGCCCAGATAGAGGTGGCCTGCCCCACGTATTTGCCGTCCCGGAAAAACTCAAAGTCCCGGTAGACGGAGGCGCCCATGCCGCCCCGGTGCCAGGTCTCCACGGTGATCCGGTCGTCCCAGCGGAGGGGAGCCTCCAGCTCCACCCAGTTCCGGGTGACCATCCAGAGGCAGCCGTATTTTTTCAGGATGCGGGGGCCGTCCACCTTCAGATCCAGGGCGGCCTGGGTGGCCGCCTCCTGCATGAGGCCCAGCACCGCCGAGGGCCGCGCCTGGTTGAACAGGTCCACGTCCCGGGAGTCCACCCGCAGTTCCGTCTGATAGATCACGCTCATCGTCAAGAGCCCTTCTTTCCGGGAATGGTCAGGTTATATCGGGCGCACACCCCGTCGATGTCGTCCGGGGTGGCCGCCGGCAGGCGCAGAACGGCCCCGCAGGCGGCGCAGATCACGTCCACCGAGGAGTATCCCACCTTCACGCCGTACTGATCGCACCCGCAGGCGCATTTGATGCCGCCCCGGGCGGCGATGTCCTTCAGCTCGGAGAGCACCTCGCCCATGACCACCTCGTCGAGGAAGGTCCCCCGGCTCTCCTGGGTGTCGTCCCGGCGGAGCTTGTCCACCGCGCCCTCCAGCTTCTCCATGGCCCGGAACACCTGGCCCTCCTCCCCGATGTGGCAGATGGCGAGGCCGGACTTGCCGCAGCTCAGGGCGATGAGCTTCTGTTTTTTCAGCCCCTCGTTGAGGCAGGCCGCCCGGTGGTCCCTGGCGCAGAACAGGCAGGGCACGGTGATCTCGCACCGGTCCCCCAGCTGCCGGACGGCCAGTTCCGACTTGCCGCAGGGACAGGGGACGGAGGTGTCTCCTGCCAGCAGCTGGAACAGGGTGCGCTCCGCCACCACCGCCTCGCCGCACACCGGGCAGATATAGCCGATGGAGCGCTTCTCCTCAGACATGACCATTCCTCCAAATACTTTCCTAAGAGAGCAGTATAGCACAGCTTGTCCCTTTTTTCCAGAGGGAAAATCCCATCCGCGCATGAAATCCTCCCCGCCGGAAAGACTATCCGCAAAAGCAAAAAGAAGGTGTCTATCATGGGCAATCAAAAACTGGGCAAACAGACCTTCCAGCCCGAATCGCCGCCCACCGTCATCGGCCACGGCTCCGCCGCCGGCAAAAAGGAGTCCGCCGGTCCCCTGGGCCGCCACTTCGACCACACCTGCCAGGACGACCTGTTCGGCGCGAAAAGCTGGGAACAGGCGGAGTCGGTCATGCAGGGTCTGGCCCTGGACGCCGCCCTGAAGCGGGCCGGCCTCCACACCGCCGACCTGGACTATCTCCTGGCCGGCGACCTGCTGAACCAGTGCATCGGCTCCGGCTACGCCGCCCGGGCCGCCGACGTGCCCTTCTTCGGGCTGTACGGCGCCTGCTCCACCATGGGGGAGAGCCTGGCCCTGGCCGCCCTGCTCCTCAGCGGAGGGTACGGCCGGTACGCCGCCGCCGTCACCTCCTCCCACTTCTGCTCGGCGGAGCGGCAGTACCGCACTCCCCTGGAGTACGGCTGCCAGCGCACCCCCACCGCCCAGTGGACGGCCACCGCCTCCGGCGCGGTGGTGGTCACCAACCAGCCCGAACGGGGGATCTCCATTACACGCGTCACCGTGGGCAAAGTCACCGACTACGGCATCAAGGACGCCAACAACATGGGGGCGGCCATGGCCCCCGCCGCCTACAAGACCCTCAAGGCCCATTTTGAGGACACCGGCCTCTCTCCCGACTACTACGACCTGATCCTCACCGGCGATCTGGGCAAGCTGGGCTCGGAGATCGTGTCCGACTTCTTCTCCACCGACGGCTGCCCCCTCTCCAATTACAGCGACTGCGGCCTGCTCCTGTTCGACATGGACGAACAGGACGTCCACGCCGGGGCCTCCGGCTGCGGCTGCTCCGCGTCGGTGCTGTGCGGCCATCTGCTGCCGGGGCTGCTCTCCGGCCGGTGGAAACGGGTCCTGTTCTGCCCCACCGGGGCCCTCCACTCCCCCACCGCCACCATGCAGGGGGAGTCTGTCCCCGGCATCTGCCACGCCATCGCCCTGGAAGGAGGACATTGATATGGAATACCTGCGCGCGTTTCTCGTCGGCGGCCTGTTCTGCGCCGTCGGCCAGATCCTCATTGACAAGACCAAGCTCACCCCCGCCCGCATCCTGGTGACCTATGTGGTGGCGGGCGTGATCCTCACCGCCATCGGCCTCTACAAGCCCCTGGCGGAGTGGGCCGGCGCCGGCGCCACGGTGCCCCTCACCGGGTTCGGCTACACCCTGGCCAAGGGCGTCCAGGAGGGCGTGGCCAGGGACGGCCTGCTGGGGGCGGTCACTGGGGGGATCACCGGCACCGCCGGCGGCATCGCCGCCGCCATCTTCCTGGGCGTGCTGGTGGCCTTCCTGTTCAAGCCCAAGCCCAAGGGCTGATTTTCAAAAAAAGAAGCGTATATTTTTTCTTTCTCCTGCCATACTATGGGCACACTGAAAAAAGGAGGCAATCCACATGCCCAATCTGACCACCAAAGAGCTGTCCGCTCTGGAGGACCAGCTCAACTTCGAGCGGGTGATCTGCTGCAAGTATCAGGATGCGGCCAAGGAGATCTCCGACGCCGAGCTGAAAAACAGCTTCACCCAGTACGCCGCCCAGCACAAGCAGAACTACGACACCCTGCTGGGCTTTTTGAAGTAAGGAGGCGCCCATCATGAAAGATCCCGAGATCATCACCGACCTGATCCTCACCGAGAAGAAGATGTCCAACAATTACAGCACCTACGCGTCCGAGTGCACCAACACCCGGCTGCGGGACGCCTTCGTGGACATCCTCACCCAGAGCCACCGCACCCAGACCAAGCTGTTTGAGAGCGGCCAGCAGAAGGGCTGGTACTCGGTCACCCAGGCCCAGCCCCAGCAGATCCAGCAGGCGGAGCAGAAGTTCTCCAACCAGGTCCCCAGCGTCAACTGAAACCCGAAAGAGGCGCGCCTACGGCGCGCCTCTTTTTTGCCAATCTCCCCTTGACAAGCATAGACCTCCGAGGTATATTATACATAGAACATCGAGGTAAAAGACGGGAGGTGGGTCTATGGACGGAAAACTTGAGCTGTACGCCTGGGCGAACCGGGCCGCGAAGCACGTCCGGTTTCTGCCCGACCGGGCCGGCGTGCGGCAGGAGCTGCAAAATCACATGGAGGACCGATACGAGGCCCTCACCGCCGGCGGGCTGGACGAGCGGGCCGCCGCCGAAAAGGCCGTGGCCGCCATGGGGGACGCCGATGAGGTGGGCCGGGCCCTGAACAGGCTCCACTCCCCCCTGCTGGGCTGGGCGTGGTTGCTGTCCAAGGTGCTGGTGATCCTGCTGGCGGCGGGGGTGGCGCTGGCCGCCATCCTGATCGTCCCGTTTGACGCCGTTCTGGACGACAGGGACATCCAGCGGACCGTCTGGGCGTTCGAGAAGACGGAACACGAGGGAGGGAGGCGGCTCCTGCTGGCGGAAGGGGACAGCGAGGCGGTCTGCGGGAACTACACCCTGCGGCTCCCCGCCGCCGCCCGGTGGCGGCAGGAGGGCCTGGAAACCGACGTCGTCTATCTCCGGCTGGACGTGGAGCACCCACTGTTTACCCCAAAACTGGATATGGAAGGCGCCCACGGCGTATTCAGCGCCCTGCGGATCACCGACGATCAGGGCCGCCGGTGGGTGGCCGCCAACCTATACTGGTGCCGCACCATATGGGACCCCTGTTCCGAGTTCGGCTGGATCAACTTTCGCGTCCCCAGGGACAGCGCCACCGCCCGGTGGTATGAGGTGAGCTATGACCGGGGCGGCTATCAGTTCACGCTGCGTATCGATATGGAGGAGGCGGGCACATGAAGGAAAAACGGAAGGCCCCGTTGTTTCGCGTCCCACGGCTGACCCGGGGGCAAAAGCTGGCCCGGAACCTGATCTGCTGCGTGCTCCTGGCGGCGCTGCTCCTTGCTGGGCTGCTCTACTTCGACTGCATCAGGCTCAGGCAGATCCCCCTACCCGCGGAGTGGCGGTTCCGGCTGGCGGAGCGCAACGCGCTGCTCCAGCCCGGAGAGATGGTGGCCCGGCTGCCCATGAAGGACGCCTTCTACTGGGAATCGCCCGGCCCTTACAGCGAGGATGAAGACCTCATAAAGCTACATTCAGTGCTTTCATCTGAGTATCAGGATGTGCGCTTCCTCCTGGGCCGGAGTTCCGGCTGGCTGCACATCTACGAATCCGGGTTTCTTGACCGCCTCACCGCCGTCCTCCCCGCCGGGCCGGGGGATGTTCCGGCCTATCTGTATTTGATCCACTACGCCGGCAACGGCCCCGCGCTGGCCCCGCTGATCGTGTACAGCGATCTCCCCGCCGCCCGGGTGGAGGCGGAGCTGGCCGTCCGGGACGAGGCCGGGGCCACGGTCCTCCGGGGAGGCGGAGAGACGGAAGACGGCGCCTGTCTGTTCATCGCCCAGCGGACGGAGGATGGCTTGCCGACGGAGGCAGTCTTCGGGGAGAGCGACTACTGGCTACGGGTGCGGCTGCTGGACGAAAACGGGGCGGTCCTGGCGGAGCGCTCCGGCAATGTGAGCTATGGAGGAGGATGGACCGATGAAAATTGACAAGAGCCTGCTGTCGGGCAGCACCGGGCTGCTTGTGCTCTCCCTGCTGAAAACGGAGGACCTGTACGGCTACCAGATGATCGCCGAGCTGGAGCGGCGGAGCAACAAGACCTTTGAATTGAAGGAGGGCACCCTTTACCCCGTCCTCCACGGATTGGAAAAGGAGGGCGCGGTGCGCTCCTACACCCAGACCACCCCCGGCGGGCGGCCCCGGAAGTACTACCATCTGACGGACAGAGGCCTCCGCCTGCTGGACGAGAAAAAGGCGGAGTGGCGGGCCTTCTCCCAGGGGGTCAACGGCGTGGTCTACGGGGAGGTCCCCTCCCCCGCATGAGGGTCCTTCCCCGCTGTTCCCCGCCTCCGTCTTTTTGTACGCGGTATGCGGACAGATTTCGTCTGTTCCGCCGAAAGCGGTCTCCATATTGTGCTGCAAGCACAAATTCTTCGGAAATCTTTGGTCTTCAAGCCCCTTTACGCCGGAGAAATCCGCGCTATAATTGGATTGTAAAAACAAAGAGGCGGCGCTCACAGGCCGCCGCAAAAACACATTTGGAAGGTGAATAAAATGACCAACGATTTTCTCTATAATCCCTTTGTCGATTGCCGCAGCAGCTTCATCCCCGACGCGAACCGTATACTGACCGCCGATGAGAGCACCCTCTGGGGCGCGCTCTGGAGCGCGCTGAAGCACTTCGTTCTCAGCAAGTGACCCTGATTTGCTCTGAAAAACGGGACGTCTCCTGGGAGACGTCCCGTTTTTTACATTTTCCCGGCCCCGGCCCCGCCGTCCCGGCGCTCCATGTCCCGGATGGCCAGCGCCACCTGATAGGGGAACAGGTCCTCCACCGTCTTCAGCGGCGAGTCCAGCAGGGTCTTCAGCTTTTGCAGGCGGTAGTTCACCGTGTTCCGGTGGAGGTACAGGGCCTCCGCCGTTCGCTCCAGGCTGCGGTCGTTGTCGATGTATGCCGTGAGCAGTTCGACGTTCTCCCGGCCCCGGTCCCCCTCCTCCAGGGGACCCAGCAGCCCGGCGGCGTAGGCGTGGAGGATCTCATCGTCCTTTACCGAGAACAGGATCTTGTAAAAGCCCATGTCCTCAAAGCGGACGCAGGGCGCCCTCCAGCAGACCGCCATCCGCATGGCGGCCTCCGCCCGCTGATAGCTCCGGCTCAGGTTCGCCAGACCGTTCACCTCGGTGCCCACGCCGATGGCCAGCTTCCCCGCCTTCTCGGCGGCCCGGTAAGACTCCCGGATGATGGACAGCAGCTCCGGCATCATAGAGCGGTCCACGTTGTTCACCGCCAGCAGCTGGCAGTCGTCCATGGGAAGGAGACCGAACTTGGCGGAGGCAGCCCTGTGGTGGATGGTCTTAAACCGCCGCAGTCGGTTGATGAAGGAGAACTCCGCGCCGCCGTCCTCATCGCCCCCGTCCCCGCCGCGGCCCGTGCGGAGGACGATGGCCACGAACGTGCCGTCCGGGTCGAAGTGGCGGCCCAGCACCTCCCGCCACGCGGCCTCGTCGCCCCGGCCGAACACCGCGTCGGTCAGCGCCTTGTCGAACTGTTCGTTGTCCTGGCGCTCCTGGATGATGCGGGTGCAGAAGGTCTGGAGCATCTCGGTGACGTGGATCTCCCAGGGCATGGTGAGCAGGGGGAACTCCGCCTCGTCGCAGAAGGCCAGCACCTCCTCCGGGATGTCCAGGATGTACTTTCCCGTGTTGACGATGAGTCCCGCCACCCTTCGGGCGTGGAGTTCCCGCACCAGTCCGCTGAGCCAGCCGGGGGCGGAGGCGGTCTTGATGCCGGTGGTCACCACCAGCTCGGAGCCGTGGAAAAAAGGGATGACATAGTCGTCCTCCACCACATGGACCCAGGTCACCGCGTTGCGGAAGCCGTTCCCTCCGGCCCGCAGGGTGATCTTGAACTGATTGTCCCGCTCGGTGCACAGCGTCCTCAGCGTCAGCGACATAAGGACCCCTCCCCAGTTAATTTGCGCGGCGCGGCCCCCCACGGGGCCCGGCCTGTCACGCCAGCTTCAGCGCCTGAGCCAGCTGATCCGGGCAGGAGGTGCCCTTTCCGCCGCACTTGATGCCGTCCATGCGGGCGATGGCGTCCTCCACCTTCATCCCCCGCAGCAGGGAGCAGATGCCCTTCAGGTTGCCGTTGCAGCCGCCCAGCACCCGCACGTCTTGGATCACGCCGTCCTCCACATCGATCTCCATGGCCCTGGAACATACCCCCCTGGGCGTGTACTTGATGGTCTCCATATTATCTCTCATCCTTTCTTTGACGGCCCGCCGACGGGCCGTGGATCAACTGTTTTCTTCGGCCCAGGCGTCTCCGTCCCAGTCCTCGCCGTTCCGGTAGGCGGACAGCTGGGCCTCGTCCTTGCGGTCCAGGCTCCGCTCCCCCGCCAGGCCCTCCACATGGTGGGTCAGCTCGTGGCGGAGGGTGTCCCGCAGCTCGTCCACCCAGACCTCTCTGGGCTCGTCCGCCAGCAGGGCGGCGAAGGAGCCGTAATAGAGGTTGATGTACCGCCCCATCTCGTCGCAGCAGTACTCCCCCATGATATACACGTCCTCCCCGGCCTCGGGGTCGGCCGCCTCGTCCTCCAGCAGGAGGACGCCGCCGTTCAGGTCCCGGAAAAGTTCCTCGGGAAACTCGGCATATACCTGGTCCAGAATATCATATACTTCGTCGATGGACAAGACCATTTTAACCCGCTCCGATCAGTGAAATGGTGACGGTCTTCTCATAATAGGGCGCCTCATCGCTGTCCTCGTCCGGCCAGAAGCCGGCGGTGCCCATGTTTTCCAGGCCCCGGGTCTCCACCCGCTGTTCGATCCGGACGCCCCGGTGGTCCAGGGTAAAGTCGCCGAAGGGGTCCGAAGCCTCGTCCCAGAGGCCGGTCCAATCCTCCGGGTCGTAGTCGAACAGCCCAACGTCCAACGCCCCGGTGAGGGCCAGCAGGCCCATATCCTCCGGGGAATGGCTGGCGTAGAGGTACGTGAGGGCCTCATCACTTTGGGCGCGGAACGTCACCGCGGTGACGGCCCCGTCCTCCAGCGTAAACTCGGGATCCAGAATGTGCAGCCCGGTGAGCCTGAGTACATAGCGCCCGTCCAGCCAGGTCCCGTCGCTGCTGAGCCGCTCCCCGTAGTCGAATTTTTCCGCATAATAGTTGAAGTTCTCCACATACCGCTCCACCGTCAGCGGCCCCCGGACGGGCGGCAGATAGGAGGCGAACCCCGACAGGACGATCACCGCGAAAAACAGGACCTGCGCGGCGATATAGACCGCGCCGCCCAGGCGGGCCCCGCCGGGGCGCTCCTCCACGGTGTACCGGCGGTCCCATCCGAGATCCCAGTCGGAGACAAGGCCGTCCAGGCCCTCCCTCCGGCACCTCCACATGTTCACCAGTTCCCAGATGGGGATGGTCCAGCGGTAGCCCCTCCAGGCCACCGACCAGGCCCGCTCCCGGGCGTCGGCCAGGCTCAGCTTTTCGCCGTTTTCGTCCCGGAGCTTCAGGCCGAACAGCCACTTCCCCGGCGTCCAGCCCCAGAAGTGGAGCCAGAGGGGTTCCAGCGCGAAGGTGAGCGCAAAGCAGGCCAGGTCGATCAGCATATCCACTATCTGAGGTGTATCCAGCAGCCAGTACCAGTGGAACGCCCCCAGGACGACGCCGTAGAAGAGGAGCCGGTACAAAACCATATCCACCGCCCGGGCGAAATACCGCCGCCAGGGATACCAGCAGGCAGTGTAAGGCGGGAGCTCCGGCTCCTGTTCCGCCGGGGCGGCGGGCGGGGCGGGAGCCTGGACCGCCGGGCGGGCCGGGGCCTCCAGCGCTCTGAGCCAGGGCGCGGGGTCCAGGGCGGCGTATCCCACCCCGGAATCGCTCAGCTCCCGGCAGACCTTCGCCGCCTGTTCGATGGACACCCGGTCCCCCTCCAGCCGGTTCAGCTGGCCGAACAGGGCCTGCTCCAGGGTGAGCCTCCCCTGCTGGACCAGGCGGATGGTCTCCAGATCCATATTCAGCCGCCGCAGCAGCTTGATCTTCTCCAGGGTGCGGGCGTCCTCCTCCGAGTAGTCCCGGTAGCCGTTGGGCAGGCGTCTGGGGGCGAGAAGCCCCTCCTCCTCATAATAGCGGATGTTGGCCCGGGGCAGCCCGGTGCGCTCCTCCAGTTCTTTAACGGTCATATGACCACCTCCTGTCCACAGCGTAAGCCGTCAAGCCGCTTGACAGTCAAGAGGTTTTTGCGGTTTTTGGGGAAAAATCGTCCCCGGCGGGGCAGACGCCGGACTACGGACATTATATCAAAGCCCGTTCCGCTTGGCAAGGTCCCCCCGTCCCTTTTCCCTTCCTTCGATTTCTATTTACAATATTCGTCAATCATGGTATACTGAGTGAATCAGAAGAACCGCCTGTCAAGCCGGTAAGGAGGATCGCTTATGAAACGACTGATCTGTCTGCTCTGCGCCCTCTCGCTCCTGTTCCTGGCCGCCTGCTCTCCCGGTGCGGAGACGCCCTCTCCCACGCCGGAGGCCACTCCCACCGCGGCGCCCACCCTGGCGCCCACCCCTACGCCGGAGCCCACCCCCACTCCCACGCCGGAGCCGGAGTTCTACCATCCCCTCACCGGCCTGCCCGTGGAGGAGGACCTGTCCGACAAAAAGCCGGTGGCGGTCATGCTGAACAACATCAAGGCCGCCATGCCCCAGCAGGGCAACAGCGGAGCCGACATCATCTATGAGGTGCTGGCCGAGGGCGGCATCACCCGGATGGTGGCCATCTACCTGGACCCCTCGGAGGTCGGGATCATCGGCTCGGTGCGCTCCGCCCGGCAGTATTTCTGGGAGCTGGCCCAGGGGCACGACGCGGTCTACATCCACGCCGGCGGCAGCCCGGAGTTCTACGACAACAAGGCGCGCGCCGGCGCCTTCACGGTGGACGGCGTGCGGGGCAAATACAGCAGCGCCTCCGCCGGGATGTTCTGGCGGGACTATGACCGCATCCCCGGCAAGCAGTACGCCATGGAGCACACCCTGGTCACCTCCGGGGAGGCCATCCTCAATATGCTGAACGACACGGGCCTGCTCACCCACACGGAGGGCTACACCTATGAGATGGCCTTCGCCGACGACGGCACCCCCGCCGGCGGGCAGGACGCCAGCGTCATCACCGCCGCCTTCTCCAAAAAATCCACCGTCTTCCGCTATGACCCGGAGAGCCGCCTCTACCGGGTGGAGGAGTACGACGCCCCCTACATCGACGGCAACTCCAACGAACAGATCGCCGTCACCAACGTGCTCGTCCTCCAGACCTCCTGCAAGGTCTACGACGACAAGGGCCGCATCGACGTGGACCTGACCTCCGGCGGCGGGTATTTCGCCTGCGGCGGCAAGCTGATCCCCATCCGGTGGGAAAAGGGCAAGGCTGCCAGCCAGCTGCGCTACTTCACCGAGGACGGCCAGCCCCTTGCCCTGGGCAGGGGCAAGTCCTATGTGGCCATCATCCCCACCAACCGGACCGTGACGGTGGAATAACTGGAATTTTTCGAAAAAATTTCCCGGCATAGCGGAAGGAACATGGCACAAACTATCTCCGTGACAAGGATAGAAAGCGTTTGTGAGCGCTTCACAAAGGAGGTTCGTACCATGTTTCTGGATAAGCTGGCACTGACTCTGGCTGTCATCGGCGGGCTGAACTGGGGTTCCATCGGCCTGTTCAACTTCGATCTGGTGGCCTTCATCTGCGGCGGCTCCGGCACCTGGCTGGCCCGTATCATCTACTCGCTGGTGGGTCTGGCCGCCCTGTGGTGCATCACGCTGCTGTTCCGGCCGGAGACCGACAGCCAACCCCGTCAAAGTCACGCCTGAACGAAAAGGCCTCGCCCTACGGGCGAGGCCTTTTTCTGTCTTTTACCGCAAATCGCCCCGGACCTGGCCGTTCTCCACGGTGAGGACGCCGTAACCCGCCCGGTTGTAGATGCCGCCGGCGGTGCCCGGATTGAACAGCCAGATCCCCTCCTCCGGCTGGTTCAGCGCCTCATGGGTGTGGCCGAAGCACACCATCTTCGCGCCCGCCTTTTTGGCGGCGTCGGGCAGCCGCCAGGTCCCGCTCTTGACATAATACCTGTGCCCGTGGGTCAGCAGGAATCGGACTCCCTCCGCCTCCACCACCAGCTCGTCCGGGCCGGCGCAGAAGTCGCAGTTGCCTTTTACGATGTCGAAGGGCACCTCCGGGTAGCTGCCCGCCAGCAGCTTGCCGTCCTGGTAGTTGTCCCCCAGGAAAAACACCCGCTGGGGCTTCTCCCGCTCCATGGCATCCACCATGGTCCCCAGACGGCCGTGCGAGTCGGAAAACACCAGGATCTTCATCAGGTCACCCTCCCGCCCTCTCCGCATATACTGGGATAGTCCCAGAAACGGAGGGGAGTCCTTATGCCAAAATTTGACGAGCTTTTGAACAGCAAACAGGCCGACCGCCTGCTGAAGGACGCCGGCAGGCTGGAACAGCTCCGGGACGCGCCGGAGACGCAGAAGATCTTCTCCATGCTGAGCCGCACCACCGGAGGCGACCTGGAGGGGGCGGCGGAGCGGGCCGCCCAAGGGGACGCGGGAGAGCTGGCCGGCGCCATCCGCCAGGTGATGAACAGCCCGGAGGGCGCCAAACTCCTGCAAAAGATGAAACAGGCCCTCAAGTAAGCTTTTCGCGGGAGGCGGCGTCATGGGCGAGTTGGAGGAAAAACTGGAGAGCGTGCTCAGCAACCCTGACGCCATGGCTCAGATCATGTCGCTGGCCCGGTCGCTGAACGCGGGAAAAGGGGCGGAAGGGAACGCCCAGACCCGGGAGGCCCCTCCGGCGGAGGAGGCCCCCTCCCCGCCGGCCGCCCCCGCGCCCGGCGGCAGTCTGCTGGATGGCCTCGGCTCGCTGGATCCCAAACTGCTGTCGGCGGCAGCCAGCCTGCTCTCCCAATATCAGAACGGGGACGACGACAGGCGGGTGGCCCTGCTGAGCGCCCTGCGCCCTTTCGTCCGAAAGGAACGGTACGCCAAACTGGATAAGGCCATCCAGATCGCCAAGCTGTCCCGGGTGATCCGGTCCGCGCTGGACCTGTTCCGGGCGGCGAAGGAGGACGGCCATGTATAATCAGTATATGAACGGGGACGACCTCATCCCCCTGGAGGACGAACCGCGGCAGCAGCGTCAGACGCGCCCGCAGGCCCAGCAGCGCCCACGGCCCGCGCCCCAGTGCGGACCGGGAAGCGACCTGGTAAACGAGGTAGCGGGCGGGCTGTCCCGCCTGCTGGAGGGCGTGCGGAGCCACTTTTCCGTTGACAGGATCGACACCGGCGACATCCTGCTGGTGCTCATCATCCTGTTCCTCTACCTGGAAGGGGACAATCTGGAACTGGTCATCACCCTGGGGCTGCTGCTCCTGCTGGGCCTGGGGGACGATGAGGACTAATCCCCGGGCGTGTGCAGGACCGTGCCGTCGGGCAGGGTGAACGCGTCCACAGCCGAGGCCTCGACGGGGCTGACCACCGCGCCGGAACTCATGGCATAGACCGTCACGCCGTTCTTCTCCGTCTCGGCCGCCATCAGCAGCCCGCCGGTCTCGGAGACCCAATACCGCTCCGTATAGCCCGGCAGCGCGCCCTTCGCCTCCACATAGACGCAGGGCACCCCCTCGCGGCTCTCGTATCCCGCGTTAAGGATGTCCTCCTTGTCCAGGGCCAGCACGTCCTCATAGGTGGGGATGCGCTGGGCCAGGTCGGTGGACATGGGATCCGCGGGTCCGGTGTAAACGGCATCCTCTCCCTCGTACCACAGCCAGAGGGTGCCCTCCCCCAGAATGACGTTTTCCACGGGTCCGGAGGCGGGGGCCACCGAGGCGCGGACCCAGCCTCCGTCCTCCCACATCTGGGTGGAGGCGGCGCCCAGGGACTGCCCCCCGTCGTCGAAATACTCGATGGTCAGGGTGCGGCGGCAGCTCTCGTACCGCTCCAGCAGGGCGATGACGCTCTGCACCGTCTGGGGGGTGATCTCCACCACCACGCCCTGGGCGTCTGGGGTCGCCTGTTCCAGCGGGTCGGGGGAGCCGGTGGCGTCGGGGTCGGCCACGATGATGTCCGGCTGCTTGTAAAAAATGTTGGGGAGAAAACTGGACACCAGGGCCAGCAGCACCACGCACACGATGGCCACCGTCAGCAGGCCGCGCCGCTTATCGTCCATACTCTCCCCTTCCCTCTCTCATCCCGGTCTCAGCGGCCGGCGAAGGTCTCCGGCGGCCGGTCGGACCGGCCGAAGTGATACAAAATGGCGTCGGCGATGCGCTCGCACGCTCTGCCGTCCCCGTAGGGGTTCACCGCCCGGGCCATGGTCTCGTAGGCCGCCGGGGACTCCAGCAGCTCCGCCGCCATGGCGACGATATCCTCCCGGCGGGTGCCGGCGATGCGCACCGTGCCCGCCTCCACCGCCTCGGGCCGCTCCGTCTCCCGGCGGAGGACAAGCACCGGCTTGCCCAGGGCGGGGGCCTCCTCCTGGAGGCCCCCGGAGTCGGTGAGCACCAGATAGCTCCGCTCCATGAGATTGTGCATCTCGTCCGCGGGCAGGGGCGCCACCAGGTGGACGTTGGGCAGCCCGTCCAGATGGCGGTGGGCCGCCTCCTGCACCACCGGGGACAGATGTACCGGGTAGACCAGCTCCACCTGATCCCGATAGGTCTCGGCCAGCTGCCGCAGGGCGGACATGATCTGCTCCATGGGTTCCCCGTAGTTCTCCCGCCTGTGGCAGGTGATCAGCAGCAGCTTTTTGGAGGAGCAGTCCAGCCGGTTCAGCTCATCCGTTGTAAAGGAAAATTCCTTGCGGACCGTTGTATTCAATGCGTCGATCACGGTATTTCCCGTGACGTACACCCCTTTTGTGATCCCCTCCGCCGCCAGGTTGCGCCGGTTGGCCTCCGTGGGGCAGAAATGGAGGTCCGCCAGCCGGCTCACCATGGAGCGGTTCATCTCCTCCGGAAAGGGGGAGTACTTGTCCCAGGTGCGCAGGCCCGCCTCCACGTGGCCCACGGCGATCTGCTGGTAAAAGGCCGCCAGCGCCCCGGCAAAGGTGGTGGAGGTGTCCCCGTGGACCAGGACCAGGTCGGGCCGGTCCCGCTGGAAGACCTTCTCCAGCCCCAGCAGACACTTGCTGGTGATGGTGGACAGGCTCTGCCTCGGCTCCATGATATCCAGGTCGTACTGGGGGGTCAGGCGGAAGATCCCCAGCACGCCGTCCAGCATCTGCCGGTGCTGCGCGGTGACGCAGCAGAGGCTTTCCACCTCGGGCCGGCGCTCCAGCTCCCGCACCAGCGGGGCCATTTTGATGGCCTCCGGCCTGGTGCCGAAGATGGTCATCACCCTCAGCTTATCCATCGTCCTTCTCCTCCTCCGGGGAGTCGGCGGGGGCCTCCGCAGGCGCGGAGGAGGGCTCCGGCCCGGCTGGCCCCGGCTCCTCCGCCCTCTCCTCAGGCGCGGCGGAGCGCTGCTTCTCCAGCGCCTTCTCGTGGCCGCGGAACACCTGCCAGGCCACCAGCACCGCGATCCCCATCGCGATCAGGAACAGCAGCGCCCGGGAGAAATTGGTCACCGTGAGCACCACGGCGGACAAACCCAGGATGGCGGACACCAGGTAGAGCACGCCCACCGCCTGCTTCTGGGAGAAGCCCATGTCGATGAGCCGGTGATGGATATGTCCCCGGTCGGGGGTCATGGGATTCTGGCCGTGGGAGACCCGGCGGATCACGGCGAAGGTCACGTCGAAAATGGGCAGGCCCAGCACCAGGAAGGGCACCACGAAGGAGATCAGGCCAGCCATCTTGAACATCCCCTGGACCGACATGGTGGCCATGATGTACCCCAGGAATGTGGCCCCCGTGTCTCCCATGAAGATATTGGCGGGATTGAAGTTGAAGGGCAGAAAGCCGATGCAGGCCCCGGCCAGGGCCGCCATCACCACCGCCACATCCGTCTCGCTGACCAGCAGCGCGATGATGAGCATGGTGGTGGAGCTGATGGTGGACACGCCGCAGGCCAGGCCGTCCAGCCCGTCGATCAGGTTCACCGCGTTGGTCACCGCCACGATCCAGATGACGGTCACCGGCCAGCTGAGCCAGCCCAGCTGCCACACGGAGCTGCTGCTGAAGGGGTTGGACAGCACCGTGACCCGGTTGCCGGCAAAGGCCGCGATAAGGGCGGCAATGATCTGCACCACGAATTTCAGCCGGGCGGACAGGGCGTACTTATCGTCGAACACCCCCAGGATCACGATGACGATCGAGCCCAGCAGCATCCCCTTTTTGGGGATGTCCAGAGGCACCAGGAGCAGCACCGCCGCCAAAAAGCCCATAAAAATGGCCAGGCCGCCCATCCTGGGAATGGGATGGTCGTGCATCCGCCGGTCGTCCTTGGGCACGTCGATGGCGCCCCACTTGACCGAGAGCACCTTGACCAGCGGCGTGGCGGCAAAGGACACCAGCGCGGCGATGAGCAGCGCCAGCAGCACCTGCCACACCCCGCCGCCCCGGAGATACCAGATGACGCCATGGTCGTTTGTCGTGATCGTCTCTAACAGTATATCCAATGGAAACGCGCTCCTTTATCAGGCTCTATTTCTGGACAAAGCCGACCTTCTTATAGACCTTGCGCAGGGTCTTCTCCGCCATATAGGACGCCCTCTCCGCGCCGGCGCGATAGACGCTCTCCAGATAGGCCTTATCCTTCAGCAGCCGCTGGGTCTCCTCCCGGATGGGCCGCAGGGTCTCCACGACGGCCTCGCCCACGGCGGGCTTGAACCTGCCGTAGCCGCAGCCGTCGAACTCCCGCTCGATGTCCTCATAGCTCCTGTCGGTGGCGGCGGCGTAGATCTGGATCAGATTGGCCACGCCGGGCTTGCGCTCCGGGTCGTAGCGGACGCAGTTCTCCGTGTCGCTGTCGGTGACGGCCCGCTTGAACTTCCGGGCAATGTCCTCCGGATTTTCCAGCAGGAACACGCAGCCGTCGGGCTGGGACTTGGACATCTTGCTCTCCGGGGCGTTCAGGGACATGATGCGGGCCCCCACCTTCTGGATGTAGGGCTCGGGCATCTTGAACACGTCGCCGTAGATGCCGTTGAACCGCTGGACGATGTTCCGGCACAGCTCCACGTGCTGCCGCTGGTCCTCCCCCACCGGTACATAGTCCGGCTGATACAGCAGGATGTCCGCCGCCATCAGGCAGGGATAGGTGAACAGGCCGCCGTTGACGTTCTCCGCGTGTTTGGCGGACTTGTCCTTGAACTGGGTCATGCGGCTGAGCTCGCCGAACATGGCGTAGCAGTTCAGCACCCAGCCCAGCTCCGCGTGCTGGTGGACGTGGGACTGGATGAACAGGGTGCATTTTTCCGGATCCAGGCCGCAGGCGATATAGGTGGCCAGCAGGGTCAAAGTCTGTCTGCGCAGGGCGGCCGGATCCTGCCGCACGGTGATGGTGTGCAGGTCGGCCAGGAAAAAGTAGCAGTCAAAGTCCTCGATCATCTGGGGCCAATGCTGGAGCGGGCCCAGATAATTGCCCAGATGCAGCGCGCCGCTGGGCTGGATGCCGGAGAGCATCACTTTTTTCACGGGCTGTTCTTCCTTTATCACTTGTTCTTCCATGTGGGAAAACCTCTTTTCGGTTTACTCCTGGGTCAGATACCCGCTGATATCCACGGGGGCGGCGTCGGACCACAGGCGCTCCAGGGAGTAGAACTCCCGGGCCTCCTCGGTGAAGACGTGGACCACCACCGCGGAGTAGTCCAGAAGGGTCCACTGGCCGCCCCGGTGCCCCTCGATGTGGTGGGGCTCCTCCCCGGCCTTGCCCAGGGCCTCCTCCACCGCGTCGGCCAGGGCCCGCACCTGGGTGTTGGAGGTGCCGGCGCAGATGACAAAGTAGTCCGCCAGGGTGGTCTGATCGGCGGTGTAGAGCACCTTGATATCCTTTCCCTTTTTATCGTCCAGGGCCTTGACGGCCAGGGCGATCATTTCCTTCGCTTCCAGCATGATATCACGTTCTCCTTTCGATTGCAATCACTTCGCGGTCATCTTTGGGGCAGGCCCGCTCTGGGGTCGGCCAGGGTGCCGGTGCTGGAGCTGAGCGAGCCGTCCTCGTTGCCGGAGATCAGGTCCAGCTGGTCGATGGTGACCTCGTTGACAAAGGGATTCAGCTTCTCGTTGATGACCTCCAGCAGCTTGGCCCGGTTGGGGCAGACGTACACGTCGAAATAGTAGTAGGGCATGGTGATGAACTCCACGCTGTCCACGTCCAGCCCGCCGAAGACCGCCTTCTGGGCAAACCACAGCAGGCCGCTCAGCTCCAGGTTGCTCTCCACCCGGCTGTTGAACAGCTCGGCCAGTTCCCTGATCCGGGGCACGTTCTGGATCTGGAGGGTCTGCTTCAGCACCGCCTTCAGGAAGCTGTGCTGGATGTCCAGCCGGACGATGTCGCTGCCGGAGGGGCCCTCCGCGTCCACCCCTTCGTTGTTCTTCCGCCAGCGGACGATCTGCATGGCGTCGTCCCCGCTGATCAGGCGGTAGCCCGGCTCCTGGTCGATGTGCAGGTCCTGGTCCGGATCGTCGTACTTCATGCGGCGGGGCACGTCGTACCACACGCCGCCGATGGCGTCCACCATCTCCCCCACCAATTTCCAGTCCACGAACACCCGAAAGTCCGGGATGAAGCCCACCAGCTCGGCGACCTCCCGGGTCAGGGCGGCCATGCCCCGCTCCCCCTGCCCGTACAGATCCCATACGGCATTGAGCCTGGTGTAAACGCTGCTGCTCTTGACGTTCACCAGGGTGTCCCTGGGCAGAGACATGACGGTGGCCCGCTGGTTGGTCACGTCGTAGGTGCCGATCATCATGGTGTCGGTGTTGTTGTAGGCCACATCCTTGCCCACCACCAGGAAGGTGTAGATGTTCCTGCTCTTCCGGTCTCCGCTGACCTTGGGCTCCATCTCCTCAAACCCCTGGGAGGGGCTCGGAGCGTCCGACGGGACGCCGGGATCGCTCACCGTGACGCCGGGGTCCTCCACATTGGGCTGCCACACGGCGTTGAACATCGCCAGCGCGGCGGCGGCCGTCATGATAAGCGCCAGCACGATCATCACCGCCATCATGGTCAGATCGCGCCGCCTTCCCGTCCGGCCGGAATGTTCCCGTCCCGGCGGAGCGGCGCGCCTGTCTCTGCTGTTGTCGATCCGTCTTCCGCTCATTTCCATTTTCCCCTCGAATAGTATGTATAGGCCTCCAGCGTATTGCGGTGAACGATGCGGTTGCGCTCTTCCATCTCCTGGATGGACACCCAGGCCCCCAGGGCCACCGCCCTGTCCAGATCCTCAAAGGCCAGGGCGCGGAGCTGGTCCACCTCCGGGAACTCCCGGTTGGGTTCGATGTAGTCGGCCATATAGAGCACCTTTTCCAGCAGGCTCATGCCCGCCCGGGCGGTGGTGTGGTAGCGGATCGCGTCCGCCACGGCGCGCTCCTGTCCGAACCAATGCCTGGCCAGAGCCGCGCCGCTCTTGGCGTGGAGCAGCTTTTCGGCGGAGCGCTCCAGCTCGTCCAGCGGCTCGTGATATCTGTCGCAGGCGGCGATGTGCTCCTCCATGCTCCAATATTTGGTGCAGTCGTGGAGGATGGCGGCCCGGCGGGCCTGGCCCTCGTCGGCCCCCCAGCGGAGGGCCAATCCGGCGGCCGTCTCCTCCGTGCCGCGGATGTGGGCCAGCCGCTTGGCCTTCACCATGGACCAGGACACGCACCGCAGTTCCTCCATGGTGAGGCAGTGCAGATCGGCGTTCGTCCCGTACAGCTTTTCCCGGAGGATATAGCCGTACACAGCCGGGGGCAGCCGGCCGTTCCGCTCGCCCCGGGCCAGTCCCTCACGGAGCCGGGTGGAGGAGATCTCCACCCGGCCGGGGATGTCGATGAACTCCACCCTGGCGCCGTACCGCTCCTCCAGGAACGCCTTCTGCTCCTCCAGACACGCCCGGTCGTCGCCGGCGCTGCGGGCGAAGGCGCAGATGCCGGCCAATTTCAGGATGCGCTCCGGCTCGTGCCAGGTGTGGAGGGTCAGGAACATATCCGTCCCCACCAGCAGCCACAGCTCGTCCCCCGGCCAGCGCTCCGCGGCCACGGCCAGCGTGTCGGAGGTATAGCTCTTGCCCTCCCGTTGCAGCTCCACGTCCCAGACCCGCGTCACCTTGTGGAGCAGCAGCTGATCCGCCGCGATGGCAGTCATCTCCAGCCGCTTTTCCGGGGTGGGGCTGCCGAGGGCCAGCTCCTTGTGGGGAGGGTCCCCCGCCGGGACGAACACCAGCCTGTCCAGGCCCAGCGCCGCGACGGCGGCCCGGGCCGCGGCCAGATGCCCCTCGTGGGGCGGGTTGAAGCTGCCGCCGTAGATGCCGATCTTCATGAGATCACCGCCTAGCGAGATATGATATCACGAACTCTCCGTCAAGTCATGGACAAAACGTATCGGATCTGTAAATTTTGGCTACCGGACCAGCCGGATG
The DNA here is from genome assembly GCA_947629975.1 of uncultured Oscillospiraceae bacterium. Lineage (GTDB taxonomy): Bacteria > Bacillota > Clostridia > Oscillospirales > Oscillospiraceae > Enterenecus. Next base: position 14,491 of record CANRFU010000005.1, on the reverse strand, counting down.
CGCTTGTCTTTGGGCTTGCTGTGGGTCTCCCGGTACAGGACGAATTTGCTGCCGATCACCTGCACCACCTCGGCCCGGACAGCCCTGGCCAGCTCCTCCGCCCCCTCCCGGGGGGACAGGGGGCTGTTCTCCAGCACCCTGCCCTTGATGAGTTCCCGGGCCTCCAGGGCGTCGTCGGCCTGCTTGATGAGGTTGTCCCCCACCCCGTCCTTGCCGATGTGGACGATGGTGTCGATGTCGTTGGCCAGGCCCCGCAGCTGGGCACGCTGCTTGCTTGTAAGGTCCATCGGCTTTACACCTCTTTGTCCTTCATATAGGCCGCCAGCTTTTCCGCGAAGGCCCGGAGCGCCTTCCCCCTGTGGGAGATGGCGTTCTTCTCCTCCGGGCTCAGCTGGGCGAAGGTCTTTTTCAGCCCCGGCACAAAGAACACCGGGTCGTAGCCGAAGCCGCCCGTCCCCATGGGGGCGAAGGCGATGGTCCCCGGGCACTCCCCCCGGGCGGAGATCACGTCCCCATTGGGAAAGCAGCAGGTGACCACCGAGATGAACCTGGCCGCCCTGGGCTGGCCCCGCAGGTTCTCCAGCAGCAACCGGTAGCGGCCCGCGTCGTCCAGGCCGGGGCCGCCGTACCGGGCGGAGTACACGCCGGGGCCGCCGTTCAGGGCGTCCACGCAGAGGCCGGAGTCGTCGGCCACGGCGGGCAGGCCGCTGGCCTCCATGACCGCTTTGGCCTTGAGCAGGGAGTTCTCCTCGAAGGTGGAGCCGGTCTCCTCCACCTCCACGTCCACCCCGGCGTCGGCCTCGGAGCAAACCTCCACCCCCAAGGAGGACAATATCTCGTTCAATTCCACGAGCTTTTTCCGGTTCTTGCTGGCCAGTACCAATTTCATGCAGATCTTCCCCTTTCCTCAGAGCAGGGCCTCGGTGAACTCCCTGGGGTCGAAGGGTCGAAGGTCGTCCACCCCCTCGCCCACGCCCACGAATTTGACGGGCACGCCAAGTTCCTTCGCGATGGCGAGGACGATGCCCCCCTTGGCGGTGCCGTCCAGTTTGGTGAGGACGATGCCGGTGATCCCGGCGGCTTTGGCAAACTCCTTGGCCTGGACGAGGCCGTTCTGGCCGGTGGTGGCGTCCAGCACCAGAAGGGTCTCCCGGCTGGTGCCGGGGCACTCCCGGTCGATGACCCGGCTGATCTTGTTCAGCTCGTTCATCAGGTTCTGCTTGTTGTGGAGCCGCCCGGCGGTGTCCACCAATACCACGTCGGCCTTGCGGGCGCGGGCGGCGTTCAGCGCGTCATACACCACGGCGGCGGGGTCGGCCCCCTCGTGCTGCTTGACGATGTCCACCCCGGCCCGCTCCGCCCAGATGGTGAGCTGATCGGCGGCGGCGGCCCGGAAGGTGTCCCCGGCGGCCAGGATGACCTTGCAGCCCCCGTTTTTCCAGCGGGCGGCCAGCTTGCCGATGGAGGTGGTCTTCCCCACCCCGTTGACGCCGATGAACAGGACGACGGCCGGGGTGGTCTCCAGCGACACGGTCATGTTGGGGAAGGTCAGCATCTCGGCCAAAATGTCCCGCATACAGGCCCGGGCGCCCTCCACGTCCTTGATGCCCTGCTCCCGGCAGCGCTCCCGGAGTTCGTCCACCGCCTCCATGGTCAGATCGGCCCCCATGTCGGCCATGACCAGGGACTCCTCCAGCTCCTCGTAGAAGTCGTCGTCCAGCTGGGAAAACAGGCCGCCGAAAATGCCGATCTTTTTGATCTTATCAAAGAATCCCATATAGAATCCCCTTACTTAATGTTCAATTCTTTTTCCACGTCGTTGAGGTTGATGGTGAGCATCCGGGAGATCCCCTGCTCCTGCATGGTGACGCCGTAGAGCACGTCGGCCTCCTCCATGGTGCCGCGGCGGTGGGTGATGACGATGAACTGGGTCCTGTCCCCCATCTGCCGGATGTACCGGGCGAACCGGGCCACGTTGGGATCGTCCAGGGCGGCGTCGATCTCGTCCATGACGCAGAAGGGGGTGGGCCGCACCTTCAATATGGCAAAGTACAGAGCGATGGCCACGAAGGCCCGCTCGCCGCCGGACAGCTGGCTCAGGGAGTTGACCACCTTGCCGGGGGGCTGGGCCTTGATGGCGATGCCGCAGTTCAGCACGTCATTGGGGTCCTCCAGCTCCAGGGCGGACCGGCCGCCGCCAAACAGCTCAAGGAAGGTGGAGCGGAACTCCCGGTCGATGAGGGCGAACTGCTCCTTGAAGATGCCGGTCATCTCCGCCGTGATCTGGCCGATGATGCCCTCCAGCTCCTTCTTGGCCTTGGCCACGTCGTCCCGCTGATCCGTAAACAGGGTGTACCGCTCGTTCACCCGCTGGAACTCCTCGATGGCGTCCGGGTTGATGTTCCCCAGGGCGGAGATGGAGCGCTTCAGCTCCCCGATGCGCCGCTGCGCCCTGGACACCGACTCGATCTCCACCCGCTGGGCGCGGGCCGCCTCGTGGGACAGCTGATAGCCCTCCCACAGCTTGTCCAGGATCTGGCTCTCCTCCATGGCGGCGGAGGCGCTGCGCTGCTCCAGGACGGAGACCTCCCGCTCCATGTTCAGAAGTTCGCTGTTTTTGTCCCTGGCCTGCCGGTCGGCCTGGTTGCGCTGCCCCTCCAGGGCCAGCTTCTCGTCGTTGAGTTTCCTGAGGGCGGCGGCCCCCTCCTGGCTGGCGGCGCGAAGGGCGCCCAGGCGCTCCTCCTCCTGGCGGATCCTCTGGGCGAGTTCGGCGTTCTTGTCCTCGAACTGCCGGATCATGGCCGCCCGGCCGGCGCTGTCGCCGGACAGGTCGGCCCGGAGGCGCTCCAGCTCGTCCAGGCCCTGCTTCGACGCGGCCCGCTCGCCCTCCAGTCCGGCCAGCTTCGCGCTGAACTCCGCGGACCGGGTGTTGAGCCCGGCCACTTTCTCCTGCAGCTGGTCGCGGCCCTGGGCCTTGGCCTCGGACTCGGCACGCAGGGCGGCGGCGGTCCCCTCCAGCGCCTCGATGCGCTGTTTGGCCCGGGCGGTGGCGGACTCGTTCTCCCCCATGCGGCGGCGGACCTGCTCCCGCTCCTCCTTCAGCGTCCCGGCGCGGGCCTCCGCCTCTATCAGGGCGGCGGCGGCGCTGTCCGCCCGCTCGGAGAGTTTCAGCACCGCATCCTCCGCCTCCCGCAGCTGGCCGGAGGCGGCGTCCATCTCATACTCGGCGGCGGTCAGCTCCCGCTGGGCGCGGGCCAGCTCGTCGGCGGCCGCCTTCAGATCAGCGGAGAGGCCCTCCTGCTGCCTGTTCAGCCGCTCCAGTTCGTTGGCCCTGGACAGAATGCCCGCCGACCGGGATGCGGAACCGCCGGTCATGGAGCCGCCGGCGTTCATCACCTGGCCGTCCAGGGTGACGATGCGGAACCGGTGGCCGAACTTCCGGGCGATGGCCATGGCGTGATTCAGGTCGCTGGCCACCACGATGCGGCCCAGCAGATTGGAGAAGACGGCGGCGTACTGCTCATCAAAGGAGATCAGGGCGTCGGCCATGCCCACGAAGCCGTCCTCTTTCTCCACGGCCCTGTCCCTGAAGTCCGCGGGGCGTATGGTGTTCATGGGCAGGAAGGTCGCCCGTCCGCCGTCCCGGCGCTTGAGCCATTCGATGGCGTTCCTGCCGTCCTCGTCCCGCTCCACCACCAGGTTCTGCATAGCGTTCCCCAGGGCGATCTCGATGGCCACGGCGTATTTGTCCGGCACGTGGAGCAGGCCGGCCACCGGTCCTCTGATCCCCCGGAGGGAGCCCCGCTCCGCCTCCCCCATCACCAGCTTCACCGCCTTGGAGTAGCCCTCATACAGCTTCTCCATCTCGGTGAGCATTTTGATGCGGGAGTTCAGATTGTTCTCGTCCATCTGGAGGCGGCTGTGCTTCTCCCGGACCTCCTCCAGCTTCCGGCGGCGGTTCTCACACCGCATTTTATAGCCGCTGATGACGTTCCGGGCGGCGTCCCGGTCCTCGGTGACCTGGGCCAGTTCCTTTTTGACCTCGGCCGCCGCCTTTTTGGCCTCGGCGGTCTTATCCTCCTGTTCGCTCAGCTCCTGGCCCAGCTTCTCTTCCCGGTCCAGCAGTTCCTGGGCGGCGGCGGCCAGGGCGGACAGCAGCTCCCGGGCCTCCCCGGCGGAGGCGGTCTCCAGCCGCTCGCGCCGCTGGATGGCCTCCAGCTCGTCGCTCAGGGACCCGGCGGAGGCCAGCAGCTTCTCCGCCTGCTCCGCCAGCGCGTCGATCTCCCCCTGGCAGGCGGCCATCCCGGCCTCGAGCTCCTTCAGGCGGCCCTCCCGCTCGGCGATCTGAGAGGCGATGGACCCGGCCCTGTCCTCCTGCTGGGCCAGCTCCTCCCGGAGGCGGGCGGCGTTCTCGCTGTTGTTCTTGATGTCGTTTTTCAGCAGAGCGATGCCGTTTCCGCAGTTCGAAAGCTGCTCGTCCAGTCCGGACTGGACGGTCCGCAGCTTCTCCGCCGAAAGGTCTTTCTCCAGCATCCGGGCGGAGTAATTCTCGCTGGCGGCGTAGAGGCGCTCCAGTTCGGCCTTGACCTCCTCCCGCTGGGCGCGGGCGGCGGCCAGATCGGTCTGGAGCTTGACGCTGCCCGCTCTGAGCCGGTCCAGCTGCTCCAGCCACACGGTGACCTCCAGGCCCTTCAACTCGTCCCGGAGGACCAGATATCTCTTCGTCTTCTCGGCGGCGGCCCGCAGGGGTTCCACCTGGAGTTCCAGCTCGCCGATCTTGTCGTTGATGCGCACCAGGTTCTCGTCAGTGCGCTCCAGCCGGCGCTCCGCCTCCTCCTTGCGGTGGCGGAACCGGGAGATGCCGGCGGCCTCCTCAAAGATCTCCCGGCGGTCGCCGCTTTTCAGGGACAGGATCTCGTCGATGCGGCCCTGGCCGATGATGGAATAGCCCTCCCGGCCAAGCCCCGTGTCCATGAACAGCTCGTTCACGTCCTTCAGGCGGCAGGGCTGCCGGTTGATGTAGTACTCGCTCTCGCCGGAGCGGAAATACCGGCGGGTCACCGCCACCTCAGTCTCCTCCATGGAGAAGATGTGCTCGGAGTTGTCCAGCACCAGGGTCACCTCGGCAAAGCCCAGGCCCCGCCGCTTCTCGGTGCCCAGGAAGATGACGTCCTCCATCTTGCTGCCCCGGAGGGTGCGGACAGACTGCTCTCCCATCACCCAGCGGATGGCGTCCGCGATATTGGATTTCCCGGAGCCATTCGGACCCACGATGGCGGTGATGTCCGATCCGAAGGCCAGCACCGTCTTGTCCGGGAAGGATTTGAAGCCCTGTATCTCAAGCGCTTTTAAATACAATCGTCGCACCTCATTATCGTTCGGGAACCTGTCCGTCTGCGGCTGCCCATACGTATAGATAAATTATTGTACCATTCCGGCTCCCGTTTTGCAACTGTTTTCCACTCCCGGGCATCGCCGTTTTTGCCGCCGCGCCACGAGAAAAGGCCGGACTGCCGTCCGGCCTTTTTCCCCGCTTACCGGTCTCCGTTGAACTCGTCGTAGAACCGGTCGTGGATGACCCGGACCGCCTGATCCGCGTCCTCGATGTCCACCAGCACCGACACCTTGATCTCGCTGGTGGAGATCATGTTGATGTTGATCCCCGCGTTGTACAGCGCCTCGAACATCTTGGCGGCCACGCCGGGGTTGTTCACCATGCCGGCGCCCACGATGGAGACCTTGGCGATGTTGTCCGACACGTCGATGTGGTCGAAGCCGATGAAATCCCGGTTCTCCTCCAGCACCTTCCGGGCCAGTTCCTTGTCGCTTTTTGCCACGGTGAAGCTGATGTCCTTGGTGTCGCTGCGGCCGATGGACTGCAGGATGATGTCCACGTTCACATTGTTTTTGGCCAGCAGAGAGAAGATCTTATAGGCGATGCCGGGGTTGTTCTCCAGGCCCACCAGAGCCAGACGGGCGATATTCTTGTCCTTGGCGACGCCGCTGATATAGGATTTTTCCATAGTCTTGACTACCTCCTTCACTTTTGTGCCGGGCTTGCCGGAAAAGCTGGACAGCACCTCCAGATTCACGTTGTATCGCTTGGCCATCTCCACCGAGCGGTTGTGGAGCACCTGGGCGCCCAGGGACGCCAGCTCCAGCATCTCGTCGAACGTGATCTCGTCCAGCTTGCGGGCGGAGGGCACCAGCCGGGGATCGGCGGTGTAGACCCCGTCCACGTCGGTGTAGATCTGGCACAGGTCGGCGTGAAGGGTGGCCGCGATGGCCACCGCCGAGGTGTCCGACCCGCCCCGGCCCAGGGTGGTGATGTCGTCGAACCTGTTGATGCCCTGGAAGCCGGTGACGATGACGATGCGCTTCTTGTCCAGCTCGGTGCGGATGCGGTCGGCCCGCACCCGCTTGATGCGGGCGTTGCCGTAGCCGGAGTTGGTGCGGAAGCCCGCCTGCCACCCGGTGAGGGAGACCACCGGGCAGTCCAGCGCCTCGATGGCCATGGCGCACAGGGCGCAGGAGACCTGCTCCCCCGTGGACAGCAGCATATCCATCTCGCGCTTGGAGGCGCCGGGGTTGATCTCGGCGGCCTTCTCGATGAGGTCGTCGGTGGTGTCGCCCTGGGCGGACAGCACCGCCACCACGTCGTTCCCCGCCCAATAAGTATCGGTGATGATGCGGGCCACGTTGCGGATGCGATCCGCGTCCGCCACCGAGGACCCGCCGAATTTTTGTACGATCAGTGCCATGCTCTTTCATCCTTCTCATGGAGATATTGACGACAGGCGGCTCAGCCTCCGCCCATCCAGTTTATGCGGAAGAGGTCCCCTCCGTCAGTCCAGCACCCGCATGACGGAGAGGGTCTCGATGCCGGCCAGCTTCCGGTCCAGCTCCCCGCGGGTCATGGCCTCGTCGGTGAGGCAGGCCGCCTCGCCCGAGCCGGTGCCCCGGCCCGCCGGCAGTTTGCCGCCCAGGGCGATGCGCAGCTCGTCGGCGGAGGCGGCGGCCCGCACATACCAGCGGGACCTGAGCTCCTCCACGCCGCAGACCGCGTCCTCGCCGCCCTCATCCCAGGACAGGGCTTTCCGGTGGCCCAGGTTCCGGGCCACGTCCATCACGTCGGCCACCACGGCGGAGGCCGTGGGCAGTTTGCCCGCCCCGCGGCCGTAGAACATCACGTCCCCGATGGAGTCTCCCCGGACGGTGATGGCGTTGAACACGTCCTCCACCCCGGCCAGGGGGTCGGAGTGGTCCACCAGGTGGGGCGCCACATAGACGCACACCCGGCCGTCCTCCCTGCGGATGGCCCGGCCCAGCAGCTTAATCTTTTTGCCCGCGCTTTCGGCGTAGTCCACGTCGGCCAGGGAGATGCCGCTGATCCCCTCGGTGGGCGCCTGCTCCGGGTAGATGTGCCGGCCGAAGGCGATGGCCGCCAGGATGCAAATCTTCCGGCAGGCGTCGTGCCCATCCACGTCGGCGGAGGGGTCCCGCTCGGCGTAGCCCTTCTCCTGGGCCTCCTTCAGCGCCGCATCGAAGGACAGCCCCGCCCGGATCATCCGGGTGAGGATGTAATTGGTTGTGCCGTTCAGGATGCCGTAGATCTCCAGGATCTCGTTGGCGGCCAGGCACTGGCTCAGGGGCCGGATGATGGGGATCCCGCCCCCCACGCTGGCCTCGAACAGATAGCACACGCCCCGCTCTTTCGCCAGCCGGGTCAGCTCATAGCCGTGGGTGGCCACCAGCTCCTTGTTGGAGGTGACCACGCTCTTGCCCGCCTCCAGCGCCCGCCGGGTGAAGTCCAGGGCCGCCCCGGTCCCGCCGATGGTCTCCACCACGATATCCACGGCCGGGTCGCCCTCAATGGCGGCGAAGTCCTTCACGAAGCAGTCCCGGAAGGGGTTGTCCGGGAAGTCCCGCACGTCCAGGATATATTTCAGCCGGATCAGGCCGTCCGCCTTCCGGGCGATGCTGCCCTCGTGTCCGGCGAGCACCTCCGCCACGCCGGAGCCGACGGTCCCGAAGCCCAATATCGCCACATTTACCATGTTCTCACCTCATTGTGTCGTCAGCCCGCCAGCACCTCGCAGCGGATGACCTCTTTCTCCTCCCGGAGGACGGCCAGCAGCTCCTCCAGCTCGCCGTCCACGCCGCTGGTCTCCAGCCCCAGGGTCACCGCGGCGGCGCCGCCGCCGGGGATGGACTGGTTGATGGTCAGCACGTTGATCCCCCGGTCCGCCAGCAGGTTCAGCACCGAGGACAGGGCCCCGGTCTCGTTGCGCAGCAGCACCTGGATGGTGACGATGCGCCCCCGCATCATGTCCTGGAACGGGCGGATGGCGTCTTTGTACTTGTAAAAGGCGCTGCGGCTGATGCCGGTGCGCCGGGCCGCGCCGTTGACGGTGCGCTCCTCCCCGGCCTCCAGCAGGCGCTTGGCCTCCGCTACCTTCAGATAGATCTCCGGCAGCACCGAGGACTCCACGATGAAATACTTCGGCTTCTGGGTCGTCTCCACAGCCCGCTCCCCCCGCCATCCAGTTTATGCCGAACTGCCCGTTCAGCACGCACCATTGTATCACAGCCGTGGACAGAGCGCAATTCCAACCTCCCCCATATTTTGACCAAACCTTTGGGAACGGGTCCCGTTTTCTTGGTCACAATGGCGCAAAAGGACCGCCTGGATAATCCAGGCGGTCCTTTGGGACAGGCTAACCTCCGCCTTCCGGCCCGGAGTCCACGGGCGGCGGATCGGTGGCCGGCGGCTCAGTGGGCGGGGGCGGCGGCTCGGTGGCCGGCGGATCGGTAGGCGGAGCGGGCGGATCGGTCTCCGGCGGCTCAGTGGCCGGCGGAACGGTGGGCGGCGGAACGGTGGGCGGCGCGGGCGGATCGGTCTCCGGCGGCTCGGTGGGCTCGCCGGTGGGCGGCTCCGAGGGCTCATCGGTGGGTTCGTCGCTGGGCGTCTCGGAGGGCTCCGGGCTCCAATTCTCATCGTGCACGGGACAGGTGGTCATCTTGAAATTGGACAGCAGGTATTGCTGGTCCTCTGGCTTGACCGCGCCGGGGGCCAGCTCCCGCTCAAAGTCCACCAGGCACACCGTGCGGCGGGTCTCCGCCGGACAGTAGGGGGTGGGGGTGTAGTAGCCGGTTTCGGCGGCGTCCCCGGTCTCGGCCCCCTCCGCCGCCTCTTCGCCCGTGTGAACGGTCCCGCCGATGCACACCTCCATGGACACGTGGCACTGACATCTCTCGGTGGGGGCGTCCTCCGGGAGGAGTTTGACGGTGTTCACCCGGTTGCCTCTGGGATCGGCCTGGCAGTTGGAGCCGGCCAGGAGGCCGCAGTCGGCGCAGAGGGAGTAGCTGCGCAGGCCCTCCGGCTCGGGCAGAGGCTGGTCGGGCAGGCCGTCGCACAGCTGGGCCATCACCTTGCGGAACAGCACCTGGGCGGGATAGCGGCGGTAGGTGATGGTATTCGGGATGGTCTCCCTGCTGTCGAAGCCGGTCCAGACGGCGGCGGTGTAGTAATGAGTGTAGCCGCAGAACCAGAGGTCGGTGTCGTCGTTGGTGGTACCGGTCTTACCGGACACGGTCTGGCCGGGCACACGGGCGCTGGTGCCGGTGGCCCCGGGCGCACCGCCGTTGACCACGGCCCGCATACAGTGATCCATATAGTAGACGGTGGACTCCTTCAGGATGGTCTCGCCGCCGTGGGGGTCATTGTCCACCAGGGTGGAGCCGTCGTTCTTGTCGATGCGGGTCACCGTCCGGGCGGAGACGAAGGAGCCGTTCCGGGCGTAGGCGGCGTAGGCCGCCGCCATCTCAAAGGTGGACACGCCGTGGCTGAGGCCGCCGGTGGCCAGGGGCGACCAGGAGATGTCATCCTCCACCAGGGAGGTGAACTTGAACCGCTCGGTCATGAATTTGTAGGACTCCTGGGGGGTCACCCGCTCCAGGGTGTGCGCCGCCACGGCGTTGGACGAGCGGACCACGGCCGCGTATACGCTGGTCAGCCCCAGGTATCTGTCGTCCGCGTTGTGGGGCCACGCCCTGCCGTTCACGGTCATGGTCTGGCTGTCGTCGATGGGGCTGCCGGGGTTGATGAGGCCCATCTCGAACCCGGGGCCGTACACCGACAGGGGCTTGATGGAGGAGCCGGGCTGCTTCACGGTGTCCACCGGGTAGTTCCAGCCCCGGTTGGTGGTCTTGGGGAAGGTGGTGCCCATGGCCACCACATAGCCGGTGGAGTTGTCCACGATGGTGATGTTGGACTGGAGCTTCTGCCCGGTGCTGGGGGAGGTGTAGTCCACCTCATACGGGTCGTCGTACACCTGGTCCACCACGGCCTGGACCTTGGGATTGTAGGCGGTGTAGATCTTCAGCCCGCCGCTGTACACCATGTGGCTGGCTACCTTCCGGTCCAGCCCGCTCTGCACCACCAGGTCGATGGCCTCGCTGATGGCCTGCTCCTGATACCAGTTGTAGAGGTAGGAGACGTCGGCGCTGTCATCGGGATCGCCGTCGTCGGGATCGCCGTCGTCGGGGTCCCCCGCGTTGGGATCGTCCCGGGTGAACACCAGCGTCTCGGCAACCGCCTGGTCGTACTCCTCCTGGGTGATATAGTGGTACTCCTTCTCCTCTCCGAAGATCCAGGTCCGGATCTTGTTCAGCAGGGAGGGCTCCCCCTCCCCGGTCTCCCCGTCGTCCTTGTTGAGCATCTCCCGCAGGATGGTCTGCTGCCGGGCCTTGTTCCACCGGCGGTTGTCCCAGGTCTCGGCGGGGCCGTAGTGGATGGCGCCGCAGCCGTCGCACTCGGCCTCGGGGTCGTTGTTGTAGGTACCGCAGTCCAAACACTTGTACCGGGTGGTGTGGACGATCCCGTAGGGGCTGTACAGGGACGGGCCGTTGGTGATGCCGGCAAGGCTTGCGCACTCGGCCAGGTCCAGCTCGGACACGTCCTTGCCGAAGTAGTACTGGGAGGCGGCCTGGACCCCGTAGCACCCGCAGCCCAGGGGGATGACGTTCATATACAGCTCCAGGATGTCTTCCTTTTTATACTTCTTCTCCGTCTCCAGGGCGGTGAAGATCTCCAGGATCTTGCGGGTGACGGTGACGTCGTCGTAGTGGGTGACGTTCTTGATGGTCTGCTGGGTGATGGTGGACGCGCCGAAGTTGTCCCGCATGGACAGGAACATATTCAGGAAGGCGCCGGCGGTGCGGTACCAGTCCACCCCGTGGTGGTCCCAGAACCGCTTGTCCTCGATGGCCACGAAGGCGTTGATCAGGTTTTCCGGGATCTGCTCGTACTTCACGTACTCGCGCCGCTCGCTGCCGTGGAGGGTGAGCCACTCCACCTCCGCCCCGGTGTCCGGGTCGATGTAGTACATCACCGAGTTCTCGTCCATGGTGTAGACGGAGAAGTCGATCTCCGCCCGGGGCATGATGGAGGTCCTGACGTAGACGGCGGCGTAGATGACCATGAAGATGCCGGTAACCGCGCCCACCAGCACCAGGGTGCCCAGCACCTGGATGATCCGGATCAGGACGGTGATCCAGACGGGCCGGGTGATGGGGCGCTTTTCCCGGTAGCTCCGGCGGCGGGGCTGGCCCCCGGACCCGCCCTGCCGGTCCCAGCTTCCGTCGCCGGAGTATCTGGTTCGGTATTGTTCTGCCATAGTGGGTTCCTCCGTAAATGGGTATATGGTTCCCGCCGTTTCTCACGCGGCGCGTATCTTCCCTCTCCGGGCTGAAAAGGACATACCAGCCCAATATGTTGTGGATTATATCACATCAAAACCCATTTGTCCACCCCAACCCCGGGGCAAAATCTTAAGAATTCCTTACGCGGCCCGGTCAGACCCGCCGGGAGGATTTTCCCGCGGTTCCCTCTTGCTTTTTTCTCCGGCAGCGGTTACAATAGAGTCGACCCCAACAAGAGGAGGCATGACCATGAGCGAGGAGTACGGTCCCGACTTTGTCACCGTCACCGACGACGAGGGCAATGAATTCGAGCTGGAGCACCTGGGCACACTGGAGCACAAGGGCAAGGAGTATATGGCCTTCGTCCCCGCCGACATGGACGAGGACGACGAGGACTTCGGCCTGATCCTGTTACAGGTGATCGAGCAGGACGGCGAGGAGCTGCTGGCCGACATCGACGACGAAAACGAGCTGAATGAGGTCTACGACCGCTTTATGGAGGACCTGTTCGCGGAGGAAGACGAGGAAGAGTGAGCCATCTCCCCCCTGCCGGGTTTTAACTACGTGAACTTCGCCTTTGTTAAAACCCACATTTTTAATAAGGGACGCCCCCTCGGAGACTGGTTCGCAGGCCTCCCGGCCCCCTTCGGGGGACTCCGGAAGTTGGAAGCGGTAAAGGCCAACGGAGGCGACCCACCTGCATGGAACGTGCAGGTTTTTAATGAGGGCGGCACGGCCATGGCGGGGGGTGCCGGTACACGGGAGGGCCTTTGGCCCTCCCGTTTTTTTAGGGAAAATTTATGATAAAAACCCGAAAAAACTCTTGCGTTCCCGGATCCGCCGTGGTAGAATGGTTCGGTATTCCGCACGGGGGCGGACTTCCCGCCCGGTGTTCCCCATGGGAATGGGCTGGGGGAATGAGGCTCCCGGAGGTAACAACAAAAAAACAGGAGGAAAACAAAACATGGCAGTCGTATCTATGAAGCAGCTGCTGGAGGCCGGCGTACACTTCGGCCACCAGACCCGCAGGTGGAACCCCAAGATGGCCGCTTACATCTACACGGAGCGGAACGGCATCTATATCATCGACCTGCAGAAGACCGTGAAGAAGCTGGAGGAGGCCTACTCCTTCGTGAAGGAACTGGCGGCGGGCGGTCAGTCCGTCCTGTTCGTGGGCACCAAGAAGCAGGCCCAGGACGCCATCAGGGAAGAGGCCACCCGCTGCGGCATGTACTTTGTCAACGCCCGGTGGCTGGGCGGCATGATGACCAACTTCAAGACCATGCGCACCCGCGTGGACCGTCTGAACCAGTTGAAGAAGATGCAGGAGGACGGCACCTTTGACATGCTCCCCAAGAAGGAAGTCATGAAGCTGATGGGCGAGATCTCCAAGCTGGAGAAGTACCTGGGCGGCGTGGTCGAGATGAAGAAGCTCCCCGGCGCGCTGTTCGTCGTCGATCCCCGCAAGGAGCGCAACGCCATCAACGAGGCCCGCAAGCTGAACATCCCCATCGTGGCCATCGTGGATACCAACTGCGACCCCGACGAGATCGACTACGTCATCCCCGGCAATGACGACGCCATCCGCGCCATCAAGCTGATCTCCTCCGTCATCGCCAACGCCGTGCAGGAGGGCCGTCAGGGCGTGGACGCCCCCGCCGGAGAGGCCGCTCCCGGGGCTGAGGCCGAGGCCGCCGAATAAGGGCCTCTCCCCTTTCACATCTGACTATTTGGAGGTAACGATATATGGCTATTACTGCACAGGATGTCAAGACCCTGCGTGAGAAGACCGGCTGCGGCATGATGGACTGCAAGAAGGCCCTGGCCGCTTCCGAGGGAGATATGGACAAGGCCGTTGAGTGGCTGCGTGAGAAGGGCCTGGCCGCCTCTGTGAAGAAGGCCGGCCGCATCGCCGCCGAGGGCATGGCTTACGCCGTGGTCGAGGACGGCGTGGGCGTGGTGGTGGAGGTCAACTCCGAGACCGACTTCGTCTCCCGCAACGAGAAGTTCGTGGACTTCGTCAAGGGCGTGGCCGCCACCATCATCGTGAACAAGCCCGCCGACCTGGACGCCCTCATGGAGTGCGGCTTCGCCGGCAGCACCCTCACCGTGGCCCAGCAGCAGCAGGAGATGGTCCTCACCATCGGCGAGAACATCCACGTCCGCCGCTTCGCTTTCTACGACGCCGGCACCTCCGTGGCCTATGTCCACGCCGGCGGCAAGATCGGCGTGCTGGTCAACCTGGAGGTCTCCGGCGGCATCGACGCCACCGCCATCGGCAAGGACCTGGCCATGCAGATCGCCGCTCTGAATCCCCGCTTCCTGGACAAGTCCCAGGTCACCCAGGACGTGCTGGACGAGGAGAAGAAGATCATGCTGGTCCAGATGGACAACGACCCCAAGATGGCCAGCAAGCCCGCCCAGGTCAAGGAGAAGATCGTCCTCGGCAAGCTGAACAAGTTCTACGCCGAGAACTGCCTGCTCCAGCAGGAGTTCGTGAAGGACAACACCATGACCGTGGAGCAGTATATGAACTCCGCCGCCAAGGCTCTGGGCGGCTCCGTGAAGCTCCTGGACGCCGTCCGCTTTGAAAAGGGCGAGGGCATCGAGAAGAAGCAGGAGAACCTGGCCGAGGAGATCGCCAAGCAGCTCAAGGAGACCGGCAACTGACCGACACATACGGCAAAGGCCCCGGAACGGTGTTCCGGGGCCTTTTTTGTCAAAAGAAAACCCCGCCATAGTGGCGGGGTTGAAAAGAGGTTATACCGATAAAGGTGAAAAAACTCCT
>CANRFU010000004.1 GCA_947629975.1 uncultured Oscillospiraceae bacterium | reverse complement strand
AAGGTGCTGGCGGTGCCCTCCGCCTTGGCGGGCTTCATGCTGACCCGGTAGTTGCCGAAGCCGTAGTGGAGGTTGGTTCGGGTCTCGCCGGAGTAATAGCCCTGCTCCACCTCGCCCTTGGCGTCGGAGATGTGCAAGTGCAGCTGGCCGTCGCTGAAGGTGGCCATATCGCCCTTCCAGAAGGTGTTGAACACGGAGCCGTTGGACCAGCCGTCGGAGGCGAAGCAGCTGCCGTCCTCGGGGAAGCCGTTGGTAAAGGCCACCCGGTACTCGCCGTTGTCGGGGATCAGGGGGGCGCCCACGGCGGAGGTCTTGACGTACTTGTAGTCGGCGGTGGCGTCAGAGAGCTCGTACTTGCCCATCCAGCCCTCGGCGTCGGTGGTGCCGCACCAGTAGTTCATCAGGATGCGGCCGGGAGTGGCGGGCAGGGGATTCTCCGCGGAGGCGGTGACGGTGTAAACGCCCTCGCCGTCCACGTACCAGGTGATGGAGTCCTGGGTCCAGCGGAAGCCGTACTCATGGAACTCCTCGGAGGCGTCGAAGCCCAGGTCGTACCAGTACTCATGGCCGCCCTGGCCGTTGACGAAGTAGTTGAACTGGACGCCGGTGGTGTCCTTGCCCAGGAATTCGATGTCGATCTCGTCCCAGGGGTTCTCCTCGCCGTTGGCGTTGATGTCATAGGGGCCGGTGCAGGTGAAGAAGGTGCTGGCGGTGCCCTCCACCTTGGCGGGCTTCATGCTGACCACATAGTCGCCGTAGCCGTAGTACAGGTTGGTGCGGGCCTCGCCGGAGTAGTAGCCCTGCTCCACCTCGCCGTTGGCGTCGCCGATGCCGAGGTGCATCTGGCCGTCGGAGTAGGTGAGGTAGTCGGCCTTCCAGAAGGTGTTGAACACACTGCCGTTGGACCAGCCGTCAGAGGCGAACACGTTGCCGGTGGGGTCGGCGCCATTCGCGAAGTCCACCAGCATGTCGCCGCCGAAGGGGGCCTCGGGGGCGTTGGAGGGCTGCTCGCTGGCGGGAGGATTGCTGGCGGGGGGATTGGTGCCCGCCGCAGGCTGGTTGTTGCAGGCACACAGGGCCAGCAGCATGGCCGCCGCCAGAAGGATCGCAAGGATGTTCTTTTTCATGTGATCTCGCTCCTTTTTTCCGATATTTTCCGCCCCGCCGGTCACTTTTTCCGCCGGGCCGGAACTTGCCTGCATTATAAAAAAAGGAACGCCCACTGACAATGGGCGTTCCTCCAACTGCTTTTTAATTACTTATTCTGTCGCTCCGCTTCCAGAAGCTGGACTGACGGACTCCGGCGCGAACAGGATGTTCAGGTGGAACACCCCGTCCTCCGCCGAAGCGGTCATCTCCCCGCCGTACTGGCGGACGATCATGCGGATGGACTGGGTGCCGAAGCCGTGGTACCCCTTGTCCTCCTTGGTGGTCAGGGGCAGGCCGTCTTTGAAGGTCAGCTCCCCCTCGAAGTAGTTGTCCTCCTGGATCAGCAGGATGTCCCCCCGGGCCTTCACCACCAGGTTCACCACCCGGCGCTCCCGGTCGGGAACCCGGCGGGCGGCCTCCAGGGCGTTGTCGATGATATTGCCGAACAGGCAGTACAGATCGCCGTCCCGGAGAAAGGACAGCCGCCCCCCGTCGGCCATGCAGGAGAAGGTGATGCCGTGCTGCTCGCAGTAGAGGCTCTTTTCGGTGAGCAGCACGTCCAGCAGATGGTTGCCCGTCTCCACGGCGGAGTCGTAGATGGAGATGGACTTCTGCAGGTCGTCCACCGCCTCCGCCGTCACCCCTTCGCCGGCCGTGGCCATGGTCCCCAGCCGGTAGCGGATGTCGTGGCACTTCACGTTGATGAGGTCGATGGTGTCCTTGGAGATCTCATACTGCCGCTGGCTCTGGTGGATGGCGTGGCGGAGATAGGCCAGCTGCTGCTGGAGCTCCTTCGCCTCCACCGTCTTGAAGCTGAGCAGCAGCACCACGGCGCAGCAGATCACCGAGAAGCAGTTCCCCGTCTGCCGCAGCACGAAGTACTCCCACACCTCAAAGCGGTTCTCCCCGCCCACGCTGAGGGCGTCGAAATAGATGTCCTCAAAGGAGCACAGAATCACCGTCAGGCCCAGGATCAGCAGGGACAGGGCCAGCAGGCCGTGATCCAGCCGCCGGTTGGACAGATAGGGCAGCAGCCGCCGGACCAGGAGGAAGTACACCGCCGCCGCGGCCGCGAAGAAGAAGATGTAATAGAGCAGATGGTAGTAGAGCTCAAACCGCTCCCCCCATCCGTCGCAGACGCCGGTCTGCCGCAGGCCGCACCACAGCAGGAGGAACAGCTTGTAGGTCATGTTCTGGGCGGCGTAGGCCATGGAGCAGCAGAACAGCACGGTGGAGCGCCGCTCCTCAAAGCAGAAGCCCATCTGGAGCACCGAAGCGGCGAACAGGAACAGGTAGAGGAAGCTGCGTCCCCACACGTTGCCGCCAAAGGTCTGATAGAAACAGGCCACCGGGAAGGCGACAGCCAGCATGGCCGCCGCACCCGCCAGAAACCGGAGGGGGAACCGGGGGGCCCGGTCCAGCTTCCCGGCGATGAGGAAATAGAACACATACAGCTCAAACAGGAACTCCAATATGATCGCCCGGTAGACGAATCCGATCTCCATCGTCACCCCTCCCCTCTGGAGCCGGCGTACCAGTTGGCCAGCTCCGCCATGAACTCCGCCCGGCGGGGGCGGCTGATCTGCAGGGTCTCGTTGCCGATCCGCACGTCGTACCCCTTCACCCGGGTGATGAACTTGGGGTTCACCAGATAGCACTTGTTGCAGCGCAGGAACCCGTGGGCGCTGAGTTCCCGCTCCACATTGGAGAGGATGCCGGTCATCTCGATCACGTCGTCGATCAGGTGGTAGTACAGCCGGTGGCGAATGATCTCCACATACATCAGCTTATCGGTGGAGATTCGGCACAGCCCGCCCGGAGTGTTCACCGTAAAGGACCGCTCCTCGTTCATGACGTAGATATCCAGTGCCTTTTTGAACTTCAGGGAGAAGTCGTAATAGCTCACCGGCTTGAGCAGGTAGCTCACCGCGTCCACCTCATACCCCCGCAGGGCGTACTGGGCCAGGTTGGTGATGAACATGAGGGAGACGTTCCTGTCATGCTTCCGCAGTTCGATGGCGGTGTCCATGCCGTTTTTCTCCGGCATCTGGATGTCCATGAACACCACGGCGTATACCGTCTGATAGTCCCGGAGGAATTCCGCGCCGTTGGGGAAACGGACGACGTTGAACTCCTGGCCGGTCCCGGCGGCGTACCGCTGCACATATTCCGCCAGCCGCTGGGCGGCGGCGTCCTCGTCCTCCACGATGGCGATGTTTCTCACGTCTGCTCCCCTCCGTTCCGACAGACACACGGGAATGGCCGTCCCCGCTCACCCCTCCGGCGGCTCGCCGTCGGCCAGGCGGCCCAGGGGCCGATATACGGTGAAGTACATGGTGATGAAGCAGGCCAGCCCGCCCACCAGCTGGGAGACCGCCTCCGCTACGAACACGCCGGTGGTACCCATCCCCCACAGGGGCAGCAGCACGGTCAGCGGCGCGTTGATGATGGCCTTGCGCAGAAGCGAGAAGAACACCGCCTGTTTGGACCGGCCCAGGCCGGTAAACACCCCCTGCCCCGCCAGCTGGAGGGACATGAAGAGGAACATCCCGAAGTAGATCCGCAGGGCGGGGACGCCGATGGCGATGATATCCGGGGAGTCGTTGAAGATCCGGATGAGCAGGCCGGGGAAGGCCATGGCCACCGCCCAGAACAGGGCGGAGTAGACCACCGTGATCCCCACGCTGAACCGGATGGACTCCCGGACGCGCTGGTATTTCCGGGCGCCGTAGTTGTAGCCCTCCACCGGCTGGGAGCCGTTGGTGAGGCCGTGGACCGGCATGATGAACACCTCCCGGAGGGAGTTGATGATGGTCATCACCCCCACGTAGGGGTCGCCGCCGTAGGCCTGGAGGGTGGCGTTGCACACCACTTGGACCAGGCTGTTGGTCAGGTTCACGAAGAAGCCGGACAGGCCCAGGGCCACGATGCGCTTCACCCGCCCGATCTCCAACCGGAGACAGGGGAGCTTCAGCCGCAGGATGGCCTTCTTCCCCACCAGGAAGGCCAGCACCCACACGGCGGACAGCCCCTGGGAGACGATGGTGGCCAGGGCCGCCCCCTGGACCCCCATGTGGAAGCCGAAGATGAGGATGGGATCCAATACGATGTTGGCAGCCGCCCCCAGCAGGACGGTCATCATCCCGGTGCGGCCGAAGCCCTGGGCGTTGATGAAGGGATTCATCCCCAGGCTGATCATCACGAACAGGGTGCCGCAGAGGTAGATGGTCATATAGCCGTCGGCGTAGGGGAAGGTGGCGTCGCTGGCGCCGAACAGATAGAGGATGGGCCGTTTGAACACCAGGAAAAAGGCGGTGGACAGCACCCCCAGGATCAGCAGCAGGGTAAAGGAGTTGCCCAGGATGCGCTCGGCCTCCCCGTCGTCTCCCTCCCCCCGGCTGATGGAGCACAGGGGCGCGCCGCCGGTGCCGCACAGGTTGGCGAAGCCCATGAGGATGGTGATGATGGGCATGGCCACCCCGATGCCGGTGAGGGCCAGGTGGTCGCTGTCCGGCAGATGCCCTAAGTAGATGCGGTCCACCACGCTGTACAGCACGTTCACCAGCTGGGCTGCCGTCATGGGCAGGGCCAGCTTCATGATGTTGCCGGGGATGATCCCCTGGGAGAAGTCGTTTTCCCGGTCTGACAAAGGCCCATCCTCCCCTTTTCAGCGTTCGGGGGGATTATATCACCTTTTCGCGCAAAATGGAAGGGGCAAAGCGCACAAAACGCCCGGCGCGCGGCGCGCCGGGCCTTTTGTGTCACTGGGGCAGGTAATCCCTGGGGTCCACCGCCCTGTCGTCCTTATACATAGCGAAGTGCAGGTGGTTGGCCTGGCCGATCTCGGCGGCGGCGGTGCGGCCCACCGCGCCGATCACGGTTCCGGTGGTCACGCTGTCCCCCTTCTTCACGGTGGGGGTGGCCGCCAGGTTGGCGTACACGCTGGTGAGTCCGTCGCCGTGGTCGATGGTCACCACCGTGCCCATCAGGTCGTCCTGTTCGACGGAGGCCACGGTGCCGGCGGCGGCGGCTTTGACCTTGGTGCCCACATCGGCGGACAGGTCCAGGCCGGCGTGGGTGCGCCAGTCGGCCATGGTCACGTCATAGGCCAGGGCGTCCACCGAGAAGTCGGCCAGCACCGAGCCGTTCACCGGCCATGTAAAGACCAGGGCGGCAGGGGTGGGCGCGGGCGCGGCGGTAGCGGGCGCGGTGGGCTTTGCGGTGGGCGCGGCGGACGGCTTCGCCGTGGGGGCGGGCGTGGACGCCGGCGCGTCGGTGGCGGCGGGGGCCGTGGGCTTCGCGGTGGGCGCCGCGGACGGCTTCGCCGTGGGGGCGGACGACGGTTTTACCGTGGGCGGGCTGCTCTCGGCGATGTGGGCCGTGCCCGACACGGGCTGGCCGCCCGCGTCATCCAGGGTGCCCCGGACGCCCCGCACCAGATAGTAACCGGACAGGGCGATGGCCGCCACGCACACCAGCACCACCAGATAGAATCCCTTCCCCGAGATAAAGTCCCCAAGGGTTTCGAGCCAGCTGCGTTTCTTGTTCATGATAACACCTCCGGCCCTATTGTGGACAGGCGGGAGGGAGTTTATACCATATCCGATCAAATGCCCTTGCCGGGAAAATAAAAATTGCCCTTCCCCGTTCCTTCTGCTATAATGGCAGTACTACACACGAAGGACTGATCTCATGCTGTCTCCCAGCCAACAACTGGAATTCTGCCGGGCCCGCCGGGCCGCCATCGCCCTGAACTACAAAACCCTGAACCCGGAGCAGCGCAAGGCCGTGCTGGCCACCGAGGGGCCCCTCCTGCTGCTGGCGGGGGCGGGCTCGGGCAAGACCACCGTGCTCATCCACCGGGTGGCCAACCTCATCCGCTACGGCAAGGGCTCCGACTGCGAGGACGTGCCGGACTGGATCACCGAGGACGACCTGGCCTTTCTGAGGACTTACGCCGCCCACCCCGACAAGGCGCAAAAGGACCGGGCCGACCGGCTGTGCGCCGTGGATCCGGCGCCCCCCTGGACCATCATCGCCATCACCTTTACCAACAAGGCGGCGGGGGAGCTGAAAGAGCGCCTCGCCAAAATGCTGGGGCCCTCGGCAAACGACATCTGGGCCTCCACCTTCCACTCCGCCTGCGTGCGCATCCTGCGCCGGGACATCGAAAAGCTGGGGTTCCCCGCCTCCTTCACCATCTACGACACCGACGACTCGGTGCGGGTGATGAAGGACTGCCTCAAGGAACTGAACATGGACGACAAGCAGTTCCCGCCCCGCTCGGTGCTGGCGGCCATCTCCAGGGCCAAAGACAAACTCCAGCTCTCCGCCGACTTCACAAAGGACGCGGACAGCTCCGGGGACTACCGGCTGCAGAGGATCGCCCGGCTGTACGCCGCCTATGAGAAGCGGCTGTGGGAGGCCGGGGCCCTGGACTTCGACGACATCATCCTCCACACGGTGCGGCTGCTCCAGGAGCACGATGACGTACGGGAATATTATCAGAGAAAATTCCGCTACGTACTCATCGACGAGTACCAGGACACCAACAATCTGCAATATCTGCTGGCCTCCCTGCTGGCCGGGGGCCGGAAGAACATCTGCGTGGTGGGGGACGACGACCAGTCCATCTACCGGTTCCGGGGGGCCACCATCGAGAACATCCTCTCCTTTGAGGACCAGTACCGGGACTGCCGCACCATCCGGCTGGAGCAGAACTACCGCTCCACCAAAAACATCCTGGCGGCGGCCAACGCGGTCATCCAGAACAACCAGAGCCGCAAGGGCAAGGAGCTGTGGACGGCGGGCAGAGAGGGGGACAAGGTCACCCTCTACACCGCCATGAACGAGAGCGACGAGGCCCAGTACGTGGCGGGGCAGATCATGGACGGCTGGCGGGCGGGCCGGAAGTGGAAGGATCACGCCGTCCTCTACCGGATGAACGCCCAGTCCAACCAGCTGGAAGTGGCCCTGAAACGCAACGGCATCCCCTACCGGGTCATCGGGGGCACAAGGTTCTTCGACCGGGCGGAGGTGAAGGACATGCTGTCCTACCTCTGCGCCGTCCACAACCACGCCGACGATCTGCGGCTGAGCCGTATCATCAACAACCCGCCCAGGGGCATCGGGAACACCACCGTGGACAAGGCCCGGGCCATCGCGGCGGAAAAGGGACTGTCCCTGTGGGAGGTCATCTCCCACGCCGCCGACTGGCCGGACCTGCAGAAATCCGCCGCCCGGCTGGGCCAGTTCGTGAAGCTCATGGAGGAGCTGACCGGCCTGTCCCAGACCATGGAGCTGCCCGCCTTTTATGACGAGGTGGTCTCCCGCACCGGCTACGCCGCCATGCTCCAGATGAAAAACGACGTGGAGAGCCGCACCCGCTTAGAGAACGTGCGGGAGCTGCTGACCTCCATCAACGGGTACATGGAGAACGCCGAGGAGCCCTCCCTGGCCGGCTTTCTGGACGAAGTCGCCCTGTACACCGACATCGACAGCCACGACCCCGGCGAGGACGCGGTGGTCCTCATGACCATGCACTCCGCCAAGGGGCTGGAGTTCCCGGTGGTGTTCGTGGTGGGCATGGAGGAGGGCATCTTCCCCGGCCTCCGCTCCATCGGGGAGCAGGAGGAGATGGAGGAGGAGCGGCGGCTGTGCTACGTGGCCCTCACCCGGGCCAAGGAACGGCTGGTGCTCACCTGCGCGGGGCAGCGGATGCTCTTTGGCCACACCGCCAACAACCGGCCCTCCCGGTTCGCGGGGGAGATCCCGGCGGAGCTCATCGAGGCCTCCGGCCGGTCCTACTTAGACCCCTACGCCGCCCGTGACCGGGACTGGGACGACTTCGACCAGACCCCCCGTCCCTCCTACCGGAGTCCCTATGGGCGCGAGGGCCGCGCCGCCGGCGGCTGGCCCGTCCGGGAACGGAATACGGGCAGCTATACCGGCGGCTATCCCCGCCGGCCGGAGGCGGCCTCCGCCCATCCCAGGCCGGGGGCTCCCGCCTCCCGGCCCGCGTCCTCCCGGCCATCCGCCACAGGGGGCGGGGCGGCCAAGCCCCCCGTCTCCCTGCCCGGCATCCAGCCGGGGGACGCGGTGGAGCACAAGGCCTTCGGCCGGGGGATGGTGACCTCCGCCCAGAAGATCGGCGGCGATGTGCTGCTGGAGATCGCCTTCGACGGGGTGGGCACCAAGCGGCTGATGCTGAAGTCCGCCGCCCAATACCTCAAAAAACTGTAAAGGAGCATTACTTATGCGTCTGGACAAGTGGTTGAAGGTCTCCCGGCTCATCAAGCGGCGCACCGTGGCCAACGAGGCCTGCGACAACGGCCGCATCCTGGCAAACGGCAAGGAGGCCCGGGCCTCCTACGACGTGAAGATTGGGGACGTGTTGGAGCTGAAATTCGGCGACAAGACCGTAAAGGTAGAGGTGCTGTCGGTGGCCGAGATCGTGGGCAAGGCTGACGCCGGGGCCATGTACAAACAGCTTTGAGGAGGGTCTCTCATGAAGTATCTGAACAATTTTGTGCTGGCGGTGCTGGCCGGGGCGTCCATCTCCATCGGGGGCGCGGTGTTCCTGTCCCTGGACAATAAGGTGCTGGGGGCGGTGTTCTTCTGCGTAGGGCTGTTCATGGTGTGTACCCTGGGGCTGAACCTGTTCACCGGCAAGGTGTGCGCCCTGCCCAATCAGCCCACCCCCGCCTACCTGGGCTTCCTGGGGCTGGTGTGGCTGGGCAACCTGACGGGGGCGGAGCTGACCGCCCTGCTCCTCCGCGCCACCCGGGTCGGGGCCGCCATGGCGGAGAAGGCCGCCGGCATGGCCGCAGCCAAGACCGGCGACTCCCTCCCCTCCCTGTTCCTCCTGGGCATCTTCTGCAACATCCTCATCTATCTGGCGGTGGAGAGCTACCAGAAGAACCCCCACCCCATCGGCAAGTACCTGGGCCTCATGTTCGGGGTGACGGTGTTCATCCTGGCGGGGTTCGAACACTGCGTGGCCGACATGTTCTACTTCGCCGTGGCCGGGGCCTGGAGCCCCCGGACGCTGCTGTGCCTCATCGTCATCACCCTGGGCAACGCGGCAGGCGGCGTGCTGTTCCCCCTGTGCTTCAAACTGCGGGACAAAGTCGCCGCCAGCGTATAACGAGACGCAGAAGGGCGGCCTCCCATACGGGAGGCCGCCCTCGATTTATGGGGGTCAGCGATTACTTTGCCACCGCGTCCTTCAGGGCCTTGCCGGCCTTGAACACGGGGACCTTGGTCGCGGGGATCTCGATCTCCTTCTTGGTCTGGGGGTTGCGGCCCATGCGGGCGGAGCGGGCCTTCACCTCGTAGGTGCCAAAGCCCACCACCTGCACCTTCTCGCCCTTGGACAGGGCCTCGGTGATGGAGGCGACAACGGCGGAAATGGCGGCGTCGGCATCCTTCTTGGACAGGTTGGCCTTCTCGGCCACGGCAGCGATGAGTTCGGTTTTATTCATGACAATACCTCCAAATAATTTTCTCGGGTGTGCGCGCGGTCTCCCGCTATACTTAAAGCGCGCTTCGCGCTGTTAAGCCCTGGTCTCCGCCTGCTTTACCTCGTTCCACAGCTCGTCAAGCCCCGTCAGCGAGAGTTCGTCCAGGCTCCGGCCTCTCCCCTTTGCCAGTTCCTCCATCCGGCGGAACCGGGCGGCGAACTTGTCGCTGGCGGCCTGGAGGGCGTCCTCCGGGTCCACCTTCAAAAACCGGGCGGCGTTCACCGCGGCGAACAGCAGATCCCCCAGCTCCTCCGCCGGATCGCCCTGCCCGGCGGCGGCCGCCTTCAGCTCCGCCGTCTCCTCCGACAGCTTGTCCAGCGCGCCGGACACGTCCGGCCAGTCGAAGCCCACCTTGGCGGCCTTCTTCTGGACCTTCTCCGCCCGCCACAGGGCCGGAAGGGTCCTGGCCACCGCGTCCACTGCGTCGGCCTGGGAGGCCTGCCCTTTCTCCTTCTTCTTGAGCTCCTCCCAGTTGGACAGGACCTCGCCGGTGGAGCTGACCGTCACGTCCCCAAACACATGGGGGTGGCGGTAGATGAGCTTGCGGCACTCCCCGTCGGCCACGCCGTCCAGGTCGAACCGGCCGGCGTCCTCCTCGATGGAGGCGTGGAAGATGACCTGCAGGAGAACGTCCCCAAGCTCCTCCTTCATGTGCTCGGGGGAGTTCTCGTCGATGGCCTCGGCCAACTCGTAGGACTCCTCCAGCAGACCCCGCCGGATGGACTGGTGGGTCTGCTCCATATCCCAGGGGCAGCCCCCCGGAGCGCGAAGGATGCGGACGATCTCGATCAGGTCATCAAGGGTGTACTTTTCTTTCTCCAAAAAATCTACCATACTTTCGCTCCCAATGCAAGCACTTTTCTCGTTCAAAACGCCAAAAGCGCAGAATTTTTACAAATAAACCAGGGCATTCCGTTTTTTCCATCCGCTGGAATCGCTCCGCCGGCGGTCCCGCCCGGTCAGCGCAGCCTGAGCAGCCTGGCGATCTTGTCCCCTTTTGGCATAAGGGAGAGGTCGTCTTTGGAGATGGCCCGGGTCAGCAGGACCAGGGCGAAGTAGACCACCACCCCCACCCCCATGGCGATGACCACGCAGGCGGCGTTGCCCAGGTTGGAGAGGGCGTTCCCGTCCCCGAAGGGGCCCACGCCGGCCAGGACCCGGGAGGTCAGGCCGTACACGGCCCAGACGGCCAGGCCCATCACCGCGGAGTTGAGCACCGGCTTGACGAACACCCGGAGATAGCTGAGGGACTTGGGCAGCACCAGCCTGATGATGATGAGGTCCAGCAGCGCCACGGTCCCGAAACAGGCCAGGGTGCTGAAACCGGCCCCCCTGATGTTGATCTCCGGGACGGCCACCAGGAAGTAGTTCATGAGCACCTTGAGCACGCAGCCGATGATGGTGGTGACCATGGTGAGGGTAGCCATCTTGTACGCCTGCATGATGGAGTTGCACACCAGCATCAGGCACACGGCGATGGCCGCGAAGCCCAGCACCGACAGGATCTGGCCGCCAAGGACCACGTCGGTGCTGGGAAACAGCAGGCGGATGATGGGCTGCCCCAGCACGGACAGGCCCACGCCGGCGGGGATAGCCAGAAGGGCGGTGGTGCGCAGGGCAGTCTCACTGACCAGGGCGGCCTGTTTGTGGTTGCGCACGGCGATGGCCGCGGACACCGCCGGGATGACGCTGGCGGTGAGGGGCACCATGAACTGGGTGGGCAGATTGTAGAGGGTGATGGCCTTGTCATAGACCCCCTTCAGGGTGGCGGCGTCGTCCTCCAGCAGGCCCACCGCGTCCTGGAGACGGCCCATGACCAGGCTGGCGTCGATCAGATTGGCCACCGCCATCACCGAGGAGCCCAGGGTGATGGGCACGGCCAGGGCCACCAGGGTGCGGAAGATCTCGCCGGACCCGTCGGGGGTGTCGTCATAAGCGGGGGCCTTGGCCCGGTAGCGCCGGTAGACGAAGAACATATACGCCGCCGCCAGGGCGCAGCCAATGCTGACGCCCACGATGGCGCCGCCGGCGGCGATGGACTCGTCCACCCCCCTGCTGACCAGGAGCCAGGCCAGGGACAGGCCGAACACCAGCTTGCACATGGCCTCGATGATCTGGGAGACGGCGGTGGGGCCCATGAGGGAGTGGCCCTGGAAATAGCCCCGCATGGCGGACAGGGGGCAGATGAAGAACAGGGCCGGGGCCAGGGCCAGGATGCTCCAATAGCTGCGGCTGTTGTTCATCAGGTCCGCCAGCTGATGGGGAAACAGGAACATGACGGCGCAGGTGATGGTGCCCAGCGTGCAGAACGCCGCCAAGGAGATGCGGAACACCTTCTGCACCTGATTGCCCCGGCCGGTGGTACAGGCCTCGGACACCATCTTGGACAGGGCCACCGGCAGGCCGCCGGTGGAGATGACGATGAGCAGGGAATAG
Organism: uncultured Oscillospiraceae bacterium; assembly: GCA_947629975.1. GTDB lineage: Bacteria > Bacillota > Clostridia > Oscillospirales > Oscillospiraceae > Enterenecus. The sequence goes on along the minus strand of CANRFU010000004.1, from coordinate 30,880 downwards.
ATATAGTAGGCGATGTTGAAGTCGGCGAAGGCGGCGTCGGTCAGGATCCAGCCCAGGGGGATCTTATACAGGGCGCCGATGATCTTGACGATGATGATGCCCCCCGCCAGGATCGCCGCGCCGCCGAAAAACGTGTTCTTTTTGGGTTGGGAACCGGCCATAGTCTCAACTCTCCTTCTCAAATCAGCCAAAAATCAGGGGCAGCGCGTACCGCCGGACCTCATCTCTGATTTTGTCCACGTCCAGGGTCAGGTACGTCCCGTTTTGGTATATGACGGTCCCCCGGGCCATATTCATCACCACGTTGGAGCCGTGGGCGGAGAACGCCACATTCTCCGCGATATCGTGGCAGGGGAACAGATTGGGGGCCTCGAAGTCCAGCAGGATCAGATCCGCCGTATATCCCGGGGCGATGCGGCCGGTGTGACGGCCCAGCGCCCGCGCCCCGTTGACGGTGGCCATCTCCAGCGCCGTCCGGGCGGTCATGGCGGAAGGGTCCCGCCCCACGCCGTTGTGGAGGACCGCGGCCAGTTTCAGGTCAGCAAACAGGTCGGTGCTGTTGTGGGAGGCCACCCCGTCTGTGCCCAGGGCCACGTTGACCCCCGCCGCCAGCATGGCCGGGATGGGCGCCACCCCGGAGGCCAGCTTCAAATTGGACCAGGGGTTGTGGACGCAGGCCACGCCCTTTCGGGCCATGAGCGCCCAGTCCTCAGGGGTGGTGTAGACACAGTGGGCGGCCAGCGCCCGCACGTCCCACACGCCGTACCGGTCCAGGGTCCCGATGGGGGTCAGCCCGTGTCGGGCCAGGCAGGCCCGGTGCTCCGCCTCCGTCTCGGACACGTGGACGTGCATCCCCAGCCCGTGGGCGCGGGCATAGTCCGCCATCCACTCCCACAGGGGCGCGCTGGAGGTGTACTCCCCGTGGATGGACGCGTCCACCCTGATCTGGCCGCCGCCCGCGTTGTGCCACTCCTCGGTGACGGCCCGCTGGAGGGCGCAGTCCCGAAAGGTCTCCGGGTCAAAATCCGCCGGGTCGCAGAAGCAGGTGCTCCCGATGGACAGATTGGCCGAGATGCCGGAGGCCAGCACCTGGGTGGCGATGGATCCCGTCCAGTCGTACATGTCCGCCACGCAGGTGATCCCGGAGGCGATCATCTCCGCCAGGCCCAGGGCCGCTCCGGCGGCCACCGCCCTGCCGTCCAGTCCGGCCTCGGCGGGGAATATCCAGTCGTTGAGCCAGTGCTGGAGGTCGTGTCCGCCCCCGTAGCCCCGCAGCAGGGTCATGGGCAGGTGGGTGTGGGCGTTGACGAGGCCGGGCATCATCACCTTGCCGGTACAGTCGATGATCCGGTCGAACTCCCCGGCGGGCCGCCCGGCCCCCACATAGGAGATGTCCGTGCCCGACACGGCCACGAAACCGTCCCGCAGGACGGAGAAATCCCCGTCCATCGTCAGGGCGGTGACGTGGATGAACAGCGTGGTCATGCCAGCCTCTCCAGGCAGCCCAGCACCAGCCGGGCAAACCGCTCCTGGGCGGCCTCCCCCGCCTCGAGCACCTCCCGCTCGGTGAGGGGGTGTGCCTGAAGCCCCGCCGCCATGTTGGACAGCAGGGAGAAGCCCAGCACCTCCATGCCGCAGTGGACGGCGGCGATGACCTCCGGGGCGGTGGACATCCCCACCGCGTCCCCGCCCAGCAGGCGGGCCGCCCGGACTTCGGCGGGGGTCTCGAACTGGGGGCCGTAACAGTAGAAGTAGACGCCCTCCCGGAGCGCGATCCCCTCCTCCCTCGCCGCGGCCCGGGCGATCTCCCGGAGGCGGGGGGAGTACAGATGGGAGCAGTCCGGGAACCGGGGGCCGAACTCGGGCAGGTTCTCCCCCCGGAGGGGAGATTCGGAAAACAGCTTGATCTGATCGGAGATGAGCATGAGGTCGCCGGCGTTCCAATCGGGGTTGGCGCAGCCGGCGGCGTTGGTGACGACGAGGGTATCGCACCCCAGCAGCCGCAGCACCCGCAGGGGGTAGACGACCTCCTCATAGGAGCGGCCCTCATAGTGGTGCACCCGGCCCTGCATGACGGCCACCCTCTGCCCCGCCAGCGTTCCGAACACCAGCCGGCCCCTGTGGCCGGGGGCGGTGGACTCCCTGAACCGGGGCACGTCCCCGTAGGGGACGGCCACGGCGTCCTCCACCCGGTCCCCCAGGGACCCCAGGCCGGAGCCGAGGATCAGGGCCACCCGGGGCGTGAACCCGTTCAGCTTTTCCCAGATACAAGCCGCGCTCTGCTCATATTGGGCATAGGTAAACGCCATAAAAGCCCCTCCTCCAGTGTTATCAGCCATATAGTGTACACCCCTTCACCGGAAAAATCAATAAATACGGTGTAAATTCCGCCGATTTCTCAAAGTGCGGCGCAAACGGCGGGAAACGGTTGAAATGAGAAAAAAGATTTGCTATAATGATAAAATCTATGAGTATTGCCCTACGGCGCTTCGTCAGGCCGCGGGGGGAGAGGGTCTGCGCCTTGAGGAACGACTTATGAAATACGAACAGTGGACGCTGAAGCCGGCCCCCGCGCCGGCCGAGGTGGCGGAGGCGGTCCGGGCGGGCCTGCCCCCGCTCTGCGCCGCCGTCCTGTGCGCCCGGGGGTTCACCCGGCCCGAGGAGGCCGCCCGCTTCCTCTCCTATGGGGAGGAGCGGTTCCACGACCCCTTTTTGATGAAGGACATGGACCGGGCCGCCGCCCGGATCACGGCCGCCCTGGACCAGAACGAGATCATCGCCGTCTACGGGGACTACGACGTGGACGGCATCACCGCCACCGCCCTGCTCTCTCAGTTCCTGGAGGAGCGGGGGGGCGCCGTGGTCAGCTACATCCCCGACCGGGCGGACGAGGGCTACGGCCTCAACCGCTCCGCCATCGACCGGCTGAAACGGCAGGGGGTGTCCCTCATCGTCACGGTGGACTGCGGCATCACCGCCGGCGCCGAGGTGGACTACGCCCGCTCCCTGGGGCTGGACGTGATCATCACCGACCACCACCACTGCAAGACCGATCTGCCCGAGGCCGCCGCCGTGGTGGACCCCCGCCGGCCGGACTGCTCCTATCCCTTCAAGGAGCTGTGCGGCGTGGGGCTGGCCCTGAAGCTGGCCATGGCCCTCGCCCCGGAGGGGGAGCGGGACCGGGTGCTCCGCCGCTACGGCGAACTGGCGGCCATCGGCACCGTGGCCGACGTGATGAGCCTCACCGACGAGAACCGCTCCCTGGTCCACCTGGGGCTGGAGCTGCTGCGCCGCACCAGGCGGCCGGGCCTCCGGGCGCTGCTGCGGGAGGCGGGGTGCGAGAACGTCCCCCTCACTACCGTCAACGTGGGCTACGGCCTGGCCCCCCGCATCAACGCCGCCGGCCGCATGGGCCGCACCAACCTGGCCCTGGAGCTGCTGCGCACCGATATCCCCGCCCACGGGGAGGATCTGGCGCAGACGCTGTGCCAGATGAACCGGGAGCGGCAGGCCATCGAACAGGCCATCGACCAGGAGTGCGAGGCCTATCTGGAACAGCACCCGGAGGAGACCGCCCCCGCCATCGTGCTGGCGGGCGAGGGCTGGCACCAGGGGGTTGTGGGCATCGTGGCCTCCCGCCTGGCGGAGAAATACGCCTGTCCCGCCGTCATGATCTCTCTGGAGGATGGCATCGGGAAGGGCTCCTGCCGCTCTTTCGGGGGGTTCCACCTGTTCCGCGCCCTGGAGAAGTGCGCCCCCCTGCTGGAGGAATTCGGCGGCCACCACCTGGCGGCGGGCTTCACCATCCGGGAGGAGAACATCCCCGCTTTCAAGGCGGCCCTTTTGGAACAGGTGACGGAGTACACCGGCGGCCGGCCCATGACCTCCGAGATCGACGTGGATCTGGAGATCGAACACTGTTCCCTGTTGGATCTGCGGCAGGCGGAGGCCCTGTCCGCGCTGGAGCCCTTCGGCGCCGGCAACCCCAGGCCGGTGTTCCTGCTCCGCTCCGCCGCGGTGGTGTCCTGCTGCGATGTGGGGGGCGGCCGCCATCTGAAAATGAAGCTCCGGCGGGACGGGGTGGTCCTGGACGCCATCTTCTTCTCCGCCAACGCCGCCGCCTGCGGTGTGTCCGCCGGGGACCATCTGGATCTGATCTTTACCCTGCAGATCAACGAGTTCCGGGGGGAGCGCGCCGTCCAGCTGCAGTTGTGCGATCTGCGCCCCGCCCCCACCCGGGCGCAGCTTGAACGGGAGCTGTACGCCCGCCTCCGGGAGGGAGAGGCGCTCTCCCGCTGGGAGGCGGGGCTGCTTCTCCCCCGGCGGCAGGACTTCGCCCGGCTGTGGCGGCTGCTGGAGCAGCTGTGCGCCGCCGGTCCCGTCCCCGTCGGGCCCGCCCTCATCAGGCAGGCCGCCAAAGATCCCTCCGGCCGGTGCTGCTACGGCCGCGTCCTGGTGTGCCTCCACGTGATGGACGACCGGGGGCTCATCCGCTGGGAGCGGACCGGCGGCCAGACCACGGTGGCCATCTGCCGGCCGGAGCAGAAGGTGGACCTGGAGCAGTCCCAGCTCATGCGGCGGCTCCGGGCCATACTGGAATGAATCGGGTCTCATCCCCGCGAAAGGAGGCGTTCCCATGGACATCGCCCATGAGCGCTACACCCAACTGATCAAGCATATCCCGGCCTCCACCAGCATGGCCGATATGGAGCGCATCCGCTCCGCCTTTGAGTACGCCAACGCCCACCACGGCGGCCAGCTCCGCAAGAGCGGGGAGCCCTATATCATCCACCCCATCGCCGTGGCGGAGATCGTCAACGAGCTGGAGCTGGACCCGGACTCCATCGTCGCCGCCCTCCTCCACGACTGTCTGGAGGACACCGACGCCACCTACGACGAGATCGCCCGGCTGTTCGGCCGCCAGGTGGCGGAACTGGTGGACGGGGTCTCCAAGCTGACCCGCATCCACTACACCTCCAAAGAGGACGAGCAGATGGAGAACCTGCGCAAGATGTTCATGGCCATGGCCAGGGACGTGCGGGTCATCCTCATCAAGCTGTGCGACCGGCTCCACAATATGCGCACCCTCCAGTACCAGTCCACCGCCAAGCAGAAGGAAAAGGCCCTGGAGACCATGGAGATCTACGCCCCCATCGCCCACCGGCTGGGGATGCAGAAGATCAAATGGGAACTGGAAGACCTGTCCCTGCGCTACCTGGATTCGGTGGCCTACGACGAGGTGGAGCAGGAGCTGGCGGAGGTCACCTCCGCCCACGCGGAGTTTCTGGCCAGTATGCAGGAGCGCATCGAAAAGCGGCTGGCCGAGGAGGGCATCCAGTGCCAGGTCTACGGCCGGGTGAAGCACATCTACTCCATCTACCGCAAGATGTACGCCCAGAACAAGACCATCAAGGAGATCTTCGACCTGTACGCCTTCCGGGTCATCGTGAACGACATCCCCGCCTGCTACAACGTGCTGGGCTGCATCCATGACATGTTCAATCCGGTGCTGGGCCGGTTCAAGGACTATATCGGCACCCCCAAGCCCAACGGCTACCAGTCCCTCCACACCACCGTCATCGGCCGGGAGGGCATCCCCTTCGAGGTGCAGATCAGGACCTGGGAGATGCACCAGACCGCCGAGTACGGCGTGGCCGCCCACTGGAAGTACAAGCAGGGCATGGCCAACCACAGGCTGGGCAGCGAAAAGGAATTCGAATGGGTGCGCAAGCTGCTGGAGAGCCAGCAGGACGCCGACCCGGACGAGTTCGTCCACACCCTGCGGGTGGATATGTTCGCCGACGAGGTGTTCGTCTTCACCCCCAACGGGGACGTGAAGTCCCTCCCCGCCGGGGCCACTCCCATCGACTTCGCCTATTCCATCCACTCCGCCGTGGGCAACCACATGACCGGGGCGCGGGTCAACGGGCGGCTGGTCACCTTCGACACCCCGCTGACCAACGGCGATATCGTGGAGATCGTCACCTCCAAGTCCGCCAAAGGGCCCAGCCGGGACTGGATGAAGATCTGCAAGTCCAACGAGGCCCGCAACAAGATCCGGCAGTGGTTCAAGAAGGAGCGGCGGGAGGAGAACATCGCCACCGGCCGCGCCATGTTCGAATCGGAGCTGAAACACGCAGGGCTGACCCTGGCCGCCGTCACCGCCTCCGACCAGGTGCTGGACGCCCTGATGAAGCAGCTGCGCTTTGGCTCTCTGGACGAGCTGTACGCCGCCATCGGCTACGGCGGTATGTCCGCCCAGAAGGCGGCGGGCCGCATCAAGGAGGAGCTGACCCGCCTGGGCCGGCTGGAGCGCCAGCGGGCCGAGCAGGAGACCCTCCAGGCCGCCGCGTCCTCCGCCGGGGAGGCCATCTTCCCCGCCTCCGCCAAGGCCGCGCCCTCCGCCGGCCAGAGCAAGTCCACCAGCGGCATCATCGTGGAGGGGCTGGACAACTGCATGGTCAAGTTCTCCAAGTGCTGCACCCCCGTCCCCGGCGATCCGGTGGTGGGGTTCATCACCCGGGGCTACGGCGTCTCCATCCACCGGCAGGACTGCCCCAACGCCGATCCCGCCCGCCGCAAGCCGGAGGAGCGGGGCCGCTGGGTGAAGGTCACCTGGGCCGCCGACGCCGCCGAGGCCGCCTACCGCACCTCGCTGGACATCTCCGCCAAGGACCGGGACGGCCTGGCATTGGACATCGCCACCGTGCTGTCCGCCCAGAAGGTGAAGGTGAACAACCTCTCCGCCCGCAGCCAGCCCGACGGCTACGCCGTCGTGTTCCTGGAGCTGTCCGTCAAGGACCGCTCGGAGGTCAGCGCCGTCGTCAACAAGCTGTCCCAGATCCCCGGCGTGTTCCTGGTGCGGCGGGCCGGCGCCCAGACTTCCGATTGACAAAGGAGTTCGATTCTCATGTCCACACCCGATTTCCAGCCGCTGCTCTTTGGCGGCGACATCAACGTATACAGCGTGGCCCGGGCCTTCCACGAGGCCTATGGCGTCAAGAGCATCGCCTACGGCAAGTTCGCCGGCACCTTCCCCTGTTCCGGCAGCGCCATCATCGACTACCGCTCCTGCGCGGAAAACGAGGACGCGGAGGCCTTTCTCCGAAACGTCCGGACCGTGGCGGCGGAGTGCCCGGACAGGACGGTGCTGGTGGTGGGCTGCGGCGACAGCTACGTGAAGCTGGCCGCCCATCTGAAGGACCGGTTCCCCGCCAACGTGAAGTGCAACTATATCAGCGGGGAGATGCTGGACCGGCTCACCGACAAGGAGCAGTTCTATCAGCTCTGCGACCAATACGGCATCGACCACCCGGCCACCTTCGTGTACGAGGGGTCCATGGGCCACGATTTCACCCTGCCCTGGGGGGCGCCCTACATCGCCAAGCCCGCCGACGGGGTGGCCTACTGGGCCACCGGCCACCGGGAGCTGAAAAAGGTGTACGTCTGCCAGAGCTGGGAGGAGCTGCTGGCCGCCCTGGACCAGGTCTACGCCGCCGGCTATCCGGGCAAGATGATCCTCCAGGAGTTCATCCCCGGGGACGACACCTATATGCGGGTGCTCACCAACTACTCCGACACCCGCGGAAAGGTGAAGCTCATGTGCCTAGGCCACACCCTGCTGGAGGAGCACTCCCCCCACGGCATCGGCAACCACGCCGTCATCGTCACCGAATACGACGAGGCCCTCAGCGAGAAGATCCGGGGGATGCTGGAGGACCAGGGCTATGTGGGCTTCTCCAACTTCGACATCAAGTTCGACCAGCGGGACGGGAAGTACAAGGCCTTCGAGATCAACTGCCGCCAGGGGCGGAGCAACTATTACGTCACCGGATCCGGCCACAACATCGCCGAGTACCTGGTGGGCGACCTGGTGGAGGGGAGGGACCTGCCTCTCACCGTCACCAAAAACCAGTCCCTGTGGCGGATGGTGCCCAAATTCGTGGCCTATAAGTTCATCCCCAAGCGCTACCACGCTCAGATGAAGGCGCTGGTGAGGGCCGGGGCGGACCACCACTCCATGGAGTACGCTGGGGACGCCTCTCTGAGCCGCCGGCTCAAGATCTGGAAGAACCATGTGGGCAACTGGGTCCGCTTCAACAAATACTGCAAGAGGCCGGAGGACTGACACATGGACAAGCAGGCGAAATTAGGGGTGCTGGGGGGCATGGGCCCTCAGGCCTCCCAGACCTTCTATCAGTTCGTGCTGGACCGCACCGACGCAGCCAGGGATCAGGAGCACGTGCCCACCCTGATCCTGTCCGACACCCGGATGCCCGACCGCACCGCCGCCATCCTGTCCGGGGACACCGCCGGCATCTATACCCGCCTGCTGGCCGACGCCAAGCTGCTGGAACAGTGCGGCTGCACCGTCCTGGCCATTCCCTGCAACACCTCCCACTACTTTGTGGACCGGCTCCAGGGGGAGGTGGGCGTGCCCATCCTCCACATGATCCGGGAGACCGCCGGGCTGCTGGCCGCCCAGGGGAAAAAGCGCCCCGGCGTTTTGGCCACCGACGGCACCATCCAGACGGAGCTCTATCAAAAGGAATTCGCCGCCCTGGGGCTGGAGGCCGCCGTCCCCGACCCGGACACCCAGAAGCTGGTCATGTCCATCATCTACGACGAGATCAAGCAGGGGGAGAAGGGCAGCCGGGAGAAGTTTGCCAAGATCGACAAGGCCATCCGGCGGCTGGGATGCGACTGCGCCGTGCTGGCCTGCACCGAGCTGTCGGTATTCGCCACCTGGCACCCCCTTCCCCCCTTCTACACCGACGCCATGATGGTGCTGGCCGAGCGGGCCATCGCCGCCTGCGGCTATCCCCTGCGCACCATCTGAACCTTAGAACCTGTTCTCACAAAAGACGATTTGGAGGCCATGCACATGGACCTGACCCTGTACCCCCTTCGGGAATACGCCGCCCTGCTGGGCCGGGAGGGGCTGCTCTCCGCCCCTCTGCCTGAAAACCTGGACCTGGACCGCACGGTGGAGCTGGTGTCCTACAACTCCAATGAGGTGATCCCCGGCACCCTGTTCATCTGCAAGGGGGCCCACTTCAAGCCTGAGTATCTGGCCCAAGCCGCCGAAAAGGGGGCCTTCGCCTATGTCAGCGAGCGGCCCTACCCGGAGGTGGCTCTGCCCTGCATTCTGGTCAGCGACATGCGCCGGGCCATGGCCCCCATGGCGGTGAAGTACTACAACGACCCCTCCCGGCGGCTGAACGTCATCGGCATCACCGGCACCAAGGGCAAGTCCTCCACCGCCTACTACCTGAAATACATCCTGGACGAGTACCTGGCCCCCAGGGGGGTGACCTGCGGCGTGCTCGGCTCCATCGACACCTGGGACGGGGTGGAGAAGTTCGAGTCCCACCTCACCACCCCGGAGCCCCTGGAGCTCCAGAAGCACTTCGCCAACGCCCTGTCCGCCGGACTGGGCTATCTGGTGATGGAGGCGTCCTCGCAAGCCCTCAAGTACCACCGGACCCTGGGCACCCGGTTTGCCGCCGCCGCCTTCCTGAACATCGGAACCGACCACATCTCCCCCATCGAGCACCCGGACTTCGACGACTACTTCCACTCCAAGCTGAAGATCTTCGCCCAGGCGTCCACCTCCTGCGTCAACCTGGACAGCGACCACGCGGAGGAGATATTGGCCGCCGCCCGCCGGGACTGCCGCCGGATCATCACCTTCTCCCAGAAGGACCCCTCCGCCGACGTGTACGGGTCCGACGTCCGCAAGCGGGGGACGGACATCATCTTCCGGGTGACCTTCCAGCACCTGTCCAGGGAGTTCCAGCTCACCATGCCGGGGCTGTTCAACGTGGAGAACGCCCTGGCCGCCATCGCCGTATGTCAGGCCCTGGGCATCCCCCAGCAGTGCATCTACGTGGGGCTGATGAAGGCCCGGGTCCCCGGCCGGATGGAGGTCTACACCAACGCGGACGACAGCGTCACCGCCATCGTGGACTACGCCCACAACCGCATGAGCTTTGAGACCCTGTTCCGCTCGGTCCAAAAGGAGTACCCCGGCCGGCGGATCGTCACCGTGTTCGGCTGCCCCGGCAAGAAGGCCCTGGACCGCCGGCGGGACCTGGGGGAGATCTCGGGAAAATACTCCGACCTGGTGGTCCTCACCGAGGAGGACTCCGGGGAGGAGGACACCGTCTCCATCTGCAAGGAGATCGCGGCCCATGTGGCGGAGCAGAGCTGCCGGTACGTCATCCAGCCCAACCGGGGGGAGGCCATCCGCCAGGCGGTGCTGGGCTGCGAGACCCCCACCGTCATCCTCATCACCGGCAAGGGGGCCGAGACCCGGCAGAAGCGGGGGCTTGAATACATCGACACCCCCTCCGATGTGGAATACGCCCAGACCTGGCTGAGGGAGTACGACGTGACCCACCACCTGGACGGACTGGAGAAGGCCCGCTCCCTGTCCTACGTGCTGCCCAGGCTGAAGCAGCAGGCGGGGACCACCGTGGTGGTGAAATACGGCGGCTCCGCTCTGGGCCCCGGCGGCGCGGTGGACTCCATCCTCCACGACGTGGCGGTGCTCCAGATGTCCGGCATCCGGGTAGTCCTGGTCCACGGGGGCGGGAAGAACATCACCGCCCTGCTGAACCGGCTGAACGTGCCCACTCATTTTGAGAACGGCTACCGGGTCACCGACGGGGCCGCCCTGGAGTGCGCCGAACTGGCCCTGTCCGCTCAGGTGAACAAGTCCATCGTGTCTGCCCTGAACGGGCTGGACGTGTCCGCCGTGGGGGTCTCCGGCAAGGACGGCAGGCTCCTCACCGCGGAGTGCAAGGACCCCGCCCTGGGCCGGGTGGGCCGGATCACCAATGTGGATCCCCGGCTGCTGGACACCCTGCTGGGCGCGGGGTTCCTCCCCGTGGTCTCCCCCATCGCCGGAAGCGAGGACGGCGCGGGCTACAACTGCAACGCCGACGACGCGGCTCAGGCCGTGGCCGAGGCCCTCCACGCCAACCGGCTGGTATTCCTCACCGACGTGGGGGGCGTGCGCATCGACAGCCGCAACCAGTCCACCGCCGTGGCCCGCATGGACGCCCAGCGGGCCCGGGAGCTGCTGGACGCCGGCCTCATCGCCGGGGGGATGGTCCCCAAGGTCACGGGCTGCCTCCACGCCCTGGAACACGGGGTGGGGGAGGTGTCGGTGCTGGACGGCACCACCGAGCACGCCCTGCTGCTGGACACGCTCCACGAGCGGGTGGCCGGCACCATCTTCACGAAATAAGCGGAAACAGGTAAAAAAACGGTCTCTCCAGCTTCGGAGGGACCGTTTTCGCGTCCAAATCATAATATGGGGCAGCTCAAACAAAGGGGGAAATCCCATGAAGCTGTCCCGTCTGCTGTCCGTACTGCGCCTGTCCTGCCCCGCCGACGCGGAGATCGCCTCTCTCGCCTGCGACTCCCGGGAGGTACGCCCCGGCGCGCTGTTCGTTGCCCTCCCCGGCGCCCGGGAGGACGGCCATGCCCACATCGGGGAGGCCATTCAGCGGGGGGCCGCCGCCGTCCTCTGCGCCCCGCCCCTGCCGGAAGGGGTCCCCGCCGTAGCCGTGGACGACCCCCGGGCCGCTCTGGGGCCCATCGCCGCCCAGTTTTACGGCTGGCCGGCAAGGCAGATGACCATGCTGGCCGTCACCGGAACCAAGGGCAAGACCACCACCGCCCATATGCTCCGCGCCATCCTCACTGAGGCGGGTCGCCGCTGCGGCATGATCGGCACCCTGGGCTCCTTTCTCGGCGATGGCCTCATCGCCCCCGCCGCCAACACCACCCCGGAGCCCATCGCCCTCCACCGGACCCTCCGGCAGATGGCCGACGGGGGCTGCACCCACGTGGTCATGGAGGTGTCCTCCCAGGCCATGAAGCTCCGCCGGGTGGAGGGGATCGACTTCGCCGCGGGGCTGTTCCTCAACCTGTCCCCCGACCACATCGGCGAATATGAGCACGCCGATCTTGCCGAGTACCGCGCCTGCAAAGCCGCCCTCTTCCGCCAGTGCCGGGTGGCGGTGGGCAATCTGGCCGACCCCGCCTGGCCCGCCATGCGGGCCCAACTCCGCCCCGGCGCCCCGGCCTTTACCTTCGGGATGTGCTCCGGCGCGGACGTGCGAGGCGCCCTCCTGCCCCCGGAGGGCCTGTCCTCCCGGCTCGCCGTGGCGGGCTCTCCCGAGCCCTATCTCATCTCCATGCCGGGGGAGTTCAACGCCGCCAACGCCCTGGCCGCCATCGCCCTCTGCCGCACCATTGGGGTGGACGACTCGGCCGTCCGCCGGGGGCTGGCGAAGGTCTCCGTGCCGGGGCGGGCCCAGCTCTATCCCGCACCAGCCCCCTATTCCATCCTCATCGACTACGCCCACAACGGCCAGTCCTTCCGGGCCCTGCTCTCCGCCCTCCGGCCCCATGTGGAGGGCCGGATCATCGCCCTGTTCGGCGCGGGGGGCGACCGGCCTCCCATCCGCCGCGTCGATATGGGCCGGGCCGCCGCCCAGTTCGCCGACTATGCCGTCCTCACCGAGGACAATCCCCGGTCCGAGCGGGCGGAGGACATCTGCGCCCAGATCGCCGCCGCCATCGGGGACGCCATCCCCCACGTCACCGTCCCGGACCGCCGGGAGGCCATCTTCGCCGCTTTGGACATGGCCCGCTCCGGCGACCTGGTGGCCCTTCTGGGCAAGGGCCACGAGGACTACATTGAGAGAAACGGCGTCCGGCGGCATTTCTCCGAGTGGGAGGCGCTGGAGGACTATTTCAGGGCGGGCGGAGGCCGCTGATCCCTCTTTCTTCGCCGATCGGGGGAAACGGACCGCCGAGGCAAGAGCGGCCCCCGGCTGGATGGCCGGGGGCCGCTTTCGCGTTCTGTTCGATTGTTCCGTCGGCCCGGCGAATGGGCGGGTCACTGCGGCGTGCTCCAGCCGGTGTCCGTCCGCACGGCGATCCTCGCGGAGGCGCTGTTCATTCCGGCGTCGGTGAGGATGGCCGCGTAATCGGTCCCGCTCTGCGGGGCGGGCAGCCACACCCGCTGGGCATACCGGGCCAGCAGGGCGGCGGTGAGGCCGCTGCTTTGGATCTCCCCCCGGAGCATAGGCTCGCTGGCCTGAACGGACAGGCGGACGCCGGTGGAGGCCATGGCCGCGCTGAGCCTGGCGTAGAACGCCGTCACCGTGCCGCTCATCTCGGCGGGACGCGCGGCGCCCTGGGCCAGGGTGCTCAGATCGCCGGATTCCGGGAAGCCGGAGGAATCCAGCACGATCTCATCAAAGCCCATGTCCGCCAGTTCCAGGCACAGAGCGGTGATATAGTCGGTGGCCTTTTGGCTGACCGGGGTGGCCCAGGACAGGCCCTGGTCGTCCAGCCAGACCTCACCCGACCAGGTGGGCAGGCTGTCCGCGCTGAGGGACAGGGGCGGGTCCCGGAAGCACTGGATGCGGGCCACCAGGTACAGATTCCCCTCCGCCGCCAGAGCGCGCACCGCGCCGGACACAGAGTCGTCCGGGGCATTCACATTCATGGAGGCGGCCAGTTCCGAGGCGGATCTCCAGGCCAGCATCCCGTTGACGTTTTTCATCTCCACCACCAGGGCGTTGGCCTGGGCCGCCGCCGCCAGCTGAGCGGCCTGGCCGCCGCCGACCTGGGCGGAGGTGACCTCCAGCGCGCGAATGGGTTCGGGCGCCGGCAGCTGGGCGGGACCCGGCCCGCTCGGCTCAAGCGGCCTGGGCGGGTCGCTGCTCACCACGACGGGATCGTCCACCACCACCGGGTCGGAGGGGATCTCCGGCGGCGCCGACTCCGCGTCCTCCCAGGGGGGGTGGAACTGGGGGCCCTCGTCGGTGTACTCCATGTACTCCCCCATGAAAAAGACCACAAAGATCAGGCCGGCCAGCAGAAGGACCGCCAGCAGGATGACGATCACCTTGAGGAGGACGCTTCCGCTTCCTCCCCCCCGGTAACCCTGATATCGGCTGTACTCTTTCCGCCCGGACATCGCGCGCCTCCCAAACGGTCTTTTCTGTCGAATCTTTGTGTATCATATCACAGGAACGGGGGCATTTCTACCCCCGAATCCCCGTTTCTTTGTAAACTTTTTTGAAATATGGGCGGCGCGTCTCAGCGAATCGCCCATTGGGCCATGAGCAGCAGGGCAAAACCGGGCGCTCCCAGCAGCCCCAGCACCAGGGCGTTGAGGAGGTTCACCCCCAGTTCCACCCCCAGCAGACCGCCCACCCCCCGAAACAGCCAGAGGAAGATCAGCCCCGCCCCCGAACGGGCCAGCAGCCCCAACAGGGCGGACAGCGGACGGCGAAAGAGGGCCGCGGCCAGCAGCAGGACCGCCAGCGCCCCGCCCCAGAGGGCCGGCTGGCTCATGGGCCCTCCTCCTTTTGGGCGTCCAGCCGCTTCACCTGCCGGACGTAATAGGCGTACCGGCTGCGCAGGGCGTTGATCTCATACACGCAGGCCTCCACCAGGTCGGGGTCGCTGTACATATTGAACTGGGAATAGGCGCAGTTGAGCAGGCCCCGGGTCTGCCGCAGCCCCTCCATCAGCTGCTCCCGTTCCGACTCCGCCCCGCTGACCGCCCGCCGCCGGCCAAAGATGGTCTGTGTCATCCGTATCACCTCCGTATCACACTGTATGTCCAGTTTGGACAAATATTCCAGTGGATATACCGTCCTCTGCCGGAAACATCCGTTCCATGCGCTTGACAGGGCGGCGGTTTTTGGGTATACTATAAAATTAGTGAAATTCCGGCTAAACGCTCTGTTTTTGTGCCGGTATCCGGCGATTTTCCCGGCCCGCCGCCTGATTTTGACGTGTTTTTGCTCACACGGCGGCCCGGAGCATATGAGGTGTTCCCATGGCGAAGTCCGCTCCCAAAAAACAATACGGAAACGAATCCATCTCCGCCCTGAAGGGGGCCGACCGGGTCCGCAAGCGCCCCGGCGTCATCTTCGGCTCCGACGGGCTGGAGGGCTGCGAGCACGCGGTGTTCGAGATCCTCTCCAACGCCATCGACGAGGCCCGGGAGGGCTACGGCGATCTTATCACCGTCACCCGGTACGAGGACAGATCCATCGAGGTGGAGGACTTCGGGCGGGGATGCCCGGTGGACTGGAACGGAGCGGAGGGCCGCTGGAACTGGGAGCTGGTATTCTGCGAGCTGTACGCCGGCGGCAAGTACAAAGATGGCGCGGGGGACAACTACGAGTACTCCCTGGGGCTCAACGGTCTGGGCACCTGCGCCACCCAGTACGCCTCCGAGTACTTCGACGCGGTCATCCACCGGGACGGGAAGGAGTACACCCTCCACTTCGAGAAGGGCGAGATCACCGCGCCCAAAGACAAGTTCCTCCAGAGCGCCCCCTATACCGGGCGGAAGACCGGCTCCAGATTCCGCTGGAAGCCCGACCTGGAGGTGTTCACCGACATCGACATCCCAGTGGAGTACTACCTGGACGTGATGAAGCGGCAGGCGGTGGTCAACGCCGGGATCACCTTCCGGTTCCGCAATCAGGTGGGGAATAAGTTCGAGACCACCGACTTCAAATACGAGAACGGCATCGTGGACTACGTGACCGAGCTGGCCGGGGAGGACCCCCTGACCCAGCCGGTGTTCTGGCAGGCGGAGCGGAGGGGCCGGGACCGGGAGGACAAGCCGGAGTACAAGGTGAAGCTGTCGGTGTCCTTCTGCTTCTCCAACCGGGTCCAGGTCATCGAGCACTACCACAACTCCTCCTGGCTGGAGCACGGCGGCTCCCCGGAGAAGGCCATGCGCTCCGCCTTCGTCTCCGCCATCGACGGGTGGCTGAAGCGGAACAATAAGTACACCAAGAACGAGTCCAAGATCTCCTGGAACGACATCCAGGACGCCCTGGTGCTGGTGTCCAACAACTTCTCCACCCAGACCTCCTACGAGAACCAGACGAAAAAGTCCATCACCAACCGGTTCGTCCAGGAGACCATGGCCGACTTCCTCAAGAGCCAGTTCGAGGTCTATTTCATCGAGAACCCCCAGGACGCGGAGAAGATCGGCGCCCAAACGCTCATCAACAAGCGCAGCCGGGAAAAAGCGGAGCAGACCCGGCTGGGCATCAAGAAAAAGCTGTCCGGCTCCCTGGACATCTCCAACCGGGTGCAGAAGTTCGTGGACTGCCGCACCAAGGACGTGGACCGGCGGGAGCTCTACATCGTGGAGGGCGACTCCGCCCTGGGCAGCGTGAAGCTGGGGCGGGACGCGGAGTTCCAGGGCATCATGCCCATCCGGGGCAAGATCCTGAACTGCCTGAAGGTGGACTACGCCCGCATCTTCAAAAGCGAGATCATCACCGACCTTTTGAAGGTCATCGGCTGCGGGGTGGAGGTCAAGGACAAGCACGTGAAGGACCTGGCCGCCTTCGACCTCAATAACCTCCGCTGGAACAAGATCGTCATCTGCACCGACGGCGACGAGGACGGCTTCCAGATCCGCACCCTGGTGCTGGCCATGATCTACCGGCTGATCCCCACCCTGATCCAGGAGGGCTACGTGTATATCGCCGAGTCCCCCCTGTACGAGATCACGTATAAGGAAAAGACCTGGTTCGCCTACTCGGACCGGGAGCGGAACGAGATCACCGCCTCCCTGGAGGGGAAGCGGTACGAGGTCCAGCGCTCCAAGGGCCTGGGCGAGAACGAGCCGGACATGATGTGGCTGACCACCATGAACCCGGAGACCCGCCGCCTCATCAAGGTGATGCCCGAGGACGCCGAGCGCACCGCCCAGGTGTTCGATCTGCTGCTGGGCAACAACCTCCAAGGGCGGAAGGATCACATCGCTGACAACGGGTATAAATACCTGGACATGGCGGATATTTCCTAATATCTGACAAGGACTGAACTCAATGGCCAAAAAGAAGACCCCGGAGCAGTCCGGGCACAAAAAAGTGGATACCACCAACGTCATGGGCCTTCGGGCCCAGATGCTGGAGCAGCCCATCACCGAGACGCTGGAGCTGAACTTCATGCCCTACGCCATGAGCGTCATTGTGTCCCGGGCCATCCCGGAGATCGACGGCTTCAAGCCCTCCCACCGGAAGCTGCTCTACACCATGTACGACATGGGCCTGCTCACCAAGCCCCGCACCAAGAGCGCCAACGTGGTGGGGGCCACCATGAAGCTGAACCCCCACGGGGACGCCGCCATCTACGACACCATGGTCCGCCTCAGCCGGGGCTACGGCGCCTTGCTCCACCCGCTGGTGGACTCCAAGGGCAACTTCGGCAAGGTGTACTCAAGAGACATGGCCTGGGCCGCCTCCCGGTACACCGAGGTGCGGCTGGACCCCATCTGCGCCGAGCTGTTCCGGGACATCGACCAGGACGCGGTGGACTTCGTGCCCAACTACGACGGCAAGCTCATGGAGCCCACCCTGCTGCCCACCACCTTCCCCAACGTGCTGGTGGCGGCCAACCAGGGCATCGCCGTGGGCATGGCCTCCAACCTGTGCGGCTTCAATCTGGGCGAGGTGTGCGACGCCGCCATCGCCTACATGAAGGACCCCAACGTGGACCTGATGGGTATTCTGAAGGCCCCGGACTTCTCCACCGGCGGGCAGCTCCTGTACGACGGGGCCGCCCTGGCGGAGATCTACCGCACCGGCCGGGGCAGCTTCAAGCTCCGGGCCAGGTGGCGGTACGTGAAAGAGGAAAACCTCATCGAGATCTACGAGATCCCCTACACCGCCACGGCGGAGGCCATCCTGGACAAGGTGGCCGAGCTGGTCAAGGCGGGCAAGGCCAAAGAAATATCGGATATGCGGGACGAGACCGACCTGAACGGCCTGAAGCTGACCATCGACCTGAAGCGGGGGGCCGACCCCGACAAGCTGATGGCCCGGCTGTTCCAGGCCACCCCCCTCCAGGATGCCTTCTCCTGCAACTTCAACATCCTCATCGCCGGTATACCGAGGGTCATGGGGGTGGCGGAGATCTTGGACGAGTGGACCGCCTGGCGGATGGACGGCGTGCGCCGCCGGACGTACTTCGTCTGCAAAAAGAAGGAGGAAAAACTCCACCTTTTGAAGGGCCTCCGGCGCATCCTGCTGGACATCGACAAGGCCATCCGCATCATCCGGGAGACCGAGTCGGACGAGGAAGTGGTGCCCAACCTCATCATCGGCTTCGGCATCGACCAGGTCCAGGCGGAGTTCGTGGCGGACATCCGCCTCAGGAACATCAACAAGGAATATATCCTCAAGCGCACCGAGGAGGTCTCCGCCCTGGAGGAGGAGATCGCCGACTTGAAGGACGTCATCAACTCCCCCAGGCGGATCAAGACCATCATCACCGCCGAGCTGGAGAACGTGAAGAAGAAGTACGCCGTCCCCCGCCGCACCGAGATCGTCTACGAGTACCAGCAGGCGGTGGAGGAGGAGAGGGCCGCCGCGGAGGAGGCCCCCTCCTACCCGGTGAACGTGTTCATCTCCAAAGAGGGCTACCTGAAAAAGATCACCCCCCTGTCCCTGCGGATGTCCGGCGACCAGAAGTACAAGGAGGGGGACGGCCCCTTCCTCCGGTGGGAGGGGAACAGCGGCGACGAGCTGCTGGTGTTCACCGACAAGCAGCAGTGTTACAAGACCCGCCTCAGCGAGTTCGAGGACTCCAAGGCCAGCGTGCTGGGGGACTACCTCCCCACAAAATTGGGAATGGACCCGGACGAGAGATTCGTGTGGGCCTGCGCCCCCGGGGACTACTCCGCCCATGTGCTGTTCTTCTTTGAAAACGGCAAGGCAGCCCGGGTGGAGCTGTCCGCCTACGCCACCACCTCCAACCGGCGGAAACTCACCGGGGCCTACTCGGACAAGTCGCCTCTGGTGTCCGCCGCCCTGCTCACGGAGGATAAGGAGATGGCGGTTATCTCCACCGAGGGCCGCTGCGTGGTGTTCCACACCGCCTCCCTCAACCCCAAGACCACCCGGAGCACCCAGGGGGTCAGCGTGATGACCCTGAAGCCCAAATACCGGGTGGAGCGGGCCCTGCCCCTGGAGGCCACCGCCATCGTCAACACCGCCCGATACCGGGCCCGGTCCCTGCCCATCGCCGGGGCCCTGCTGAAAGAGCAGGACCGGGGCGAGGAACAGTTGACCCTGGAGAACGCATAAAACATCATATATAAAGGAGCGTGTCATGTATGGCAGATTTCGAGAAAGTAAAGGTTAACCTAGAAAAACGGGGATTTGATGTCTCCTGCTTCGCCACCGGGGCGGAGGCGGTGGACTACCTGCTGGAGAAGCTGGCGGGCAAGACGGTGGGCTAC
Source organism: uncultured Oscillospiraceae bacterium (assembly GCA_947629975.1). Lineage (GTDB taxonomy): Bacteria > Bacillota > Clostridia > Oscillospirales > Oscillospiraceae > Enterenecus. The sequence continues at coordinate 11,568 of CANRFU010000004.1, read as the reverse complement.
GGCGGCTCCATGACCCTGTCGGAGATCGGGCTGATGGACCGGCTGGGGGAGCGCTCCACCGTGGTGAGCCACTGGCAGGGGGACCCCATCGAAAGCGCCGCCTTCACCCAGGCGTACCTCTGCTCGGTGAACGGCCTGGCGGAGACGGGCGAGATCGTCAACATCGACGGCACCGGCAACCGGGTGTGCTCCACCATCTTCGGCCACGACGAGGTCTATCTGGTGGTGGGCAGAAACAAGATCGCCCCCGACTACGACGCCGCCCTGTGGCGGGCCCGGAACATCGCCTCCCCCAAAAACGCCCAGCGCCTGCACCGCAAGACTCCCTGTGCCGTGAAGGGCGACAGATGCTACGACTGCGACAGCCCCGAGCGCATCTGCAAGGCGCTCACCGTCCTGTGGGAGAAGCCCAACGGCGTCAAACGGGCCGAGGTGGTCCTCATCGACCAGGAACTGGGCTACTGACGCGCGGGCAGCGTCCCATGCCAATGGAGGCAGTATGAACCATTCCGTCTGGAAACAGTATATTATCCCCGCGCTGGTCATCACGGCGGCCTCGCTGATCTACGCGCTGGGCTTTGTGTGGTGCTATGACCCCAGCGGCATCGCCTTCGGCGGAGTCACCGGCATAGCGCAGATCATCAACCGCCTGATCCCCGCCGCCCCTATCGGCGTCACCGTCATCGCGCTGAACATCCCCCTGTTCCTGCTGGGGTGGAAGTTCATCGGCGGGCGGCTGCTGGTGTCGTCCCTGTACGCCATGTTCCTGTCCTCGGTGTTCATCGATCTGCTCACCCCCCTGTACGACTGGCAGCCCATGGACCCCATCCTGGCCTGTATTTTCGGCGGCCTGCTGCTGGGGCTGTCCCTGGGCCTGGTGTTCCAGCAGGGGGCCACTACCGGCGGCACCGATCTGCTGGCCCGTCTGCTGAAGCTGCGTCTGGCCTGGCTGCCCATGGGCCGCCTGCTGCTGGGGATCGACCTGGCGGTGATCCTGGCGGTGGCGGTGGCCTTCGGCACCCTGGAGGCCGCCCTCTACGGCCTGGTGGCCCTGTATATCTCCACCATCGTCATGGACGGCGTGCTCTACGGCATCGACACCGCCAAGGTGGCCTATATCATCAGCGGCAAGAACGAGGCCATCGCCGCCGCCATCGTGAACGGCCTGGACCGGGGGGTCACCATCCTCCACGGCCAGGGCGGCTACACCGGCGACCCCAAGCGGGTGCTGCTGTGCGCCTTCAAGCAGCGGGAGATCGCGGCCATCAAGGCCGCCGTGAAGGAGATCGATCCCGACGCCTTTCTGATCGTATGCAACGCCCACGAGGTGCTGGGCGAGGGTTTCCGGGACTACAACAAGGACGATCTGTGATTGGAACGTATGTTTCGTGTGAAACATACTCAGAGAGGGGGCACAGCCGTGAAAAGGATCATCCCGGCGCTGGCCATGCTGCTGGCCGTATCTCTGCCGCTGACCGGCTGCGCCGCCATGCTGGAGCGGACCTGGTCCGGCTCCGAGACCCACATAGACTACCCTGTGGTGGAGGATGACTCCACCCTCCGGGTGGAAAACTATCAGAGCCTGGTCAACGCCCTGCTGTACTACGTGACCGAGCACAGCTACGCCGGTACTGTCCGGCTGTACAACTACTCCGGCGAGGTGGAGGACGATCTGGAGCGGGCCAGGACCCAGGTGACGGAGCGGGACCCCCTGTCCGCCTGGGCCGTCCGGGAGTTGAGCTATACCGTCACCCGCATCCTCACCTACTATGAGGTGGAGGTGCGCATCTCCTACGCGCACACCGCCGAAGAGATGGCCGCCGTTCGGGCCGTCTACGGCCAGAGCGGCCTGAGCGCCGAACTGGAGCGGTTGGCGGAGGAGCGGGAGAGCGGCGCAGCCCTGCTGGTGTCCGGCTTCCCCGGGGACAGCTCTCTGGTGGAGGAGCTGTTCAGGCTGGCATGGTACGGCGACCCCGCCCGGAGCGACCCGGAGCCTCCCGAGGTGCAGGCCGCGTTCTATCCGGAGGAGGGGAGCCGCCGGATCGCGGAGGTCACCCTCCTCTGGGGCGACGCGCCGGAGGACGGCGAGGGTTACGCCGCCCGGCTGGAGGCCTCCGCCGCCGGGCTGCTGGCGGCCAACCCGCCCGCCGGGGAGGGCTATACCCTGGAGGAGCTGGCCGCCCTTTTGCGGAACAGCGCCCTCTATGAGGACGAGGGATCGGATCTGGCCCTGGCCGCTTTCACCGGGGAACCCGTCTCCGGGCGGGGCCTGATCCTGGCCATGGAGTTCCTGTGCCGCCGCGCGGGGATCGAGGCCCTTCCCGTGGCGGGATCGGGAGACGTCCTGTGGCTCATCGTGGCTGCCCCGGAGGGATACCGCCATCTGCCGGCCCAGGGGCTGATCCCCTCCGGCGACCCGGAGGCGGAGCTCCCGCCTCTGCTCTACACCGACCGGAGGATGGAGGCGCTGGGGCACCAGTGGAACCGGGACCTGTACCCCGTCTGCCCGGAGCCGGAACCGGCGCCCACAGAGCCGGCGGAGACGGAAAACCCGTAAAAATTTCGGCCCGCCCCTTGACAATGGGGAGTTTTTCTGGTACACTCCCCCTTGTCCCTGCGAGTGTAGCTCATCTGGTAGAGCGCCACCTTGCCAAGGTGGAGGTAGCGAGTTCGAGCCTCGTCACTCGCTCCAGAAAGGAAGTCCCCCATCGTCAGATGGGGGACTTCCTTTCTGGAATAAGGATGTAGTTCCGAACTCGCTGCCTCCACTATAAAACCGCGGTGTAGCCGCGGTTTTTTGCAATCTGAGGCGCCCCCGCAAAGCGCAGCTTTGTGGGGTGCGGAAGCGAGTTCGAGCCTCGTCGCCGCGTTTCCTTTCCTGCGCCGCGGCCCAGAAGGGCCGTGTCCCCAGGTCCCGCCGTCAGGCCCGGTCAAAGCGTGCCCTGTGTCTGAAAATCAGACACAGGGCACGCTTTGTCCGTAGGCGGCAGGCCGGTACTGTGATATGGTTCCCATACCTTGGCGGGGACCCGGCGATTTGCCCGAATTGAAAAATCAGGGGTTGCGGAACTGCCGCGTGGTATGGTAAAATGGTCGTTAGACTTGGGGTGGTATACGCTGCCCGGGTCCCCGTAAAGTTGGTAATACGAGCGAGGTGAGGAATATGTCCTTTGAGGCCATTCAACAGGTCACAGCGGCGGAGCAGGCCGTCCAGCAGCGCAAGGCCCAGGCGGCGGAGGAGTGCAAACGGATCGTCTCCGAGGCGGAGCGGGCCGGGAGGCAGGCTGTGACGGACGCCCGCGACCGGGCGGAGGCCAGAGCAAAGGAGCTGCTCTCCCAGGCCGAGGCCAGGGCCGGCGAGACCTCCAGGCGGACGCTGGCGGAAAACGCCGGAAAGTGCGAGGCGCTGAAGCAGGCCGCCATGAGCCGTCTGGACAAGGCCGCCGATCTGATCGTTGGAAAGGTGGGCGGCGACTGATGGCGATCGTCAAAATGAAGCGGCTGCGGCTCATGGGCCTGCGCTCGGACCGGGAGGATCTGCTCCGCCTGCTCCAGAGCATGGGCTGCGTAGAGCTGCGGGAGCCGGAGATCGACCTGAGCGATCCGGACTGGGCCGCTCTGGCAAAGCCGGACGGTTCCGGCCTCAGCCGAGCGAAGGAGCAGAACCAGCTGCTGGCCGGCGCGCTCACGTCCCTTGGCAAGTATGCTCCGGCGAAGGACGGCCTGTTTTCCGTCCGGCCCGAGGTCAGCGAGGCGGATCTCTTCGACGACAGCGCCTACGCCTCCGGCCTGGAGGCCGCCCGGCAGATCGCCGGGGAGGAAAAGGCCCTGGCCGCCTGTCAGGCGGAGCAGGGCAAGCTGAAGACCCAGCGGGCCTCCCTGGAACCCTGGTCGTCCCTGGACGTGCCCCTGGATCAGGAGAGCACGGCAAATGTGTCGGTGATCTTTGGCGCGGCCCCCTCCAAAGTGGACTTCGCCGCCCTGGAGGGCGCGGTGGCCGAGTCCACCGAACTGGCCCAGCTCTATCCCGCCGGACACGACCGGGAACTGCGGTACTTCCTGCTGGTGTGCCACGCCAGCGTGGAGCATGACTGCGCCGAGGCCCTGCGGCCCTTCGGGTTTTCCCGCGTGAATCTGCGGGGCTGGACCGGCACGGCGGAGGACAACATCCGCGCCATCGATAACAAGCTGGCCGCCCTGGACCGGGAGGAACAGGAGCACAAAGACCGCATCGCCTCCTTCGCGGACCGGCGGGACACCCTGCGCCGGTGCGTGGACCGCTCGATGCAGGAGATCGGCCGGGAAGAGGGCAAGGCCCGCCTGGTGGACACGGAGGCCGCCTTCTATCTGGACGGCTGGCTGCCCGCCGACCAGCTGGACAAGGTGGAGAAGGCCCTGGCCCCCTTCGCCTGCGCCTGTGAGGCCGCCGATCCCACCGAGGAGGAGTACCCCCAGGTGCCCGTCAAGCTGAAAAACAACATCTTCGACCGGTGCATGAACGTGGTCACCGAGATGTACTCCCTGCCGGCGTACGACGGTATCGACCCCAACCCCCTGATGGCCCCCTTCTTCATCTTCTTCTTCGGCTTCATGATGGCCGATATGGGCTACGGCATCCTGATGATCGCCGCCGCCCTGGTGGTCCTTTTGAAGACGAGGCCCAGAGAGGGCACCCGCAACTTCATGGAGCTGGTGTTCTGGTGCGGCGTCAGCACCTTTATCGTGGGGGCCATGACCGGCGGCTTCTTCGGGGACTTCATCCCCCAGCTGCTCAAACTCATCGACCCCAACAGCACCTTTGAGATGCCCGCCCTGTTCACCCCCCTGGACGACACGGTGGCCATCATGGTGGGCTCCATTGTGCTGGGCGTCATCCAGATCTTCACCGGCATGACGGTGAGCGTGGTCAAAAAGATCAGGGACGGCAACTTCATCGACGCCCTGTTCGACGAGTTCACCTGGTGGATCATCCTGGCGGGGCTGGCCCTGCTGGTGGTGAGCGCCATGGGCATCGCCTCCTTCCCCACTGCGGTGGGCACGGTGGTCATCATCGTGGGCTTTTTGATGCTGGCCATCGGCGGCACCCGGAACGAGAAGGGCTTCGGCAAGGTCACCGGCCTGGTGGGCCTTGTGTACAACGGCGTCACCGGCTATTTCAGCGACGCGCTGTCCTACATCCGGCTCATGGCCCTGATGCTGTCCGGCAGCGTCATCGCCTCGGTGTTCAACACCCTGGGGGCCACGGTGGGGACCGTCCCGGTGGTCGGTGTCGTCCTGTTCGTGGTCATTTCCATGGTGGGCAACGCCCTGAACATGGCCCTGAACCTGCTGGGCTGCTATGTCCACGACCTGCGGCTCCAGTGTCTTGAGTTTTTCAACCGGTTCTACAAGGAGGGCGGCAAACCTTACCGTCCCCTGGCGATAGAAACAAAATACACTGACATCATTAAGGAGGAAAACTAACATGCAAGCTTTTTTTGAGTCTTTCGGCGGCATCGGCCTGGCCTATCTGGGCGCCGCTCTGGCCGTCGCCCTGTGCTGCGTCGGCTCCGCCAAAGGCACCGGCATGACCGGCGAGGCCGCCACCGGCGTCATCAGCGAGGCCCCCGAGCAGTTCTCCAAGTGCCTGATCCTCCAGGTGCTTCCCGGCACCCAGGGCCTGTACGGCATCGTGGCCTGGTTCATGGTCCTGCTGAAGATCGGCGTGTTCGGCGGCGGCGGGGCCACCCTCACCATCCAGAACGGCCTGGCCATCTTCTGCGCCTGCCTGCCCATCGCCCTCGGCGGCCTGCTGTCCGCCATCGCTCAGGGCCGCGTGGCCACCGCCTCCATCAACATCGTGGCCAAGCGCCCCGAGGAATCCACCAAGGGCATCATCCTCTGCGGCATCGTGGAGTTCTACGCCATCCTGTCTCTGCTGGCCACCATCCTGCTGGTCATGCTCTATCCCCTGGGCTGATCCGCTGGGAAAGGCGGTATTGACTGTATGAACGGAATCGAAAAGATCACCGCCCGCATCGAGGAGGACAGCCAGAAGGAGATCGACGCTCTGCTGGCCCAGGCGAAGGCCCAGGCGGCGGACATCGCCGCCCGGTATCAGGCCCAGGCCGAGGCCGAGGCCGCCGACATCGTGGCCCGGGGCGAGAAGGCCGCCGCCGAACGGGAGAGCCGGCTGGCCAGCGTGGATCAGCTGGAGTGCCGCAAGGCCGTTCTCGCCGCCAAGCAGGAGGTCATCGATCTGGCCTTCCGGCGGGCCAAGGAGAAGCTGCTGGCCCTGCCCCAGGGGGAATATGTGGCCCTGCTGGCCTCTCTGGCGGTGAAGGCCTCCTCCACCGCCAGGGAGAAGCTCATCTTCTCCCAGACCGACCGGGCCAGGGTGGGCAAGGCCGTGGTGGTGGCCGCCAACGCCAAGATCGGCCCCTCCGCCGCCCTCACCCTGGCGGAGGAGACCCGCCCCATGGACGGCGGCTTCATCCTCAGCGGCGGCGTTACGGAGGTCAACTGCACCTTTGACACCCTGATCCGGCTCCAGCGGGGCGCGCTGGCCGGCCAGGTGGCCAAAGTGCTGTTCGACTGATCCGCCCCCTGACACCCGATGAAAGGGGGAACACCTTGTTGAGAAAGATCAAAGACACCGACTATCTGTATATCTCCGCCCGGGTCCGGGTGCTGGAGACCAGGCTGCTCACCACTGAACGGATGGAGCGGATGATCGACGCCCGGGACGCGGCCGAGGCCGCCAAGGTGCTGGCCGAGTGCGGCTACCCCGAACTGGCGTCGGCCACCCCCTCCGCCCTGGAGGAGCTGCTGGCCCAGGCCCAGGCCGACGTGTTCGCCGACCTGGGGAGCGCGGTGAACGATCCGGCCCTGCTGGACGTGTTCCGCTGCAAATACGACTATCACAACGCCAAGGTGCTGGTGAAGGCCGGCGCCCTGGGAACCAATCAGGACCGGCTCCTGCTGGGCGGCGGGCGGTACGCCCCCGCCGATCTGGCCGAGGACTACCGCCGGGAGGATCTGTCCGCCTGTTCGGACATCTTCCGCAAAGGCGTGGCCCGCGCCCGGGAGGTGCTGGGCTCCACCGGCGACCCCCAGCAGGCCGACTTCGCCCTGGACCGGGCCTATTTTGAGGAGCTGACCGCCCTGGCCAAGCAGTCCGGCAGCGCCTTCCTGGAGGGATACGCCAGGACCGCCATCGACGCGGCCAACCTCCGCGCGGCCGTCCGGGCCGCCCGGCTGGACAAGGGGCCCCAGTTCCTCCGGCAGGTGCTGGTCCCCGGCGGCAATGTGGACCCGGAAACCATCGCCAACGCCCCCGGCGAACAGCTGGACCGGCTCTTCAAGGGCACGGCCCTCCGGGAGGCCGCCGAGGCGGGCGCGGCGCTGGCCCATCCCGGCGGCGGCCCCCTCACCGACTTTGAGCGGGCGTGCGACGACGCGGTGATGGCGTACCTCGCCAAAGCCCGTATGGTGCCCTTCGGCGTGGAGCCGGTCATCGGCTACCTGTACGCCCGGGAGGCGGAGGCCACCGCCATCCGCATCATCCTGGCCGGCCGCATGGCCGGGCTGGACGGCGCCACCATCCGCCAGCGGCTTCGCCGCGGCTACTGCTGAGGAGGTGGCGAATATGGCAAATTACCGCATCGCCGTCATGGGCGACAAGGACAGCGTGCTGGGCTTCAAGGCCCTGGGGCTGGACGTGTTCCCCGTGGAAAGTCTGGACGACGCCCGCCACACCCTCCACCGCATCGCGAAAGAGGACTATGCGGTGGTCTATCTCGCCGAGCAGCTGGCCGTCCAGATGGAGGCCGACGTGAACCGCTACAAGGACGCCCTCACCCCCGCCATCATTCTGATCCCCGGCAAGGAGGGCAGCCTGGGGCTGGGCATGGCCAACATCAAAAAATCAGTGGAACGCGCCGTGGGCGCCGACATTTTGTAAGAAATCGACCTTAGAAAGAAGGTTTGGAATCTATGGGTAAAGTAGTCAAGGTCTCCGGCCCCCTGGTGGTGGCCACCGGCATGGCGGACGCCAACATGTCCGACGTGGTCCGCGTGGGCCCCGAGCGCCTCATCGGTGAGATCCTCACCATGACGGGCGACTCCGCCTCCATCCAGGTGTACGAGGAGACCTCCGGCCTGGGCCCCGGCACCGAGGTGGTCACCACCGGCTCCCCCATGAGCGTGGAACTGGGCCCCGGCATGATCGAGAATATCTACGACGGCATCCAGCGCCCCCTGGAGGAGATCATGAAGAAGGTCCACGGCAACAACCTCCCCCGGGGCGTGGAGGTCCCCGCCATCGATCCGGAGAAGCTGTGGGAGTTCACCCCCGTGGCCAGGGCCGGCGACAAGGTCACCGGCGGCGACGTGATCGGCACCGTTCCCGAGACTCCGGTGGTGCTCCACAAGATCATGGTGCCCCCCACCCTCCACGGCACCCTCAAGAGCGTCGCCCCCGCCGGCTCCTACAACGTGAAGCAGGTGGTGGCCGTCCTGACGAAGGACGACGGCACCGACGTGGAGCTGACCATGAGCCAGCGGTGGCCTGTCCGTGTGGGCCGGCCCTATAAGCGGAAATTCCCGCCCCTGCGGCCCCTGTCCTCCGGCCAGCGCATCGTGGACACCTTCTTCCCCGTGGCCAAGGGCGGCACCGCCGCCATCCCCGGCCCCTTCGGCTCCGGCAAGACCGTCATGCAGCACGCCCTGGCCAAGTGGTCCGACGTGGACATCGTGGTCTACATCGGCTGCGGCGAGCGGGGCAACGAGATGACCGACGTGCTGCGGGAGTTCCCCGAGCTGGTGGACCCCCGCACCGGCGAGACCCTGATGAAGCGCACCGTGCTCATCGCCAACACCTCCGATATGCCGGTGGCCGCCCGTGAGGCGTCCATCTACACCGGTATCACCATCGCCGAGTACTTCCGCGACATGGGCTACGACGTGGCCGTCATCGCCGACTCCACCTCCCGCTGGGCCGAGGCCCTCCGCGAGATGTCCGGCCGTCTGGAGGAGATGCCCGGCGAGGAGGGCTACCCCGCCTATCTGGCCTCCCGTCTGGCCCAGTTCTACGAGCGGGCGGGCGCCGTGTCCTGCCTGGGCACCGACGAGCGGGCTGGCTCCCTCACCGCCGTGGGCGCCGTGTCCCCTCCCGGCGGCGACCTGTCCGAGCCCGTCTCACAAGGCACCATGCGCATCGTCAAGGTGTTCTGGGCCCTGGACGCCTCCCTGGCCTATAAGCGCCACTTCCCGGCCATCAACTGGCTGAACTCCTACTCCCTGTACCTGGACTCCCTGAAGCCCTGGTTCGACGAGAACCTGGGCCGGGACTTCCTGAAGAACCGGGAACAGGCCATGGGGCTGCTCCAGAGCGAGGCCAGCCTCAATGAGATCGTCCAGCTGGTGGGCAAGGACTCCCTGTCCCCCAACGACCAGCTGACCCTGGAGTCCGCCCGGATGGTCCGGGAGGACTTCCTCCAGCAGAACTCCTTTGTGGACATCGACTCCTTCTCCACTTACGACCGACAGGAAAAGCTGCTGGCCATGATCCTCTATTACGACAAGCTGTGCCGGGAGGCCATCGCCAAGGGCGCCCCCGCCGCCAAACTGTTCGACATCCCCGCCCGGGAGCGGGTGGGCCGGGCCAAGTCCGTCCCCGCCGAGAAGTATGTGCAGGTCTACGCCGACATCGTGTCCGATATGGAGCGGGAGATCGACGAGGTCATCAGAAAGGCAGGTGAGGAGCTGTGATCCGAGAGTATAAGACCATCCAGGAGATCGTCTCCCCGCTAATGATGGTCAAGATGGTGGAAAACGTCACCTATGACGAGCTGGTGGAGGTGGAGCTGCCCGACGGCGGCATCCGCCGGGGCAAGGTGCTGGAGGTCAACGGCGACACCGCCGTGGTCCAGCTGTTTGAGTCCGCCGCCGGCATCAACCTGGCCGAGTCCAAGGTGCGCTTCCTGGGCCACCCCCTCCAGCTGGGCGTGTCCGCCGATATGCTGGGCCGGGTATTCAACGGCATGGGCGTGCCCATCGACGGCGGCCCCGACATCCTGGCCGAGGAGTACCGGGACATCAACGGCCTGCCCATGAACCCCGCCGCCCGGGACTACCCCAACGAGTTCATCCAGACCGGCGTCAGCACCATCGACGGGCTGAACACCCTGGTCCGCGGGCAGAAGCTGCCCATCTTCTCCGGCTCCGGCCTGCCCCACGCCAACCTGGCCGCCCAGATCGCCCGTCAGGCCCGCGTGCTGGGGGACGACGCCGGCAACTTCGCCGTGGTGTTCGCCGCCATCGGCATCACCTTCGAGGAGTCCGAGTTCTTCGTCCAGGAGTTCCGCCGCACCGGCGCCATCGACCGCACGGTGCTGTTCACCAACCTGGCCAACGACCCCGCCGTGGAGCGCATCTCCACCCCCCGCATGGCCCTGACGGCCGCCGAGTACCTGGCCTTCGAGAAGGACATGCACGTGCTGGTCATCCTGACCGACATCACCAACTACGCCGAGGCCCTGCGTGAGGTCTCCGCCGCCAAGAAGGAGGTCCCCGGACGGCGCGGCTTCCCCGGCTACCTCTACACCGACCTGGCCACCATGTACGAGCGGGCCGGCCGGCAGCTGGGCAAGCCCGGCTCCATCACCATGATCCCCATCCTCACCATGCCCGAGGACGACAAGACCCACCCCATCCCCGACCTGACCGGCTACATCACCGAGGGCCAGATCATCCTGTCCCGGCCCCTGTACCGGCAGGGCATCAATCCCCCGGTGGACGTGCTGCCCTCCCTGTCCCGTCTGAAGGACAAGGGCATCGGCGTGGGCAAGACCCGGGAAGACCACGCCAACACTATGAACCAGCTCTTCGCCGCCTACTCCACCGGCAAGGACAACAAGGAGCTCATGTCCATCCTGGGCGAGGCCGCTCTGACCCCCACCGATCTGCTCTACGCCAAGTTCGCCGACGAGTTCGAGAAGCGGTATGTGAACCAGGGGTATGAGGAGAACCGGTCCATCGAGGAGACCTTGGATCTGGGCTGGGAGCTGCTGTCCATCCTGCCCACCTCCGAGTTGAAGCGTATCAAGCCCGAGTATATCGAGAAGTATCTGCCCAAAAAGGAGGGCTAAGCAATGGCCGCAACCGTTGTGAATCCCACCCGAATGGAGCTCACCCGGCTGAAGGGCAAGCTGCGCACCGCCCAGCGGGGCCACAAGCTCCTCAAGGACAAGCGGGACGAGCTGATGAAGCAGTTCCTGGACACCGTCCGGGAGCTGCGGACCCTCCGGGCCCAGGTGGAGCAGGAGCTGATGAAAGTCCACAGCTCCTTCACCGTGGCCTCCGCCCTCATGAGCGGCCCCGCCATGGAGCAGGCCCTCATGTACCCCAAGCAGTCCGTGGAGCTGTCCATGACCTTCCGGAACATCATGTCGGTCAACGTGCCGGAGTACCACTACAAGACCCGCACCGACGACGCCGGCGACATCTTCCCCTACGGCTTCGCCGCCACCTCCGGCGAGCTGGACGCCGCCGTGGCCGCCCTGGGCGAGGTGTTCCAGTCCATGCTCA
>CANRFU010000003.1 GCA_947629975.1 uncultured Oscillospiraceae bacterium | reverse complement strand
GACCCCGCCCACGCCCTGTGCGACGGGGCCCAGTCCATCACCCCGGACCAGTTCGCGGCCCTGATGGACAAGCTGCGGGTCCTGGCCCCGGCGGTGGGCCGGGAGATCTGACGAACGGAGGCGCTCTTTTATGGAGCAGAAGCGTATTCTGGTGGTGGGCCTGGGGCTCATCGGCGGCTCGCTGGCCATGGCCTTGCAGGGGTTCGACGGCTGCGAGGTGGTGGGCGGCGTCCGCTCCCGGAGGACCTATGAAAAGGCGGCGGCCCGCCACGCGGCGGACCGGCTCACCTTCCACCCGGAGGAGGAGCTGCCGGAGGCGGATATCGTGATCCTGTGCCAGGACCCGGCGGGCATCATCTCCTTTTTGCGGGACAACCGGGACCGGTTCAAGCCCGGCTCCCTGGTCATCGACGTGTGCGGCGTCAAGACCGCCATCGCGGAGGCGGCCCGGTGTCTGCCGGAGGGCGTGGACTTCATTGGCTGCCATCCCATGGCGGGCAAGGAGGTCTCCGGCATCGACAACGCCGAGGCCACCCTGTTCCGCAACACCCACTTCATCATCACTCCGGGGGAGAACAGCAGCGAGGAACACATCGCCCTGCTGTACCGCATGGCGGCCTACTGCCGCTTTGGGGACGTGACCCGCACCACCCCGGAGCGCCATGACGAGCTCATCGCCTACACCAGCCAGCTCATGCACGTCATCGCCGTGTCGGTGTGCGACGGGGAGGATTTCTTCTCCTGCCAGGGTTTTGAGGGAGGGTCCTTTCGGGACTGCACCCGGGTGGCCTGCCTGGACGTGCCCACGTGGACCCAGCTGTTCACCCTCAACGCCCCTGCCCTCACCAAAACGGTGGAGGCGCTGGAGGAGCGGCTGCGCGCCTACCGGCTGGCCATAGCGTCGGGCGACACGGAGGCCCTGGCCGAGATGCTCACCCACGCCTCCGGCCGGAAAAAGCAGATCAATCTGGAGCGGGCCCGGGGCGACGACGTCCATCCAAAGTTCTAATTCCCGGACAAACCCCATACACTGGACCATCAAGGTTTGGGAGATGGTCCAATGGCGTATGAGGGAATGGCGGCCCCGCACCATGTGGTGATCGAGGAGCGGAAAAGCCTCACCGTGTCCGGGGTGGAGGACGTGGAGCGGTTCGACGAGAACTCCATCGTCCTGTCCACCTCCAAGGGGGCTATGGTGGTGGCGGGCAGCGACCTCCACATCGAAAAGCTGTCCCTGGACGGGGGCGACCTGAAGGTGGAGGGGGACATCGACTCGGTGTCCTACGAGGACGACGCGGGGCCGGTCAAAGGCGGCTTCTTCTCCCGGCTGCTGCGCTGATATGGCCGCGGATGTGGCGGCCCAGGCCGCGCTGTTCAGCCAGGGCTTTCTGCTGGGCGCGGTGCTGGGCCTGGTGTACGACGGGATGCGGGCCGTCCGGCGGAGCCTGCCGCTGAAATGGCTGGCCTTCCTGCTGGACCTGACCTTCTGGCTGGGGACGGCCGCCGCCCTGTTCCTGCTGGCCATCGGCCGGGGCACGGGAGAGGTGCGCATCTATCAGGGGGCCGCCCTTCTGCTGGGAGGCGGGACCTATTTCGCCGCCCTGAGCCGGACCGTGCTGCCGGTTTTCCTCCAGATACTGGAATTTTTGGGGCGGATCTGGCGGTTTTGCACGGCCCCGTTCCGCCGCCTCTGGCAGGCGGAAAAAAATTTTTTGAAAAATCAAAAAAAGCTCTTCCAAAATTGGCTCGAATGGTATAAAATAAACATAGTATACCGTTTTGCCAGAAAATGTCAGGAGGGAGAGCTCAGCCATGAAGTTCAAGCGCGCGGGCGTATTCACCAAAATCCTCATCGTCGTGCTGCTGGCCGTGGCGGCCACGGCTCTTCTGTCGATCAAGGCCAGGCTGGATCAGGCCAGGGCCGACCGGGACGCTCTGGCACAAATGGTCCTGGCCCAAAAAGAGGCAAACATCGCCCTGGCCGACGAGATCGCCCACTGCGATGACCCCGCCTATCTGGAGGACATCGCCAGAGACAAGCTGGGCCTGCTGAAGCCGGACGAGTTTGTGTTCGCGGACCCGTCCAAGTAGACACCAAACAATTTCAGGGAGAGGGAAACAAAAGATCTATGGCGTTAGAAGTTGGCGAGATTTTAGAGGGCAAGGTCACCGGCATCACCAAATTTGGCGCGTTCGTGTCGCTGCCCGGCAACCGCTCCGGCCTGGTACACATCTCCGAGATCGCGTACTCCTATGTGAGCGACGTACATGAGCATCTGTCCGAGGGGCAGACGGTGACGGTGAAGATCATCGGGATCGACGCCAGCAACCGTATCAACCTGTCCATCAAGCAGGCGGCCCCGCCGCCGCCCCGCCCCGAGCGACGTCCTCCGGCCAGGAGCGCCCAGTCCCGCGCCGACGGCGGCCGGGACCGCCGGTCTCCGTCCGGTCCGGCCTTTGCGCCCAATCCCCCCATGCCAAAAGGCCCGGCCAGCTTTGAGGACCAGCTCAAGCAGTTCATGGCCAGTTCCGACAGCAAGCTGTCCGAACTGCACATGAACGAACGGCGGAGCAGCCGCAGGGGCGGCCGGAAATAAGCAGATCAAGAGGGATGCCCCGGCATCCCTCTTTTTGCGGACAAAAAGCGGCCCTTTTCCTGAGTCGGAAAAGGGCCAAGGGGTCTATTGCGCGGGAGAATGGAATGACCGCATGGGACCGATCCCCATGCCGCGGCTGGGCCGCATGGTCAATATACCACGGCGGCGGCGCGAATGCCGTCGAACCGCGTCTCCCCGGAATATTTTTCAGGAGGTTGTCCATGGATTACGATGTGCTGCTGGAGGGCTGCTGCGAGGCGGGCCTCCAGCTTCTGCGGCTGGGCGCCGAGATCCACCGGGCGGAGGACACCGTCCGCCGGCTGCTGGCCGCCTACGGGCTGGAGGGGGAGGTGTTCGCCATCCCCAACTGCCTGATCGTCAGCGTGGCCGGGCCGGACGGGAAAGTCCACACCCGGATGCGCCGGGTGCCCATGTCCTCCATCGACGTGGACGGCATCGAGCGGTTCAACGCCCTGTCCCGCCGGCTGTGCGCCGATCCGCCCGCCGACCCCGGCCAGCTCCTGACCCAGTGCCTGCGGGAGCGGGACGCCATCCGCCCCTTCCCCCTGTGGGCCAGGCTGTTCGGATACTGTTACGGGGCGTTCTTCTTTACCCTGTTCTTCTCCGGCGGGCTGGCGGAGGCGCTGGTGGGCGCCCTGGCGGGCCTGACCGCGGGCGTCTGCGTCAGCGTGATGGGGCGGCTGCGCGCCAACTTTTTCATCTCCACCATGGTCTCCGCCTTCGCCCTGGCCGCGGCGGCCTGGCTGCCGCCGGCCCTGGGCCTGGCGGTGAACATCGACAGCGCGGTGGCCGGCGCCATCATGGTGCTGGTGCCCGGGCTGGCCTTCACCAACTTCATGAGCGATCTGCTCACCGGGGACATCATCGCGGGGCTGTCCACCTTCGTCCGGGCGGTGCTGACGGCGGTAGCCATCGCCCTCGGTACCGGCGCGGCGGTGCTGCTGTGCCGGACCCTGTGGACCGTGGCGGAGCACGGCGGCCAGACCGTGGACTACCCCGCCCCGCTGTACTGCCTGTTTGCCCTCATCGCCTGCCTGGGCTTCTGCCCCGCCTACAACGTGCGTACCTGGGCGGCGGTGCTGTGCGGACTGGGCGGCGCCCTGGGCTGGGGCGTCTATCTGGCCGCCCAGGCCCTGGCGGGCAACGTGTTCCTGTCCAGCCTGATGGCCGCCGTGGCGGTGGCCGTCTACGCCCAGGCCATGGCCCGGGTCCGCAAATGCCCCGCCACCTCCTACCTGGTCATCTCCATGTTCCCGCTGGTGCCCGGCCTCACCATCTATCAGGCCATGGACTATGGCATCCGGGGGGAGACCGACCTGTTCTGGGACACCTTTTTCCGCACCTTCGGCATCGCCGGCTGTCTGGCCATCGGGCTGCTCATCGTCTCCACCGCCGTGGCCGCCATCCACCACTGGCGGACCAGGAGGACAGGCCATGGGTAAGTACAAAGTCGTCCTGCTGGACGCGGACATGACCCTGCTGGACTTCCGCCGCTCGGAGCGGGCCGCCCTGAGCTGGGTGCTGGAGCGGCACGGCCTTCCCCGGAACGAGGAGGTGCTGTCCGCCTACTCAAGGATCAACGACGCCCTGTGGAAGGCCATGGCCCGGGGCGAGGTGGACCAGGGCTTCCTGGTGGTGGAGCGGTTCTCCGCCCTGCT
Organism: uncultured Oscillospiraceae bacterium; assembly: GCA_947629975.1. GTDB lineage: Bacteria > Bacillota > Clostridia > Oscillospirales > Oscillospiraceae > Enterenecus. Next base: position 39,359 of record CANRFU010000003.1, on the reverse strand, counting down.
GCGGGCTCTGGAGGCCGGCGGGGATCCCAAGGCCCTCAACCACGACTATGAACTCCGCCTGGGAGAGGAGGCCTACCTGCTCCCCGGCGCCATGGAGCTCTGCCGGGATCTGGCGGCCGGAGGACTCACCCTGGCCATCGCCACCAACGGCCTGCCCGCCGCCCAGTGGGGCCGCTACCGCCGCACCGGCCTGGACCGGGTGGTGCCCCATCTGCTGGTGTCTGCGGAGCTGGGGGCGGCAAAGCCCGATCCCGCTTTCTTCGACCGGGCGCTGGAGCGGCTGGGCGTCACGGACCGCTCCGCCGCGGTGATGGTCGGGGACGGGCTGGAGACCGACATCCTAGGCGGCAGCCGCGCGGGGCTGGACACGGTGTGGTATAATCCCGGCGGCCTCCCCCTCTCCGGCCCCGCCGTCCCCACCTATACCGCGGCCGATTACGGCGCTCTGCGGGACCTTCTCCTGTGAGGGTCCACGCGTTTACATAATTGTTACCACTTTGTTGCTTGACAGGGCAAAAGCCCGGTGATACCATAATGGCGGCAAATCCGGCGGGCGCTTTCGAACTCCCGCCTTCCCGGCACTTCCCTCGATAAACTTAGCGAGAAAGAGACGATGGTCCGTGAATATCCGTCTGCGCGCCGCAGCCGGCGTACTGTCCCTGCTGTTACTTCTGTCCGCCTGCGGCGGCCCTTCCGCCCCCACCGACCCGCCGGCAGTCTCCAGCTCCGCGCCCTCCAGTCAGGCGGGGCCCGCCCTTGACCCCACGCCGGAGGCCACTCCCGGATCCACGCCGGAGCCTACCCCCGAACCCACGCTGGAACCCACCCCCACCCTCTATCAGTTCGGTACGCCGGTGGCGGAGAGCGCGCCCCTGGCAGACGACAGCTACTTTGAGGACGCCGCCTTTGTGGGCGACTCCCGCACCGAGGGGCTGCAGCTGTACGGGAACCTGCGCAGCGGGGATTACCTCTACCGGCAGAGCATGAGCGTGTTCCACGCCGACGACATCGACTATCCCGTAGAGGTGAACGGCCAGAAGGTCACTCTGCTCCAGGCGCTGAGGCAAAAGCGGTACGGCAAGGTCTACATCATGCTGGGCCTCAACGAGCTGGGCTATCCGGCGAAGAACTACGAGGCCGCCCTGCGGGAGTTCCTCAGCGAGGTCATCGCCGCGCAGCCCGATGCCGTCATCTACCTGGACCTGATGCCGCCGGTGAACGAGTCCATGACCGGCAAGGACTGGCTGAACAACGGGAACATCAACATTTTCAACGAGATCAACGCCCGAGTGGCGGCTGAGCTGAAGATCGCCCTGCTGAACGTGGCCGAGCCCTACACCGGAGAGGACGGCCAGCTGCCCGCCGAGATGACCCGGGACGGCTGCCACTTTACCCCCGAGGCCTATAGCCTCTGGGCTGACTACATGCGCAGCCACATCATCGACAGGGACTGGTATTTTGCCAGCCGGGAGGGCGCCCAATGAATGTGAAAAAAACGCTGCTCTGCGTTATAGCGCTGGTCGTTTTGGTGATCTGCATCGTGACGGTCGTCCTAATGGCCTCCTGCGGGCCCAGTCAGCCCGCCGCGTCCCCCTTCACCCTGGACGACGCGCAGACGCTCCTGGACGCGGGGCTGTTCAACGGCGACATGGGAAAGATCGACGATCCCTACATCATCGCCATGCAGCACCATGTGGACGAAGACGCCATTCAGGAGTGCGTCAGCTGGCAGGCCGCCAACACCAGCGAGAGCGCCGACGAGGTCACCGTCGTCGTATTCAACGACGAGGCCGCCGCGGTCAGCGCGGAGGCGGGCTTCCAGCAGCGGATCGACGACCAGATCAGCACGGCCGAGGACTACGCCCCCGCCGCCGTGCCCCGTCTGAAAGCCGCCGTCATCCGCCGGATCGGCAACACCATCCTGCTGGCGGTGGGCGACCCGGACAGGCTGGCCGAGGCTGTGGACGGCCTCCACTGAGCGCTCAGAACACATGAAAAGGGCCCCTGCCTTACGGCAGGGGCCCTCGTCTGTTATGTACCCTTACTGCTGCTTGGAGGGCGGGGTGGTGGGCTCGCAGACGGCGGTGTAGTGGGCCTTGCGGGCCTTAAACTCGGGATCCTTGTAGAGGTCCATCAGGCGGCCCTCGTTCTCAAAGATGTCCTGGCCGTGGGCGAACTTGCCGCTGAGGACGTCGTGGGCGTGCTCCAGATGGCCGTTGGGGACGATGGACGGGTCAAAGACGAACTTGGTCTTGCCGTCCTCCACCTCCAGGTGGCCCTCCATGCCGCAGTACTCGCAGACGGCGTGGGTGGTGCCGGGGAAGATGTAGAAGGCGTTGCCGTGGCAGTGGGGGCAGGCGCCCTCCTTGCCCTTCCACAGATCCAGGCTCTCGGAGCCGGCGATCTGCACATCGTTGTCGATGAGGTACTGGGTGGCCTCCACCAGGTTCTTGCCGATCTCCTTCATCCGGGCGATCTTGTCGTCCTGCATGATGACGTCCTTGGACCAGGAGAAGTAGTCGTTGTCAACGATCTTCCAGCCCTGGCTCAGGGCGAACATGGCGTGGTCGGTCTCGCAGCGGACGGCCCAGTCGGAGCCGCCGATGGCCACGAAGGAGATGGCCTTCTGCTTGAAGTAGCGGGGATTCAGGCCGGGCTTGCCCTGCTCCTTCAGCTTGCCGTCCAGCATGAGCAGCATGCCGGTGTCGTGGCCGGGGCCCATGCGGTCGGTGATGGTGTGGTACAGGCCGGAGCCGCCGGACTCAAAAATGGGGTCGACCATCAGCACGCCGTCGGCCTCCACGACCTTCTCATAAAACGCGGAAAAGTCGTCCTTCTGAGAGCAGATCATGCCCTTGCCCATGACCAGGCCGCGGGAGCAGGCCACGCAGCCGGAGCAGTATTTGATGTTCCAGTCCAACAGATGGATGAATTCGATCTCGGCCCCCATCTCCTTCGCGGCCTCAAGAGCCACGCGGCACATGGTGTCGTTATTGCCATTTTTGGTGCCCAAAGAAACGCCCAGGATTTTCATAGTATGACCTCCTAAAAGTTTTTCTTCTTTCTCATGGTCAAGAAATATACATCTGATCGAGTATATTTCCTCTTGTTTATTAAAATAGCACAATTATTCCGGGCTGTCAATATGAAAGCCCCCGCCGTTCAGCAGCCGGCGGGGGCTTATTTCACGCTTATTCGGTCTTGTCGCCGGTCCAGGTGGAGGGATCGTCGGGATCCTCCGCGGGCGGGGCGCCGTCAGGCCCGGGCGCATCCCCCTCCGGCTTCCCCTCGCCGCTGCCCGCCGGGGGCGGCGCGGGGATGGGTTGGCTGACGATGTGGACGCTGCGGGCCGGAGGCTCGATATCCCCGGGCAACTTGGGCTGGGGACGGGTGGTGGATGCGTAGGCCTCCTCCACCAGGGCGGGGTCCCGGCCCTCGATGATGGCCACCATCTCGCCGCCGGTGATGGTCTCCTTCTCCAACAGGTAGGCGGCGATCTTGTCCAGCATATCCCGGTTCTCCCGGAGGGTGCGCACCGCGTCGTCATGGCACTGGTCGATGATGGAGCGGACCTCGTTGTCGATGCCGGCGGCGGTCTCCTGGGCGCAAGTGAGGCCCATCTGGCCGTCCAGGTACTGGTTCTGCACCGTGGCCAGCCCCATCATGCCGTACTTGTCGCTCATGCCGAACATGGTCACCATCTTCCGAGCGATGTCGGTGGCCCGCTCGATGTCGTTGGCGGCGCCGGAGGACTTGGAGCCGAACACCACCTCCTCGGCGGCGCGGCCGGCCAGCAGGGTGCGGATCTCGGCCAGCAGGTCCTCCTGGGTCATGAGGAACTTCTCTTCCTCGGGCAGATGGAGGGTGTAGCCCAGAGCGCCCTGGGTGTGGGGGACGATGGTGATCTTCTGCACCGGCTCGGCGTTCTTCTGCTTGTAGGACACTAATGCGTGGCCCACCTCGTGGTAGGCGATCATCCGCTTCTCGATCTCGGTGAGGACGGAGCCCTTCTTCTCGCTGCCGGCGATGACAAACTCGAAGGAGGCCAGCAGATCCTGCTGGTTCACCGCCTTGCGGCCGTGGCGGACGGCCCGCAGAGCGGCCTCGTTCACCAGATTGGCCAGGTCGGCCCCCACGCAGCCGGCGGTGGTCTGGGCGATCTTCTTCAGATCCACGTCCTCCGCCAGGCGGATCTTCCGGGTGTGGACCTGGAGGGTGGCCAGGCGGCCGGCCAGGTTGGGCCGGTCGATGGTGATGCGCCGGTCGAACCGGCCGGGGCGGAGCAGGGCCTTGTCCAGCACCTCGGGCCGGTTGGTGGCCCCCAGGACGATGACGCCCTTGCTGGGGTCGAAGCCGTCCAGCTCGGCCAGCAGCTGGTTCAGGGTCTGCTCCCGCTCGTCGTTGCCGCCCATGCGGTTGTCACGGGACTTGCCGATGGTGTCGATCTCGTCGATGAAGATGATGCAGGGGGCCATCTTGCTGGCCTCCTTGAACAGGTCGCGGACCCGGGAGGCGCCCACGCCCACGAACATCTCCACGAAGTCGGAGCCGCTGATGGAGAAGAAGGGCACGTTGGCCTCGCCGGCCACAGCCCTGGCCAGCAGCGTCTTGCCGGTGCCCGGAGGGCCCACCAGCAGCGCGCCTTTGGGCAGGCGGGCGCCGATCTCGGTGTACTTGCCGGGGCTGTGGAGGAAGTCGATGATCTCCTCCAGGGACTCCTTGGCCTCGTCCTGGCCGGCCACGTCCCGGAAGGTGACGCCGGTCTTTTTCTCCACGTATACCTTGGCGTTGGCCTTGCCCACGCCGCCGATGCCGCCGATCCCGCCGCCGCTGCCCATCTTGGAGAAGATGTAGCGGTAGACGAAGATCATGGCCACCACCATGACCACCAGGGGCAGCACGTAGCCCACCAGGGCGGACACCATCTGCTGCTCGGCGGTGACCAGCTCGGCGTCCGGGTGAGCGCCGTTTTCGCGCAGCCAACCCACCAGGTCGGGTTTCTCGAAGGCGGGCACCACAAAGCTGAGCTCACCCGAGCCGCCCAGCAGGCCGCCTCCGAACAGGGACAGGGAGCCGCCGGTCTGCCGGTCCAGATACTTTTGCAGGGGCGGTGCGCCCTCGTAAAGGGTGAAGTAGTAGGCGGTGTTCTGCAGCTCCACCTGGTCCACATAGCCGGCCTCCACCCAGCTGCAGAAGTCGTCGATGGACACCTCCTGGACGTTCCCGCTCTGGAGCAGGCTGCTGCAGTTGTTGAGCATCATCACCAGCAGCAGGGCCCACAGCACGATGGAGAGAAAGCTCCACGGGGAGCGCCGGCGGTCGTTGTCGCCGCCGTTTCGGTTGTTGCGGTTATTGTTTCCGCCCGGTCCGTTGAGATTGGGCATAGAGAAAGCCTCCTTTCATTCGGGGGGAACACCCCCGAAGGGCTTGGATCGTCAGAGATGCCGGTGGGCAAAACCCACCAGTATGCTGTAGTATAACACACCTTTTCCGTAAAAACAAGAAATGTTCGCGGCCTGGCTGTAAACTTTCTATGACAAACGGCCGGAAACGGAGTTTTTCCTCTTTACCAACGGCGGGGATTTGTGGTAAACTATATAGTTGGAAAGTAATGACCTGGAAGGAGCTTTCATCATGCGCAGCGAAAAACGCCCCGCCCGCCTCCAGGAGGCGGAGGCCGACGGCCTCATCGAAGGGCGCAACGCCGTCATCGAGGCCCTGCGGGCCGGGATGGCCATCGACAAGATCTATATCGCCCGGGGAGAGACCGACGCCGCCCTGGGCCACATCGCCTCCACCGGCAGGGACAGGGGGATCGTGGTCACCGAGTGCGACCGGCGGAAGCTGGACGGCATGAGCCGCACCCACTCCCACCAGGGGGTCATCGCGGTGGCCGCCGTGCGGGAGTACGTGCCGGTGGAGGACATCCTGGCCGCCGCGGAGGCGAAGGGCGAGCCGCCCCTCATCGTGGTGTGCGACGAGCTGTCCGACCCCCACAACCTGGGGGCGGTCATCCGCACCGCCGAGTGCGCCGGTGCCCACGGGGTCATCATCCCCAAGCGGCGCTCCGCGGGGCTGACCGCCATCGTGGCCAAGACCTCCGCCGGGGCGGTGAGCTATCTGCCGGTGGCGCGGGTGGCCAACCTGGCGGCCTGCCTCAGGGAGCTGAAGGACCGGGGGCTGTGGGTGTTCGGCACCGCCGCCGACGGGTCCGTCCCCCTGTATGGCGCCGATCTGAAGGGCCCCGCCGCCGTCGTCATCGGCAGCGAGGGCAGCGGCATGGGCAGGCTGATCCGGGAACAGTGCGATTTTCTGCTGTCCATCCCCATGAAAGGGAAGATCAACTCACTGAACGCCTCCGCCGCCGCGGCCATCGTGCTGTACGAGGCAGTGCGGCAGAGAGGCCGATGAGAAAGAGGCGATCCCATGGCTGACGACAAGGAAAAGACCTCCGGCTACTCGGTGGACGAGATCCTGGCGGAATACGGCTCCGAGAGGCCCCAGAAGAATCCCAAGGTAGTCGATTTCCCCGACCTGCGGGTGACCCCCCCGCCGGAGCCGGGCAGGCCCCAGCCGGTGATCCCCCCCGCCAGGCGGAAGCCCTCCCCCGCCGCCGGGAGACAGAGTCCCGGCCCGGAGGAGACCGCCGGGGAGAGGCCCCAGGCCGCCGGAGCCGGGCAGGAGAGCGCCGGAGCGCCCCCCCGGGAGGAGCGGCCCGCCGCCAAAGCCGCCCCCGCCGCTCAGAAAGAGGGGTCCATGCCCAAGATCGTCCCCCAGGGCGTGGGGCGGGCCATCGGCGCCCGGCTGTCCGCCCTCAAGCGGCAGGCGGAGCACTTTGCCGACCACATGTATGACGAGGCCGAACCCAGCGAGGAGGAAAAGAAGGCGGAGAAATATCTGCCCGGCGTGGACCAGGAGGAAGACGCCGGGGAGGAAGACCGCTCCCGCCGGGCCAAGTCCCGTCCCCCGAAGCGGCAGGAGGAACTCCCTCCGGACATCCCCCCCGCCCAGCTGGTCCTCCAGTACCGCAAGGGGCTGGTGGGGCAGGGCCGCCGGGTCATCGGGGCGATGGCGGTGGCCATCCTCACCCTGATCCTGTCCCTGTGCCTGCCCCTGTTTCCCTGGGACCTGCCGGCGGGAGGGGCCCTCTCCCCCTTCCAGCTCCAGTCGCTGGTGCTGACTGTCCTGCTGGCCGTCGCGGGCGGGCTGTGCTATGAGATCCCGACCAGCGCCGTCCAGCAGGCCACGGAGATGAAGATGGGGGCGGAGACGGTGGTCTCCCTGGCCTGGATCCTCACCCTGCTGGACGGATTCACCGCCGGGCGGCTGGAGGAGCGCGCGGGCTGTCTGCCCTGTTCCGCCATCACCGCCTTTGCGCTGGCCTTCTCCCTCTGGGGCATCCACGCCAGGCGCTCGGCGGACCGGGCCTCCGCCAAGTCGGCGGCCATGGTCCACACCCCCTACGTGGTCACCCTGGACGAGGACAAGTGGAACGCCAGACCCGCCTTCTCCAAGCGGTCCGACGTGCCCCTGGGCCTGGGCAGCCAGATCCAGGCGGAGGACGGCCCCCAGCGGATCTATCGCATCGCCGCGCCGCTGCTGATCCTGGGCGGGCTGCTGGGCGCCATGCTGGCCTCCATCGGCCGGGGCATCCCCGGGCGGTTCGTCTGGTCGGCGTCGGTGTGCCTCACGGCGGCCTCCTCCTGGTCTGCCCTGCTGGCCTACGGTCTGCCCTACCGCAGCCTGACCGACCGGCTCAACAAGGTGGGGGCGGCCCTGGCCGGGTGGCCGGGGGTCCTCCGCTGCGGCCCCGCGGGCATCATCATGACCGACAACGACCTCTTCCCCACCGGCTCGGTCACCGTCACCCAGGTCAACGTGTTCGGCGGCGCGGCCACCGAAAAGGTGGTGGCCTATACCGCCACCCTCATGCGGGTGCTGGACTGCGGCCTCACCCGGCCCTTCCACGATCTGCTGCGCGCCCAGGGCGCCATCTACCGGGAGGTGTCGGGGGTGGTGAAGCACCAGGGGGGCGTGTCCGGCGTCATCCGCAACCAGGAGGTGCTGGTGGGCACCGCCGATTTCATGCACATGATGAACATCGACATGCCGGCGGGCCACAGCCTCCGGGCCGCCATCTTCTGCGCCATCGACGGGCAGCTGTGCGGCCTGTTCCCCCTCCGCTACTCCCTCAACCCCGCCGTGGCGCCCAGCCTGAACGCCCTGATCCGGGAGGGAGTCTCCCCGGTGCTGGCCACCCGGGACCCGGTACTCATCCCCGCCATGCTGAAGCAGAAATTCCACCTGCCGGTGGACAATCTGGAGTTCCCCTCGGTGGAGCGGCGGCTGGAGCTGTCCGACCGGGATCAGGACCATGACCCCACCACCGTTGCCATCCTGTCCCGGCAGGGACTCATCGCCTACTGTGATGCGGTGCTCGGAGGCCGCCGGCTGAAGCAGGCCACCCAGCTGGGCCTCATCTGCGCCCTGGCCGGGGCGGTCCTGGGCCTTATCATCACCTTCTACCTCACGTCGGCGGGGGCCTTCGCCTCCCTGACCACGCTGAACTTCTTCGTGTTCATGGCGGCCTGGCTGGTCCCCGAACTGGTGGTCTCCAACTGGGTCAACCAGTTCTGAGCGCACGGAAAAAGGCTCTCCCCGCGGGGAGAGCCTTTTCATGTCTACAGCACGCGCAGGGGCGGCCCGTCCAGGGAGAGGACGGCGTCGCACCGGTCCAACAGACCGCTCTGGTGGGAGGTGAGCAGCACCGGCGCGCCCATCTCCCGGAGCCGGTCCAGCAGCCGGACGGCCCGGGCCTCATCCACGCCGGTAAAGGGCTCGTCCAGCAGGAGGAGCTCCCCTCTCAGGGCGGCGCACCGGGCCAGGGCCAGGCGGCGGGCCATGCCGCCGGACAGGGAGGCCGGATAGGAATCCCCCTCCCCCTCCAGTTCGGCGAAGGCCAGCCACCGGGTGACCTCCTTCCGGCGCTCTTTGGGGAGCACGTCGGCGATGTGCTGGTTCACTGTCCGCCAGGGCAGCAGCCGGTCCTCCTGGAACAGGACGGCCGTTTTCCCCGGATCGACGCCGGCGACGGTCCCGCTCTCGGGGCGGGCCAATCCGGCCAGCACCCGGAGCAGTGTCGTCTTGCCGCAGCCGGACGGACCCCGGAGGGCGGTGATCCCCCGGTCCGGCAGGTCGGCGGAAAAGCGCTCCAGCACGGTCTTCCCGCCGTAACGGAAGGTCAGATCCCTGATCCGGATCATGAGCGCTCCCCCCTCTCCAGCAGCAGGCGCAGCAGCCGCTCCAGCAGCAGGGACAGGGCGATGATAGTCAGCGTCCAGGCGAACAGCTCAGGGGTCTCCAGAGCCAGCCGGGCGGCCTGGAGCCGGGAGCCGATGGCCATCGCGGGCGGGCAGATGACCTCCGCCGCCACCCCGGACTTCCAGGCCAGGCCGAAGGCGGTGAGCGTTCCCGATGTAAAATGCCCCCGCAGAGAGGGCAGGTAGATGAGCCGCAAGGTCTTGAGCCGGGAGAAGCGGTAGGTCCTGGCCATCTCCAGCAGCTGCGGGTCCACGGCGGCGAGGCCGGCGGTCATGCTCCCCCAGATGACGGGCAGGACCATCAGCCCGGCGATGACGGCGGGGATGGCGGCCCGGACCACCCACAGGTACACCAGCAGGATGAAGGATACCACCGGGGTGGCCCTCACCACCTTCACCGCCGGGGACAGCAGGGCGGCTGCCCACGGGCTGAAATGGGTCAGGAAGGCCAGCAGGACCCCCGCCGCCGTCCCCCAGGCAAGGCCCAGGAAGACCCGGAGCAGGGTCATCAGGGCGGACAGCCAGAAGTCCCCCGTCACCGCCAGGGCGCAGAGCGCCCGGGCCACCGCCAGGGGTCCGGGCAGCAGCAGCTCCCGCCCCACCAGAAGGGCCGCAAGCTGCCAAACCCCCAGCCAAAAGACTGGGGGCACGACAGCTTTGACGGCTCTTTTCCATGCGTCAGGGGACATAGTAGATGGCGTCGTCGGGCAGTTTCCCGCCGATGGAGGTGGGATCCATGGCGTTCAGGGTCTCAAAGTAGCCGGAGATGGCGGGCTTCATATCCGCGCCGGCAATGAAGGTCAGGTGGCACTGGGGGATGGCAGCCTTGGCGATGCCGGCGGAGGGGGTGATCCCCAGATCGGCCACCATCTGGGCGGCCTCGTCCACATTGCCGGTCACATAGTCGATGGAGGCCTTATAGTCCTTCAGGAAGGCGGCCACGGCGTCGGGACAGGTCTCCAGGAATTCGGTGCGGACCACCACGGCGGTCATCACCAGGCTGCCGCCGTCCAGCTCGTTCCACGCCTCGGTCACGTCCACGGCGTCCCGGACCTGCCCCTCGCTCTTGGCAATGGCGGCGGTGGCGGCGGGCACGGGCAGCATAGCGCACTCGATCTCGCCGGTGAGCAGCTTGGCCTGGATCTCGGAGGCGTCGGCGAACTGGACGGTCACCTGATCCGCGACGCCGCTTTTCTCCAGCAGATGGCGGAGGATATACTCCGGGTTGGCCCCCTGGCCGGCGGACCAGACGGTCTTCCCCGCCAGGTCGGCGACGGAGTTGATGGAGGTACCGCCGCCGCTCTCCAGGATGTGGAGGACCCCCAGGGTGCCCAGGGCGATGATCTTCACGCCGCCCTCGGTCTTGTTGTAGAGGTTCACCGCCATATTGGAGGCCATGGTGGCGATGTCATAGGCGGGTTCGGGGCCGGTGAGACCGGCCACCAGGGCGCTGTTGTCCGCCTCGATGACATAGTCGTAGCTCTGCTCGTTCTCATCGGGGACGGACAGCATCTTCGCCGCGCCGATGCCGGTGGGGCCGGACAGCACCGCCAGCCGCGGGACGGCCTGCTCTACATGGACGTCCTCGCTGGGCGCCTCGGTCGGGGCCTCACTGGGGGCCTCGGTCGGGGCCTCGCTGGGGACATCAGAGGGGGCCTCAGTGGAGTTGGCGGCGGGTCCGCCGCAGGCGGCCAGGGCAAATGCCAGCGCCAGGGCCAGCAGCAGGGCGGTGAGTTTCTTGCAGTTCATAGAGATCGTTCCTTTCTTTTTCAGGGATGGGAGGCGCGGCCGTTCAGGGCGGCGCGCAGCTTTTCCCGGCCGGTCACGCGGATGGTCTTGCCCTCCCGGGCGATGGCCCCCTCCCCCTCCAGGGCCTCGAAGGCCCGGTAGAGAGTGGCCCGACCCACGCCGATGCGCCGGCAGAGCTGAGCGGAGGACAGGGTGAGCGCCCCGTCCTCCCCGCAGTTGGCCAGCAGGTACTGGGCCAGCCTGCCCTCGGCGGAGGCGGCGGACAGCGCCCCCAGCCGCCCGGTGAGGAACCGGATCCGGCCGGACAGGTAGGTCACGTACCGCTCGGCAAAGCCGCCGTCCTCCCGGATGAGCCGCCGCACCCCCTCCTGGGGGATGAGCAGGATCCGGCAGGCGGTCTGGGCGGTGAGGGTGGTGGGGTAGTCCGCCCCGCCGGAGAACAGCGCCGCCGCTCCGAACAGGTCGCCGGTCTTCAGCACGGACATGGACAGCGCGCCCTTCTCCACCCGGACCCTGCCCTCGATCAGCACCCCCAGGCACCGGCGGAACCGGCCTTGGGTGTAGATGGTCTCACCCTTGGGAAAAGACAGTGCCTCGGCGGCGGACAGCGCCGCCTCCAGCAGTTTTTCATCCACGCCCGCGAACAGGGGGTGGTTCGCGGCCCAGTCCCGTTCCATGGCAAACCTCCAAAGTGTATCATTTGATACACTTTTATTATAGCAGTGGCCCGTGGGAAGTCAATATGGTAGTGTGCCCAAAAAAATTTACACTTTGTACTTGTTTTTTTCCGGGCAGTCGGATATACTATTTTGGCTCAAGTTGACATAATGAGGAAAAGCGGCCTTTCGCCGCCTCACAGTTTCCACAGACAGAGAGGACCTGGCATGGCAAAGAAAAAAACCGCTCCCGGGAAGCGCAGCAAGCGCTCCGCCGTTCAGAGCTTTTTCAGAGGGCTGTACATCGTGGTGTTCGCCTTTTCGCTGGTCATCGTGATCGGCTTTGCGGCGCTCCATTTCATCGCCCCCACGGTGGACTCCCAGATCGTCATCGAACCCCCCAGCGACCCGCCGGTGACCCGGCCGCCGGAGGCTGCCCCCAGCGCCGTCCCCGCGTCCGAGGAGCCGGAACCCACCTCCCAGGGCACGGTGCTGAACCGGCGGGACGGCGTATTCACCTGTCTGCTGGTCGGTTCGGCGGACATAGGCGGCACCGACACCATCATGCTCGGGGTGTTCGACACCGGGGCCAAGACCGCCTCGCTGGTGTCCATCCCCCGGGACACGGTGGTCCATGTGGACGGCAAGGACCGGAAGATCAACACCGTCCAGGGCGTCGGCGGCGTGTCCCTGCTGATGGAGACCGTGTCCCATATGCTGGCGCTGCCGGTGGACCGGTACGTGGAGGTGGACACCTACGCCTTCAAGGCCATTGTGGAGAAGATCGGCGGCGTCTATTTTGACGTCCCGGTGGACATGAACTACGACGACCCCCTCCAGAACCTGCATATCCACATCTCCAAGGGCTATCAGCTGCTGAACGGCAATGACGCCCTGGGGGTCATGCGGTGCCGCAACTGCTACCCCAACGCCGACATCGGCCGCGGCCAGACCCAGCGGAAGTTCCTGGCGGCGCTGGTGAAGCAGACCATCACCCTGTCCAACGTGACCAAGGTCACCGATCTCATCAACGTGCTGAACACCTACGTGGAGAGCGATATGCCCCTGTCCGATATGGTGTGGTTCGCCACCCAGGCCATCGGCATGGATCTGGATACCGACCTGTCCTCCGCCGTGCTGCCCGGGGACTGGGTGAGCCCCTATTACGAGCTGGACGACGAGGCCGTGCTGGAGCTGGTGAACGGTCTGGACGTGTATGAGGAGGAGGTGCCCGCCTGGGCGCTGGACATCCGCCACCCGTGACGAAAGAGAGGAGCGGAGCACTTTGAAGGGACTGTTATCGGTCATCGTCCCCGCCTATAATGAGGAGGCAGCCCTCCCCGCCTCCGCCGCCGCCATCACGGAGGCGCTGGAGGGGGCGGGCATCCCCTTTGAACTCATCTATGTGGACGACGGCTCAAAGGACGGCACCTGGCCCCTGATCCAAAAGCTGTCCGCCGCCGATCCCAGGATCCGGGGGGTGTCCTTCTCCCGGAACTTCGGCAAGGACCCGGCCATCTTCGCCGGCCTGAGCCGGGCGGCGGGGGACTGCTGCGCCGTGATGGACTGCGACCTCCAGCACCCGCCGCAGGTGCTGCCGGAGATGTACCGCCTGTGGCAGTCCGGCTGGCAGGTGGTGGAGGGCGTCAAGGCGGAGCGGGGCAGGGAGTCCCCCCTGTACCGCCTGTGCGCCGGGCTGTTCTACGCCGTTATCAGCAGGACGGCGGGGCTGGACATGCGCCGCTCCTCCGACTTCCGCCTGCTGGACCGCGAGGTGATGGACACCCTGCTTTCCATTCCGGAGCGGGAGGTGTTCTTCCGGGGCCTGTCCTCCTGGGTGGGCTTCAAGCGGACCGCGGTGGAGTTCTCCGTGGCGGAGCGGGTGGCGGGGGCCTCCAAGTGGTCCATCGCCGCGCTGTTCCGCTATGCCGTGTCCAGCGTGACCTCTTTCTCCTCCGCCCCGCTGCACATCGCCACGGCGCTGGGCTGCGTCCTGCTGCCGCTGACGGCGCTCCTCGCCGTCATCATGCTGGCGTCAGGCGGGGCCTCCGCCGGCTGGCTGACCCTCTTCGCCGTCCTCGACCTGCTGGCGGCGGGCTGCCTGCTGGTCTGCATGGGTATCCTGGGCCTCTATGTGGCCCGCATCCTCCGGCAGGTCAACGGCCGCCCAAAATACATCATCGCGGAAGAGTGTGGTGTACGCCATGAAAAAGCTGTTTGAAAAGCTGTTCGACCGGACTTTCCTCACCTTTCTGGCGGTGGGGGTGGTCAACACCCTGTTCGGCACCGCCGTCATGTTCCTGGCCTATAACCTGCTCCACCTGAACTATTGGATCTCCACCGCCGCCAACTACGTCTTCGGCAGTATCCTCAGCTATTTCCTCAATAAGCGCTTTACCTTCCACAACCAGGCCTCCCACAAAAAGACGGCGGTGCGGTTCATCATCAACATCGCCGTCTGCTATGCCATCGCCTATGGCGTGGCCCGGCCGCTGGTGCGCCTGGCGCTGTCCGGCGCCGGCCAGACCATCCAGGACAACGTGGCCATGCTCACCGGCATGGTGCTCTTCGTGGGGCTGAACTACTTCGGCCAGCGTTTCTTCGCCTTCCGGGAGGAGGACGGCGGGGGATCCCAGCCCGAAAACAAGGAGAACGCCGATGGATAAGCTGCTGCGCCTCAACCGGTCCAGAACGGCCGTATGGGCCTTCGGTGGGCTTCTGTTCCTGTTTCTGTTCCTGCTCAACTGCCTGACCCCCTATGTGGCGGACGACTACGTCTATATGTTCAGTTTCGCCGACAAGACGCGGCTGGACAGCCTGGGGGCGGTGCTCCAATCCATGTACGTCCACTGCTTCTGCATGAACGGCCGGGTGGTGAGCCATTTCTTCGGGCAGCTGTTCATGCTGTTTCCCAAGCCGGTGTTCGGCGCGGTCAACGCCTTTGTATACACGACCCTGATGTATCTGCTCTACCGGCTGTGCGTCATGGACGGGAAGGAAAACCTCCTGCTGTTTTTGGCCCTCTGCGCCGCCTTCTGGTACTTCCTGCCCGCCTTCGGGCAGGTGTGTCTGTGGCAGATCGGCTCGGTGAACTATCTCTGGGCCCTGCTGTGGGGGCTGATCTACCTCTCCCCTTTCGTGTTCCGATTCTACTATGGCCGGGAATTGCTTACCAAGGCGTGGCAGAAGATCCTGTTCTGCCTGTTTTCCCTCCCCTTCGGGATGTATACCGAGATCACCTCCTTCATCGGGCTCCTGCTGGCCGCCAGCCTGCTGCTGCTCTGCCCGCTGATGAAAAAGGGCGGGCTGAGGTGCTGGCTGTGGCTGCCGGTGGTCATCGGACTGGCCGGCTTCGGGATCATGCTGATGATGCCCGCCGAACTGAGCGCCAAGACGGGAGCCATGACGCTGGGCACCCTGCTGGACAATTTCCTGCGCTCCACCGTCATGCTCCGGGACCACTGCCTGCCTCTGCTGCTGGCCTGGGCGGTGGCCTTCGTCCTGGGTCTGTACGCGAAGCTGCCTCCGGAGCGGCTGGCGCTGTCCCTGGCGCTGGCGGCGGGCGCGGTGGCGGCCAACTATATGCTCATCGTGGCCCAGTACTACGAGGAGCGCTGTATGTGTACCACCGTCCTGCTGCTGACGGCTGCCGTCGGCCTTTTGGCCGACGGCCTGTCCGGGGCCCGGTTCCGGGTCCCGCGCGCCTGCGCGGGGGCTGTGCTGGCCGTGGTGTTCCTGTTCTCCCTGGTATCGGGCTGCGGGGACATCCTCCGGACCTGGCTCGACTTCCGCTACCGGGAGACGGTCATCGCGGAATACAAGGCCGCCGGGGAGACCGAACTGGTGCTGGATCGGATATGGCCCTCCACGGAATACAGCGCCTTCTACGGCCTGCGGGATCTTGCCGACGACACGCCGGACACCTGGCCCAACTCGTCCATGGCGAAATACTACGGCGTGGACAGCATACTGGGACGATAGACAGCGCAAGGCGGCCCTCCCGAACTGGGAGGGCCGCCTTTTTGTCAGTATTTACTTGCCGGCCCAGGTCCCCGTGGCCGCCGCGGTCAGATAGGCGTTGATGAACCCGTCCAGATCCCCGTCCATGACCCCGTTCACGTTGGAGGTCTCATAGGCGGTGCGGTTGTCCTTCACCAGCTGGTAGGGCATGAACACATAGGAGCGGATCTGGCTGCCCCACTCGATCTTCAGCTGGGCCCCCTTGATGTCGGAGATCTTGTCCAGGTGCTCCTGCTCCTTGATCTGCATTAGCTTGGAGCGGAGCATCTTCATGCAGGTCTCCCGGTTCTGGAACTGGGACCGCTCCGTCTGGCAGGACACCACCACGCCGGTGGGCTTGTGGATAAGCCGCACGGCGGAGGAGGTCTTGTTGATATGCTGGCCGCCGGCGCCGGAGGAGCGGTACACCTGCATCTCGATGTCCTCCTCCCGGATGTCCACCTCCACGCTGTCGTCCAGCTCGGGCATGACCTCCACGGCGGCGAAGGAGGTCTGACGTCGGGCGTTGGCGTCAAAGGGGGAGATGCGCACCAGCCGGTGGACGCCGTGCTCGCTCTTGAGGTGGCCGTAGGCGTTGTCCCCCTCCACCCGGATGGCAGCGGACTTGATCCCAGCCTCGTCCCCTTCCTGGTAGTCCAGGATGGTATAGGTGTAGCCGTGGCGCTCCGCCCAGCGGGTGTACATCCGGTAGAGCATCTGGGCCCAGTCCTGGGCCTCGGTGCCGCCGGCCCCGGCCTGGAGGGACACGATGGCGGGGGAGCCGTCATACTCCCCGGACAGCAGGGTGTCCAGCCGGGCGGTGGCGATCTCGTTCTCCAGCCGGGCAAAGCCCTCCTCCACCTCGGGCACCAAGGACTCGTCCTCCTCCTCCTGGCCCATCTCGCACAGGGTCAGCAGGTCGTCCAACTGGTTCATCCGCTTCTGCTGGGAGGCGGTCTTGTCCTCCAGGCGGCTGATCCGCTGCTGGACTTTTTTGGCCTTCTCCACGTCGTTCCAGAACCCGTCGGAGGCGGACTGGGCCCGCAGCTCGTCCAGCTCCCGCTCGGCCCCCTCCAAATCCAGGGACTGGCCCAGCAGCTCCAGCTCGGGCCTCAGGGCGTTCAGCTTCGTCTTGTACTCCTCAAATTGCACGATCATAAGAATTCCCTCATTTGGCTTGATTTGTCCCATATATTATATAGAACCGGCGGCCGGTTGTAAAGGAGAAAGTTGCGGAGACAGTCAAAAAGGAGCCGCTTTCGCAGCCCCTTTTCACGCCCCGCTCACCGCTCGCTCACCCGGGGGCCGTCCTGACCGAAGATCAGGTCGTCCACGTCCTGAGGGCGAACGTCGGGGTCCATGTGACATTGTCTCATACCGCCGCTCCTTTTTTGTCTCAGACCATTGGGGTCAAGTATTCCCCACTTACAGGTCAGTATATGCACAAAAGCGGGCAACGGTGCGGATCAAATTTTCTGTCATTCCACCGCCGCGGGGACGGTCCCCCGGTGGACGATGGGGGTCCAGCGGCGGGTGTCGCGGAACAGGGAGAGCGCCTGGATGGGCGCCCAGGAGGCGGTGAAGACGGGGAAGAACAGGATGGCGGGCGCCATCCCGGCCAGGTCATAGCCGCCGCAGAGGGCCAGCGCCGCCCCCGCCCCCGCGCCCCCTAAGTACGACAGGGCCAGCCCGCCCAGGACGGCCGGCAGGGCGGCGGCGCCCCCCGTCAGGAACAGGGCCGCCGTCAGCAGGGCGGCGATCCCCTGGGAGAAGGGCAGCAGAAGGAACATGGTCATATCGGCGCGGAGCCTGGGCGCGGGGCATTCCGCCCGCAGCAGCTCCCCCAGGCGGAGCTTGGCCACCTGCATGATGCCGCTGATCCAGCGCTTCCGCTGGTGAAGGGAGACCAGGAACCCGGTGGGCGCCTCGTCGTAGTTCACCGCGTCGGGCACCCAGGTCACCCGGATCCCCGCCTGGGCCAGCTGGGAGGCGAACTCACAGTCCTCCGCGATGGTGACGGTGTTCCAGCCGCCCAGCCGCTCCAGCACCTCCCGTTTTACGGCGAAGCCGGTGCCCACCAGCTTGGCGGACAGCCCCAGGGCCGCCCGGGGCCGGTTCCATACCAGATCCATGGAGGCGTTGAACAGGCCGTAGCACCCCGCCACCGGGGAGGCGTATGGGTTGGCGGTCCTCATGCGGCTCTTGCACACCTCGGCCCCCGCGGCAAAGGCGTCGTTGAGCCGGGCCAGATAGTCCGGGGCCAAGGTATTGTCCGCGTCCAGCACCACAAAAGCGTCATATCCCCTGCCTATCAGCCGGGCAAACGCCTGGCGGAGGGCGTCCCCCTTGCCGGCGATCTCCCCGCTGCAGCGGATGACCTCCGCCCCGGCGGCCAGCGCCGCCCCCTCGGTGTCGTCGGCGCAGTTGTTGGGGATGACGAACACGTCGAAGAGATCCGCGGGGTAGTTCTGGGCCTTCACGCTTCGGACGAATCCGGATATGACCCCCTCCTCGTTCCGGGCGGCGGCGAGCACCGCGAACCGGGTGCGGTAGGGGGCGGGGAAAAAGCTCCGGCGGGGCAGCACGGTGAACAGCGCCACCACCGTGAAATAGACGCCGAACGCCTTGAGCGCAAAGAGCAGGACCGCGCAGATCAGTCGAAAAGCCGCCATGGCGCACCTCCCTGGTGAAGATGGCCCCATGGTAACAGACGCGGTTTAAGTTGAAACGGGGAAGTCCGTTAAGAGTTGCTTAAAATTTCTTTAAGGTCCAGCCAGAGGATGTCCTCCGGGGGCGCGCCGTCGCAGCACACGGAGGCGGTCCAGCCCTCCCCGGCCCAGCTTCTGTGCGGGCATGGGGGCGGGGTCTCCACCAGCCGGGGCGGATACAGGGGGACGTCCTCCCGCTTGCACCAGCTCTCTTTCAGGGTCCAGAGGCGGAAAAACTCCCCCCAGCCGCCGCTGAAGGCGGCCTTCTCCCGGGGACTGAGGGCGGTCTCGGCGAGGCGCTCCCGCCGGGGGCGGATCAGTTCGATGTCCGCCCCCACGGGCCCGTCGGACAGGGCGCAGAGGGCGTACCCTCCGCTGTGGGAGAGAGAAAAAAAGCGGTCCGGTTCCCCGGGGAAAAACGGCTTCCCCCGCGGGGAGCGCTCCACGGCGGGGAGGGCCTCCCACCCCCAGACCCGGCGGCAGGCCTCGGCCAGCAGGTGCCAGTCCAGTTTTCTGCCGTCCTCGCCCCGGACCGCGTACAGGATCGTCATGTGCGCTCCCCTCCCCGTCGTTTTCTTAACCATAGCACGTTTTTTTCACCGGTTCAAGGGAAAATAACTGGACAGCCCGCCCCTCCCCGGCGTATACTGGTATCATCACATACAGCGAGGTGTTCCCCATGGCGCAGACAAGGGCCTTCGATCCGGAAAACCTGCACTATCTGAAAATGCTCTCCAGGCAGTACCCCACGGTGCAGGCGGCCAGCGCGGAGATCATCAACCTCCGCGCCATCCTGGCGCTCCCCAAGGGCACCGAGCACTTCATCTCCGACGTGCACGGCGAGTACGAGGCCTTCCACCACATCCTCCACTCCGCCTCCGGCGAGGTGCGGGAGAAGGTGGACGAGCTGTTCGCCGGCTCCCTGCCCCGGCAGGACCGGGACCAGCTGGCCACCCTCATCTATTACCCGGAGGAAAAGCTGGAGGAACTGGAGCAGGAGATCCCCGATATGCGGGAGTGGTATCGGGTGACCCTCCACCGGCTCATCGAGCTGTGCTGCCTGGTGTCCACCAAGTACACCCGCTCCAAGGTGCGCAAGGCCATGCCCCAGGAGTACGCCTACATCATCGACGAACTGATCCACACCCGCTCCGAGCGCAGCGAGGCCGATAAGCGGGACTACTACGAGGGGATCATTAACTCCATCATCGATCTGGACCGGGCGCCCAACTTCCTCATCGAACTGTGCCGCCTCATCAAACACCTGGCGGTGGACCGGCTCCACCTGGTGGGGGACATCTTCGACCGGGGGCCCGGCGCCCACATCGTCATGGACTCGCTGATGAAACACCACAGCGTGGACATCCAGTGGGGCAACCACGACATCCTGTGGATGGGGGCCGCCTCCGGCTCCCGGACCCTGGTGGCCACGGTGCTGGCCAACTCCCTGCGGTACAACAACTTAGAGGTCATCGAGACGGGCTACGGCATCTCCCTGCGGCCGCTGTCCGACTTCGCCGCCCGCGTCTACGCCGGCTGCGACGTGAGCCGCTGGCAGGTGAAGGTGGATAAGGCCGACGAGGAGCGCCTGTCCGACCGGGACCGGGATCTGGCCGCCCGGATGCACAAGGCCATCACCATCCTTCTGTTCAAGCTGGAGGGGCAGAAGATCCTCCGCAACCCCTCCTTCGGCATGGACGACCGGCTGCTGCTGGACAAGATCGACTACCAGAACAGGGCCATCGTCATCGACGGGCGGACCTACCGGGTGGAGGACGCCGACTTCCCAACCGTGGACCCCAAAGACCCCTGGGCCCTCACCCGCGAGGAAGAACAGCTCATCGACCGGATGACCTACTCCTTCGTCCACAGCGAGAAACTGCAAAAGCATGTGCGCTTCCTCTATTCCAAGGGCAGCCTGTACACCATCTACAACGGCAATCTGCTCTTCCACGGCTGTATCCCCCTGACGGAGGACGGGGAACTGATGAAGTTCTCCATCGGCTGCGACAATCTGAGCGGGCGGGCCTTCCTGGACTACGCCGACGCCACCGCCCGCAAGGCCTATTACTACAAGGCGGGTTCCCCGGAGCGGCAGGCGGGGATGGACTTCCTCTGGTTCCTGTGGTGCGGGAGGAACAGCCCCATCTTCGGCCGGGACCGGATGACCACCCTGGAGCGGCGGCTCATCGACGACGAGTCTGTCTGGACAGAGCGGAAGAACGCCTACTACCGCCTCTACAACGACCCGGCGGTGTGCGACATGCTGCTGAGGGAGTTCGGCCTGGAGGGGCTCCACTGCCACATCATCAACGGCCACATGCCGGTGAAGTCCAAAAAGGGGGAGAGCCCCCTGAAGGCCGGCGGCAAGCTGCTGGTCATCGACGGCGGCTTCTGCAAGGCGTACCAGCAGACCACCGGCATCGCGGGCTACACCCTGATCTACAACTCCCGGTGCCTGCGCCTGGTGTCCCACCAGCCCTTTGTGGGCCGCGCCCACGCCATCCGGGAGAACACCGACATCGCCTCCACCTCCCAGGTCTTTGAACGGCTGGAGCGCCGGGCCAAGATCGACGACACCGACATCGGGGTCCAGCTCCGGGAGCAGATCGGCAACCTGATGGCCCTGCTGGACGCCTATCGCTCCGGCGCCATCGCCGAAGGCCACAAAGAGTAGCGGAACGCCGCCCTCTCTGTTTCAGAGAGGGCGGCGTTCTGTCCTTACAGGCCGTACAGTTGGCCGTACTTTTCGGCCAGGTAGCCGGTGTAGACGGCGGGATCGAAGGTCCCGCAGGCGTTTTTCACCACGTCCGCCGGCTCCAGCAGGCCGCCGAACCGGTGGACCTTCTCCCTCAGCCATTCGGTCACCCGGGAGAGGTCCCCCCTGCCCACGGGCCCCCACACGTCGATGTCCCGCTCCATGTTCTTCAGCATCTGCGCGCCGTAGGCGCTGCCCAGGGCGTAGGTGGGGAAGTAGCCCATGGACCCTCCGGCCCAGTGGGAGTCCTGGAGGCAGCCGCGGGTGTCGTCGGGCACATCCACCCCCAGATATTCCTTGTAGAGCCTGTTCCAAGTCCCGGGCACGTCTTTGGCCTCCAGGGTCCCGTCTATGAGCCGCTTCTCGATCTCGTAGCGGACCATGATGTGGAGGGGATAGGTCAGCTCGTCGGCCTCGGTGCGGATGAGGGAGGGCTGCGCCTTGTTCACCGCCCGGTAGAACATCCCCGGCGTCACGTCGGCCAGCTGTTCCGGGAAAAACTCCCGCATCCTGGGGAAGACGGCCTCGATGAAGGGCAGGGACCGGCCGATCAGATTCTCGTAGAACCGGGACTGGCTCTCGTGGAGGCCCATGGACACGCCCCCGGCCAGGCGGGTATATTGCAGGTCGTCGGCCACCCCCATATCGTACTTGGCGTGGCCCCCCTCGTGGATGACCGAGTACATGGAGGAGGCCAGGTCGTCCTCATAGTAGTGGGTGGTGATGCGGGCGTCCCTGTTGTTGAAGCAGAGGGTGAAGGGGTGCTCCGTCTCGCCGATGCCCACATGGTTCCGGTCCAGCCCCATGACCTCCATCAGATAGCCGGAAAACTTCCGCTGGGCCTCCGCGGGGTAGTGCCGGTGGAGGAAGGAGTCGTCGGGCTGCTCCTTCTCCCCCATGGCCCGGATCAGCGGCACGATGCGCTCCCGCAGGGCGGCGAAGAAGGGGTCGTAAAAGGCCATGGAGGTCCCCCGCTCGTACTCGTTCAGCAGAGCGTCGTAGGGGGCCTTATCGGGGTCATAGTAGCCCGCGAACTTCCGGTTGAAGGCCACGATCTTCTCTAGGTAGGGCAGGAACAGGGCGAAGTCGTTCCCCGCCTTGGCCCGCTTCCACACGGCGTTGGCCTCGCTGGTGAGTTTCTGGAACGCCATGTACTCGTCCGCGGGGATGCGGCGGTCCTGGTCGTAGTCCCGCTTCAGCTCCTCCACCTGCCGCCGCCGGACCTGATCCAGCTCCTCCCTGTGCTCCGTCAGGAAGGCGAGCAGTTCCCCCGTCTCGGGGGCGGTGAACTTCTCGTGCCACTCCCCCGCCAGGATGCTCACCGCCAGGGCGCGGCCCTCCTCCGTGTCGGGCGGAGCCACGGTGTCCCCGTCCAGATACAGGGCGGACAGCCCCGATCCGTAGGCATAGCTTTTCTTCTGGAGCGCGTCCAGCTTCTCCAGCGCCTCGTTCAGATCCATAGATCTCTCCTCGCTTCCTTTGTGTTTTTTCCGGCGATACCGGGCCATCTTGTCCCACAGGATTGGCGGCCACACGATACAGACCAGCCCGAAGGCCGCCAGCAGGGCCACTAAACAGTCCAAAAACAGCGCCATTCCCGCCACCTCCGGCCCATTCTATGGGCAAAGGGGCGGTTTTGTTCACCGATTAAAAACCGCCAGCCGGGCCGCGCCGTCCTTGATCTCGATGGCGGAGTAGGTGCCGTGCTCAAAGAACCAGCCGTACTCGTGATTCATCAGCTCGCTCTCTTTGACCAGGCCGAAGTGGCTCAGGATCAGGGACAGGGAGCCGTTGTGGGCCACGATGAGGGCGTCCTCCCCCCGGTCCACCAGCTCGTCCACCACGGCGCCCACCCGCTCCTTCATGCGGGCCACCGGCTCGCCCCCCGGCGGGGGCACGTTGACCCAGTCCCCCAGCATACGGGGAAAGTCGTCCCCCCAGCGGGCGAAGCCCTCCTCAAAGGGCATGTCCTCCATCTCCCCCATGTCCTGCTCCCGGAGGCGGGGCTCGGCCTCCACCGTCACACCCCGGCCCTCGGCGCAGATGAGGGCGGTGTCCCAGGCGCGGCTCATGTCGCTGGACAGGCAGCGGGTGAAGGACACCTCTTTCAGCGCCTCCGCCGCCTGCCGGGCCTGTTCCCGGCCCAGGTCGGTGAGGGGGTAGTCGGACCAGCCGTAAAACACCCCACGCACATTGCCCACGGACTGGCCGTGGCGCACCAGGTACAGATACATCCGCCCGCCTCCTCTCAGATCAGGCTGACTACGCCGAAGGCCAGCAGGCTGATGACGGTCCCCGCCACCAGCACCCCCGCCACGATAGATGGGATGGCCCGCCGCAGGGGCATATCCAGGAAAGCGGCGGCCAGGGCTCCCGTCCAGGCCCCCGTCCCCGGCAGGGGGATGGCCACGAAGATGGCCAGGCCCAGATACTTGTACCTGCTCACCCTTTCGCCCTTCAGGTGAGCCTTTTGCTCCAGCCAGTCCACCATGCTGTTGAGCCTGGGCATCCGCCGGCGCATCCACTGGAAGATCCGTCGGATGTAGACGATGATGAAGGGCACGGGGATCAGGTTGCCGATGACGGCGGCCAGCCAGGCCGCCCACACGGGCAGCCCCGCCGTCACCCCGAAGGGGATGCCGCCCCGCAGCTCCACCACCGGGATCATGGACACCAGCATGGTGAAGACGAACTCGCCCACTTTTGTCTGGGTCAGCCACTGTAAAATATTCAAAAGGTCTCCTCCTATCGCGGGGGTGTTATTCCAGCGCTTTTTTCAGGTATTGCCCCGTGTAGCTGTCCGGCCGCTGGGCCACCTGCTCCGGCGTACCGGAACAGACTACGAGCCCGCCCCCGGAGCCGCCCTCCGGCCCCAGGTCGATGATATAGTCCGCCGTCTTGATGACGTCCAGGTTGTGCTCGATGACCACCACCGTGTTCCCGTTGTCCACGAACCGCTGGAGCACATCCACCAGTTGGTGGACGTCGGCGGTGTGGAGACCGGTGGTGGGCTCGTCCAGGATATAGATGGTGGAGCCGGTGGACTGCTTGGACAGCTCGGTGGCCAGCTTCACCCTCTGGGCCTCGCCGCCGGACAGGGTGGTGGAGGGCTGGCCCAGCTTCACATAGCCCAGGCCCACGTCTTTCAGGGTCTGTACCTTGTTTTTGAGCCTCGGCAGGTTCTCGAAGAAGGGCAGAGCCTCGTCCACCGTCATCTCAAGGACTTCGTGGATGTTCCTGCCCTTGTAGCGGACCTCCAGGGTCTCCCGGTTGTACCGCTTGCCCTTGCACACCTCGCAGGGGACGTAGATGTCCGGCAGAAAGTGCATCTCGATCTTGATGAGGCCGTCCCCGGAGCAGGCCTCGCACCGCCCGCCCCGGACGTTGAAGGAGAACCGGCCCGGCCCGTAGCCCCGGCTTTTGGCGTCGGGGGTGGAGGCGAACAGGTCCCGGATGTCGTTGAACAGGCCCGTGTAGGTGGCCGGGTTGGACCGGGGGGTGCGCCCGATGGGGGACTGGTCGATGGCGATGACCTTATCCAAATACTCCACGCCCTCGATGCCGTCGTGCTTTCCGGGGCGGGCCTTGGTGCGGTTCAGCTCCGCCCCCAGCCGCTTGTAGAGGATCTCGTTCACCAGGGAGGACTTGCCCGAGCCGGACACGCCGGTGACGGCGATGAAGGTCCCCAGGGGGAACTCCACGTCGATGTGCCGCAGGTTGTTCTCCGCCGCCCCGCGGATGACGAGGCGTTTGCCATTTCCGGGCCTGCGCTTTTCGGGCACAGGCACCTTCTTCCGGCCCGCCAGGTAGTCCCCGGTGACGGAGCCGGGGGTGTTCATGATGTCCTCCGCCGTGCCGGTGGCCACCACACGGCCGCCGTTGACCCCCGCGCCGGGGCCGATGTCCACGATGTAGTCCGCCGCCCGCATGGTGTCCTCGTCGTGCTCCACCACGATGAGGGTGTTGCCCAGGTCGCGGAGGTGCTTCAACGTGTCCAGCAGCAGGTCGTTGTCCCGCTGGTGGAGGCCGATGGAGGGTTCGTCCAGGATATACAGCACCCCCATGAGGGAGGAGCCGATCTGGGTGGCCAGGCGGATGCGCTGGCTCTCCCCGCCGGAGAGGGTCCCCGCCTGCCGGGTGAGGGTCAGATACTGCAAGCCCACCGAGCGGAGGAACCCCAGCCGGTTTCGGATCTCCTTCAAAATCTGGTCGGCGATCATGGACTGGGTGGGGGTGAGCACGACGGTGTCCAGGAAGGCCAGGGCCTCGTCCACCGGCTTTTCGCAGAAGTCATGGATGGAGATGCCCCCCACGGTGACGGCCAGGGCCTCCCGTTTCAGCCGCTTCCCCTGGCAGGCGGGGCAGGGACACTCGCTCATGCAGTCCTCGATCTCCCGCTTCATGGCGTCGGACTGGGTCTCGCTGTACCGCCGCTCCAAATTGTTCACGATGCCCTCGAAGGGCTGGTACAGCACCCCTTTGCCCCGGGGCTGGTCGTATTGGAGGGTCAGCTTCTCCCCCTTGGTGCCGTAGAGGATCACGTCCATGACCTCGTCGGACAGCTTCTGCACCGGGTCGGTGAGCTTAAAGTGATACTTTTTCGCCAAGGAGTCGAAGTACATCCGGGAGATGCCGTCCGACTTGATGTGGTTCCAGCCGGAGGCGGTGATGGCCCCGTCCAGGATGGACAGGGACTTGTTGGGGATGATGAGGTCCGGGTCCACCTTCAGCTGCATCCCCAGGCCGGTGCAGGTGGGGCAGGCCCCGTAGGGGTTGTTGAAGGAGAACATCCGGGGCGTTAACTCCTCGATGGACACGCCGCAGTCCTCGCAGGCGTAGTTCTGGGAGAACAGGATGTCCCGGTCCTCCCCCACAATGTTGATGATGACGATGCCCCCGGACAGGTTGGAGGCCGCCTCCACGCTGTCGGTGAGCCGCCGGTTGATCCCCTCCCGGATGACCAGCCGGTCCACCACGATCTCGATGGAGTGCTTTTTGTTCTTGTCCAGTTTGATCTCCTCGGTCAGCTCGTACAGGGAGCCGTCCACCCGGCAGCGGACGTAGCCGGAGCGCCGGGCGTCCTCGAAGATCTTGGCGTGTTCGCCCTTCTTCCCCCGGATGACGGGGGCGAGGATCTGGATCCGGGTGGCCTCGGGGAGGGCCGTCACCTGGTCGATGATCTGGTCGATGGTCTGCTGTTTGATCTCCTTGCCGCAGACGGGACAGTGGGGGGTGCCCACCCGTGCCCACAGCAGGCGGAGGTAGTCGTAGATCTCCGTGACGGTGCCCACGGTGGACCGGGGGTTCTTGGAGGTGGTCTTCTGGTCGATGGAGATGGCCGGGGAAAGCCCCTCGATGTAGTCCACATCGGGCTTCTCCATCTGGCCCAGGAACATCCGGGCGTAGGAGGACAGGGACTCCACATACCGCCGCTGGCCCTCGGCGTACAGGGTCTCAAAGGCCAGGGAGGACTTGCCCGACCCGGACAGGCCGGTGAACACCACCAGCTTGTCCCGCGGGATGGTGACGTCGATGTTTTTCAGGTTGTTCTCCCGGGCGCCCTTGATGAAGATATGGTCTGCCATAGATGGTTCTCCTTATTGTTGCGTTCCGGCGGCCAGCCGCAGGCACCCGTCCCGGAGCAGTTCGATGTTCTCCTCCTGCATGACGGTGTCTTTCGCGGTGTGGATGCGGTCCATGTACCAGCCGAAGGTCCTGCTCTTTTTCAGCGCGCACACCCCGGCGGCCCGCCGGAATGCGGCGTTGTCGGAGGGATAGAAGCCGAAGCCCCGGACCACCTCCACCTCTTTCCCGCCCTGGGGCAGGAAAGAGGCCTCGATCCGTTTCAGGGCGGCCTCGTCCTGTTTCAGCCCCTTGGTGGGGAAGAACTGGACGGACTCCCCGTCGGACACGCAGTCGAAGTTGACCACCAGGCCGCCGTCCCGCACCTTTTTGTGCTTCCCCGCGAAGGCGGAGGAGCCCAGCATCCCCCGCTCCTCGTTGTCGAAGAACACGAAGCACACCCTGTCCCGATCCTCCGGGGGGAGGGCCAGGGCGGTCTCCACCAGGGTGATGACGCCGCTGGTGTTGTCGTTGACGGTGTGCCGGTTGGCAGGGCCGAAGAACAGCCACCAGCAGAAGAACAGCATGACGGCGGTGAACGCCCACACAGCCACTCGAATCGGCGGATCAAACAGGAGGATCACCAGGACCTCCGCCAGCGCCGCGATGAGGAACATGGGGACCACCAGCGCCAGCTGGTACAGCAGATACCACCCCATGTTCCGGGGGGTGATAAAATTGGGGATGGGCAGCACGGCCTGGGTGTCGTAGTGGGCGGTGAAGAATACCTCCGCCCGCTCCGGGTCGCCCACCACCACGTTGTGGGCAAAGGCGCTCTGCTCCACCGCCGGGGAATACCCGGCGGCGGTCAGCTCGCCACACAGCCAGTCCCGGAAACCGGCCTTCTCCCGCCCGGACTTGCGCACCTGATATTGTTCCAGAATGGTCTTTGACGTCTTGGTCATCTCTTATCCCTCCACTGTCACGTCGGCGGCGGTCCCGCCTGTCAGAGCGATCAAATCCTCCGGATTTACCTCCACCTGATACCCGATCTTCCCGGCGGACACCAGGATGGTATCGAACAGCAGGCATGTCTCGTCAAAGATGGTGGGGAACCGCTTCTTCATCCCCACCGGGGAGCAGCCCCCGTGGACGTAGCCGGTGAGGGGCAGCAGCTCCCTCTGGGGCAGCATGGCCACCGACTTCTCCCCCGCCGCCCTGGCCGCCTTCTTCAGGTCCAACGACGCGGCCACCGGGATGGGGAACACGTAGTACCCCCCGGAGGCTCCCTTTGTCACCAGGGTCTTGAACACCTTATCCGGGTCCTGCCCCGTCATGCGGGCCACCGTCACCCCGTCCACCGCGCCGTCCTCATGGGGGTAGGTGTGGGGGATGTACGCCACCCCCGCCTGGTCCAGCAGGCGCATGACGTTTGTTTTGTCCTCTTTTTTCGCCATGGGATCACCTCAGAACGTTGATGGAGCCCACGCCGACACCCGGCGCGCCCGCGCTTCGCGCGGGAAAGAGGCGGCCCTCATTTGCCCCGCAGCTTGATGATCTGATCCCGCAGCGCGGCGGCGATCTCGAACTCCAGCATTTTGGCCGCCTCTTTCATCTCTTTCTCCAGCCGGGCGATGGTCTCCGCCCGCTGC
The DNA here is from genome assembly GCA_947629975.1 of uncultured Oscillospiraceae bacterium. Taxonomy (GTDB): domain Bacteria; phylum Bacillota; class Clostridia; order Oscillospirales; family Oscillospiraceae; genus Enterenecus. Next base: position 10,955 of record CANRFU010000003.1, on the reverse strand, counting down.
TGCTTGGTGAGCTGGGCGGCGTTGGGGTCGAAGGCGGCCTTCTCCTCCGGGTTCAGGGCCATCAGCTCCCGCACCGACTTGATGATGGTCCTGGGCACGATGCCGTGGGCGCGGTTGTAGGCGTCCTGTTTGGCCCGGCGGCGCTCGGTCTCCTCCATGGCGCTGGCCATGGAGGGGGTCACCTCGTCGGCGTAGAGGATCACCAGGCCGTCGGCGTTCCGGGCCGCCCGGCCGATGGTCTGCACCAGGGAGGTCTCGGAGCGGAGAAAACCCTCCTTGTCCGCGTCCAGGATGGCCACCAGAGAGACCTCCGGCAGGTCCAGGCCCTCCCGCAGCAGATTGATGCCCACCAGCACGTCGAACTCGCCCAGGCGCAGGTCCCGGATGATCTCCATGCGCTCGATGGTGTCGATGTCGTGGTGCATATACCGCACCCGGATGCCGGAGGTCTTGAGATAGTCGGTCAGGCTCTCCGCCATCTTCTTGGTGAGGGTGGTCACCAGCACCCGCTCGCTGCGGGCGGCGCGGGCGTTGATCTCGGCGATGAGGTCGTCGATCTGGCCCTCCACGGGCCGGACCTCCACCCGGGGGTCCAGCAGGCCGGTGGGCCGGATGACCTGTTCCACGATCTGCCCCGCCCGCTCCCGCTCATATTCGCCGGGGGTGGCGGAGACGTAGACCACCTGATTGAGCCGCTGGGTAAACTCGTCGAATTTCAGGGGGCGGTTGTCAAAGGCGCAGGGCAGGCGGAAGCCGTAGTCCACCAGCGTGGTCTTCCTGGCCCGGTCGCCGTTGTACATGGCGTGGACCTGGGGCAGGGTGACGTGGCTCTCGTCGATGAACAGCACGAAGTCCTTGGGAAAATAGTCCAGCAGGGTGTGGGGCGGGGTGCCGGGGGCCCGGCCCTCGATGACCCGGGAGTAGTTCTCGATGCCGGAGCAGTAGCCCAGCTCCTGCATCATCTCCACGTCGTACATGGTGCGCTGCTTGATGCGCTGGGCCTCGATGAGCTTGCCCTCCCGCTCGAAAAAGGCCACCCGCTCCTCCAGCTCCTTGTAGATCTCCTGGATGGCGGCGTCCATCTTCTCCTTGGGGGTGACATAGTGGGTGGCCGGCCAGATGGGGATGTTGTTCAGCCGTCGGACGGGCACGCCGGTGACCACGTTGATCTCGCTGATGCGGTCCACCTCGTCCCCGAAGAACTCCACCCGGATGGCGGTGTCCTTCCAGTAGGCGGGCCACACCTCCACCGTGTCCCCCCTCACCCGGAACATGTTCCGCTCCCAGGCGATGTCGTTGCGCTCATAGCGGATGGCCACCAGCTTTTTCAGCAGCTCCTCGATCCTGATCTCCATGCCCACCCGGAGGGACACCATCATCTTGGCGAAGTCCTCCGGCTCGCCCAGGCCGTAGATGCAGGACACGGAGGACACCACGATCACGTCCCGCCGCTCCAGCAGGGACGCGGTGGCCGACAGCCGCAGGCGGTCGATCTCGTCGTTGATGGACATATCCTTCTCGATGAAGGTGTCGGTGTGGGGGATATAGGCCTCGGGCTGGTAGTAATCGTAGTAGGACACGAAATACTCCACCGCGTTGTGGGGAAAGAACTCCCTGAACTCGGCGCAGAGCTGGGCGGCCAGGGTCTTGTTGTGGGCCAGCACCAGGGTGGGCCGCTGGACCTTCTCGATGACCTTGGCCATGGTGAAGGTCTTGCCGGAGCCGGTGACGCCCAGAAGGACCTGCTCGTCCAGGCCGTTCTCGATGCCCGCCGCCAGCGCCTCGATGGCTTCGGGCTGATCCCCGCTGGGGGTGTATTCGGATACCACTTCGAATTTGGGCATGGGGCGCCTCCCTTCCGGCTGACGGGCCGCTTCTATGATAGAACATTCGTTTTAATCTGTCAAGGGGGACCGGGGGTCCGCCCGGAAAAATCCATTGTATTATCTTATCATATCCCGCCGCGCCCCGCAAGGTGTTTTTGCCGGGAAACTTTTCTTTTCCGGGCAAAAAGAGAGCGCCGTCCCCGGCGCTCTCTTTTCAGTCGTTCATCAGCCCGCTCTCCGCCATGGAGGTGGCCTCATCGTTGGCGAAGATGACGTGGTCCAGCAGCTGGACCCCCGCCTCGGCCAGGACGGTTTTCAGCCGCCGGGTGGTGGCGATGTCCGCCTCGGAGGGCAGGGCCACCCCGGACACGTGGTTGTGGGCCAGCACCACCCGCGTGGCGTTGCAGCTGAGGGCGGCCTCCAGCGCCTTGCGGGCGGTGATCTGCACCGCGTCGGCGATCCCCTCCCCCAGCTTTCTCTGGGCGATGACCTTGTTTTTGCCGTCCATGCAGATCAGATAGGCGATCTCGTCCCGGGCGCCGAAGAACAGGGGCCGCAGGAGCTGCTCCATCTGGCCCATGGTGACCACCCGGCCCTCGAAGGAGTACATCCGCTCCAGGTACCGGCCGGAGAGTTCCATCACCAGCCTGATGAGGGCGGCGGACTCCGGCCCGATGCCCTCCACCGCCATCAGCTGTTCCGGGGTGGCGTGGAACACCCCCACGATGCCCCCGAAGTGCCGCTCCAAATCGTGGGCCAGAGTGTTCACGTCCCGCCGGGGGATGGCGTAGAACAGCAGCAGCTCCAGCGCCCGGTGGTCGGGCATACCGGTCAGGCTGTATCCCCGGTCCCGGAACTCCTTTTTCACCCGCTTCCGGTGGTCCTGATGGGGGTTTTCGGGCTTTTTCCTCTCTCCCTGATCGGCCACGGCTCAACCTCTGGGGCCGTACTGGGCCAGATACGCCTCCATGCGGCCCCGCATTTCGTCGTCGATATAGACCTTCCCGTCCACCGGCCTGTTGTGGAGGGCCCCGATGATCTCCCGGATGGTGACGATGGGGCACACGGTGATGCCGTAGTCCTCCCGCAGCTCGTCCAGGGTGGTGCAGTCCCGGGTGCCCCGCTCCATCCGGTCGGCGGAGACGAACAGGTGGGTGACCTTCACGTCCCCCAGGGCTTGGAACAGCTCCAGAGACTCCCGCACGGCGGTGCCGGCGGTGACCACGTCCTCGATGATGGCAATCCGGTCTCCCGGCCTGGGCTTATACCCCACCATGGACCCTCCCTCGCCGTGGTCCTTGGCCTCCTTGCGGTTGAAGCAGTAGGGCAGATCCCGGCCATAATTGCGGAACAGGGAGGACGCCGCCCCCACCACCAGGGGGATGCCCTTGTAGGCGGGGCCGAACAGGCAGTCCACCCCCTCGGGGGCCCGCTCCTGGATGCAGGCGGCGTAGTAATCCCCCAGGCGGGCGGCCTGGGCGCCGGTCTTGTAGTTGCCGGTGTTGATGAAATAGGGGGTCTTGCGGCCCGACTTGGTGGTAAAGTCCCCGAAGGTCAGCACGCCGGAGCGCACCATGAAGCGGATGAATTCCTCCTGATAGGGGGTCATGTCCCTCTCTCCTTTTCGGCCCAATGGCCGTCTTTTTCGTCTGATTATACCATCAACCGCAACGCTTTGTAAAGGGAAATGTAGGGGGCGCCGCCCTCGGCGCCCCGTTTTTGAAGCAGGATATTTGCGGACACGGGTCGCCCAGGGAGGCGCCCCCTACGGCAGCGTTTGTCCGCCAGTTAGATTCCCGGCCCGAACGCCGGGATGGCTCTCGGCTCCTCCCCGTACCCGGCGGCGGCCTCCAGAGCGTCCGCCCCGGCGGGATGGGACACCGCCCCGCCCCGCTCCACCGTCAGGGCGAACCCCTCCCGGTCCGACGTGAACACCGTCCCGCCGGGGAGGGGCCGGCGGGTCACCGTCCAGCCCATCCGCTCCAGGGCCATGGTGAGGGCCGCCGGCCCATTGACGAAGGCCACCCCGCCCCTCACCGCGCGGTCCCCCGCCCGGTGGGCGGCCCAGGCGCAGTCCGCCCCGGTCAGCAGGTCCCAGGAGCCCGGAGTCCCCGCGCCCCCCGCCGCCGGGAGGGATCCGGTGTCGATGACCGCTCCCGTTCCGTCGTGGAGGGATACGCCGACCGCCTCCCCCTCCTGCCGGAGGAACAGGGCGGCCCCGAAACCGTAATATCCCGCCAGCCACACCCCGCAGGCGGCGCAGGTCCCGTCGTGGAAGCGGACCTCTCCCCCGGCCAGGGCCGCCCCGCACCCGGCGGCACGGGCCAGCAGTCGGGCCTCCTCTCCCCCGGCGGAGCCGATGGCCAGCGTCCCCAATCGGGCCAGCCTGGCCCCCAGTTCAAACAGTTCTCTCCCCTGACGCAGCATAAGGGCACACCTCCTCATTTTGAAGGAAGTGTGCCCGTTTTCTGAGCCGTTCAGTCCTTTTTGTACAGCGCCAGCGTCTTTTCCAGCTGACTTTTGAAGTCCGCCGCCGCCCAGTCGGGGGACAGCACCTCCACCCCGTCCTCCAGGCCGAACAGCCAGCCCCACAGGATGGGGCTCACCACCACGTCCAGGGAGACGGTGAAGTGGTCCTCCCCGTCGGGCACCAGCATGATCTCCCGGCCGAACCGGTCCAGCACCACGCCGGCAAACCGGTTTTTGCACCGCAGCCGCAGGCGGCAGGGGGAGCCGGCGTACATCCCGAAGTGGCGGGCGGCGTAGCCCTCCGGATCCCACTCGGCCTTTGGCCGCCCCGCCATGCCGGTGATGACGATGTCGCTCATTTTGTCCACCCGGTAGTGGCGCAGCTCGTCCCGGGTCTCGTCCCACCCGGCCAGGTAATAGTTCTCGCTGTCCCAGATGAGGCCGTAGGGGGTGAGCCGGTACCTGGCCCCGTCCCGGCGGTAGACCCGCTCCTTGGCGCGATTGTACTCGAAGTAGCGGAAGGTGATCACTCTATTGGCGGCGATGGCGGCGTGGAGCTTGTCCACGTTGTAGAAGATGCTCTCGTTCATGGTCTTGATCCGGCGGTCCACGTACACCTGCCGCTGGAGCTGCCTGGCCTGATGGACGGACGCCAGCCCCTCCAGCTTGCGGATGAGGGCGTCGCTCTTGCGGTTGGTCAGAAACCGGCTGGACCGCACCGCGTCCACCAGCAGCTTCAGCTCGGCCAGCTCGAAGTCCCGCTCCCCGATGAACCAGCCGCCCCCCTTGCCCCGCCTGCTCTGCACGTCCAGGCCCAGCTGGCGCAGCTGCTCCATGTCGTCGTAGATGCTCTTGCGCTCGGCGGACAGCCCGTGGCGCTCCAGCTCCTCCTGCATCTCCTGGCGGGAGACGGGGTGGTCCTCGTCGCTGCGCTCCAGCAGCAGTTTTGCCAGAATGGGCAGCTTGCGCTTGTAGTTGGCGTTCTTCGCCATGGCGCATCCCCTCCTTTCGGGACCATGCTACCAAAATAGAGGTCCCATATTTGGGGATATTATAACAGGAGAGGCACAGAATTGCAAGGGATATAAATGGGACTGGTTTTATGGGAAAATCCCCCGGCCCTTCGGGCCACCCCCTTTTGCGAAAGGGGGCTTGGTGCGTGTTTGTAGCCGTTGCAATAGAAGTACCAAGGCTCCTTCTTTAGAAGGAGCTGGCAGCCCGCAGGGCTGACTGAGGATGTCTGTCCTCACTCACGGCTCCGGCAGGGGCTCCACATACCCCTCCTCGCCGGGGTGGATGATGTCGGAGGTGGGCATCTCCGGCGGAGGGGTGCCCTTGTCCGGCAGGGCGGAGGAGGCCTCCCCGCTGTCGTTCCAGCGGGGCTCGCCCACAGAGTAGTGGGCGTTGTCCACCGCGCCGTCCGCCGGGAGAACATCCAGATCTAACCCGCCGTCGATGGCGTACCGCGCGAACCGAGCGCACAGCTCGTCGGCCCGGTCCGCGTCGGCGGCGTAGAGGCACAGCTTATACCCCACGCCGTCCGCCACAAAGGACACCTCCCGGCTCTCGCGCAGTTCGGTACCGTCGTCCTGCACACAGTACCCCGTGTTCTCCAGGGCGGTGATTGCCACGCCCCCCCACTCCGCGCGCTCATACGCCTCGTCGGGACAGACGACGCAGGAGGGCACTTCGCCGCCCTTCATGATCTCCAGGGACAGGCGCAGGCCCTCCCCCACAGTGTACAGGGAGGCCGCCTGGGGCGTCCCATCCTCCAAAAACCAGAGCGTACCGCGCCAGTCCATGCCGTCCCAGAGGAGATGGTCCCTCATGGCCTCCTCCCCGCCGCAGAGGGCGGTCACATCTGCCGCCTCCGCACCCCGGCTGTCCGCGCCGGGAGGGGCCAGACAGTAGTCCAGCCGTTCCATCGTCGAGGCGTCCGCCCAGTTCAGGGCGGGCAGCATGATATATTCCACCACCTGATCCCTCCAGACCTCGTAACCCCAGCCCCCGCGGGGCGTCTCCAGGGGATCGCCGCCGGGTTCGACGGGATAGGGATCCGGCTCGGACTGGGGATCGGTGGTGGTCAGCGTCCCCAGCTCGGCGTCAGGCCCTCCCGGGAACCGCCCGGAGGACGCGGGCCGGCTCGCCGCCCAGGCCCCCACGCCGATGACCAGCGCCACCACCGCCGCCAGAGCGCCCCACTTGAGCCAGGGATTGGGCCGCTTCTCCGGCGCTTTTAAGTTGGTCAGCTTCTCATGGAGGACGTCGGACACCTTGACGCCGTCCATATAGCGCTCATATCGCTTCACTTAGAATTCTCCTTTCAGCTTCCGCCGCAGGGCCTCCCGTGCCCGGCTCAGGTCGGAGCGCACCGTGCCCGGCCGCCGGCCCAATATCCTGCCGATCTCCCCGGTGGAGTACCCCTCGTAGTAAAAGAGGTGGACCGCCGCCCGCTGGTCCGGGGGCAGCTCCAGCACGGCCTCCAGCAGGTCGCCTGTCTCGGCGTTGGGGGCGGGGTACACGTCCAGCAGCTCCACGGTGGGGTGGCGCTGCCGGTCCCGGAGGACGTCCTTGCAGCAGTTGGCCGTCACCCGCAGCAGCCACGCCTTTTCATGGCTCTCATCCCTGAATTTCGGGCGCGTCTGCAGATAGCGCAGGAAGGTGTCCTGCACCGCGTCCTCCGCCTCCGGCGCCGTCCCCAGGATGGCCAGGGCGGCCCGGTACAGCGTGTTCTCGTATTTGCCTACCAATTCCTCCAACCGGTTGGACGGGGTCATGCCCTTGCCCCCTTTCACTCATAAAACGCAAAACCGGGCCCCATTGCTGCAAGAGAAGAAAAATTTTTATGGAAAAACCTGTCCCTCTATGATATACTGTTTTCAACGATCATTCAACCGAAAGGAGAGCGCGTATGGATCAGGAACTCCGGCTGGCCGTCCTCATCGACGCGGACAACGCCCCCCGCTCCGCCCTGCGGGAGATCATGGCGGAGGTGGCCGTGTACGGCGCCGCCACCGTCAAGCGCATCTACGGGGACTGGACCACCCCCAATATGAACTCCTGGAAACCCCTGCTGCTGGAGCACGCCATCACCCCCTTCCAGCAGTACAGCTACACCACCGGCAAGAACGCCACCGACTCCGCCATGATCATCGACGCCATGGACATCCTCTACTCCGGCAACTGCGACGGGTTCGTGCTGGTGTCCAGCGACTCGGACTTCACCCGCCTGGCCACCCGGTTGCGGGAGGCGGGGATGAAGGTCTACGGCATGGGGGAGAAAAAGACCCCCAAGCCCTTCATCGTGGCCTGCGACAAGTTCGTCTACATCGAGTCGCTGAAGGCCGCCGAGGCCGCCGCCGCGAAGGAGACCGCCCCCAAGACCAGAAAGAAGGCCGCCGGCGCGTCCTCCCCCGCCCCCGAGCCGGAGGCCCAGAGCCTGGGCATCAAGGAGCTGATCGCCCAGTCGGTGGAGGACCTGGCCGACGAGGACGGCTACGCCTATCTGGGGGATCTGGGCAACCTGCTGATGAAAAAGCAGCCCGACTTCGACCCCCGGAACTACGGCTTCTCCAAGCTGTCCCGGTTCATCTCCTCCCTGGACGGCTTCGAGACCGACGAGCGGCACAACGCCAACTATCAGGGCACCCAGGTATACGTCCGCAACAGGAAGTGAGTTTTCCGCCAAGCCCCCGGGACTGGATCCCGGGGACTTTTTTTGTTCACGTTCTGTTCACCGGAATTTCCTTGACTTTTTGAAATGGCTCTATATAATAATTGCGAAATCCCCGGATAATTGCGAAATCCCCGGTCTGAAAGGATGCCCGCCATGAGACCTCTGTGCAAAACCGCCGCGTTCTGGGCGGCGGTGCTCCTATTATGGGAACTGATTTTTCATCTCGTCGTGTTCAAGGGCCTGTCCCTCCGCTTTTTGAGCGCCATCGGCTTCACTCTCGCCGGCGCCCTCCTTCTCACGCTGCTCTCCCACCTGTGGAAGCGGCCGCTGGCCAACAAGATCACCCGCTTCGTCCTGCTGACGGCCATGCTGGCGGTGTTCTCCATCCAGACCGTCTATTACATCATTTTCGGCTCTCTGCTGTCCCTGTCCTACGTGGGCATGGGGGGCGACGCCATCGGCAATTTCATCCCCATCGTGGTCGGCGGCATCGTGCGCAGCATCCCCCTGCTGCTGGCGTATCTGGCGGCGTACCCCGTCCTGGCGGTCCTCCAGCATAAGAAGGTCCTCTCCGGCGAGCGGGCCGGGTTGGAGAGCTGGCTGCTGATGATGAGCTGCGGGGTGCTGGCGTTCGCCCTGTCCATCCCCCCCGAGAGCGAGGAGGGCCCCGGCGCCGTCTATCGCGACGAGCTGACCTCGGTGGACCGGCAGACAGAGTACTTCGGCCTGCTCACCGCCGAGCGGCTGGAGCTGCTCCGGCTGGGGGGCGGCCACGCGGAGCTGGCGGATGCGGGCATCGACCTCCAGGGCGGCGGCGGGGAGGACGTCCCCCGGAATGTCATCGATGCCATCGACTTCGACGCCCTCAACAGGGCCACGGACGACCCCGGACTCCTCGCCCTGAACAAGTACTTCTCCGGCCTGCCCGGCACCGCCCAAAACGAGTACACCGGGATGTTCAAGGGGTATAACCTCATCCAGATCTGCGCGGAGTCCTACAGCCCCTATCTGATCTCGGAGGAGCTCACCCCCACCCTGTACCGCCTCACCCACGAGGGCTTCGTCTTTGACAATTTCTACGGCACCTTCCCCAACCTCACCACCAACGGGGAGTACTGCCTGAGCATGGGGCTGATCCCCGACACCGGCAGCCTCAGCTTCCTCCCCTCCATGCAGAACTACCTGCCCAACTGCCTTGGGCGGATCTTCCGGGATCAGGCGGGGATCAACACCCTGGCCTATCACGACAACATCGGTTCCTTCTATAACCGGGTCAACACCCACCCCAATATGGGCTATGATTTCCGGGCGATCGGCTGCGGGCTGGATATGGCGCAGGGCTACCCCTCCTCCGATCTGGAGATGATGGAGAAGACAGTGGACGATTACATAGGCCAGGAGCCTTTCGTGGTCCACTACATGACCTACTCCGGCCACGCCCCATACAACTTTGACACCAACGAGATGGCCATCAAGAACCGGGACCGGGTGGCCGGTATGGACTGCTCCGAGGATTTGAAGGCCTACTACGCCTGCCAGCTGGAGCTGGAGGACGCGCTGACCTACCTGGTCCAGCGGCTGGAGGAGGCGGGGATCGCCGACCATACGGTGATCGTCCTCACCGGCGACCACTTCCCCTATGCCCTGTCCGACGCGGACTTTGAACAGCTGGCCGGGGACGCGGCGGGCGACCCCTTCTGGCGCTACCGCAACAGCTTTGTCTGCTGGAATCCCGGCATGGAGGGACCTGTCCATGTGGACGACTACTGCTGCACCCAGGACATCCTGCCCACCATTCTGAACCTGTTCGGCATGGAGTACGACTCCCGCCTGCTCACCGGCACCGATGTGTTCTCCGACAGCATCCACATGGCGGTGCTGTTCGACGGCAGCTATCTCACCAGGGATCTGATCTATGACAGCAATTCCGGCCAGGTCACCTACCGGACCCCGGAGGAGGACCTGCCGGAGAACTACGCCGCCGATCTCACCGCCGCCGTCAAAAACCTGTTCGCCGTATCCCGGAACGTCCTCTACTCGGACTACTACGGCTTCGCCTACTCCGCCGCCGGCCTGGCCTCCACCGGCCCCCACGCCGAGCAGGGGGACTGCTTCGCCGACATCGCCGGCACCTGGTACCGGGACGCGGTAAACAAACTGGGCTACCGGGGCGTCATCTCCGGCAACGGCTTCGGGCTGTTCATGGGAGCGGACAGCGCCGACCGCTCCATGTTCCTCACCATGCTGGTGTCCTCCGCCGGCCTGCCGTCCTCCGGGGAGCGGACGCCCTATACCGACCTGACGGACGACTGGCGCGGGCAGGCGTTTTCCGCCGCCTGGGCCGCCGGCCTCCTGCGGGACGGCGACCTCTGCCGCCCCCTCGACCTGCTGACGCGGGAGGACGCGCTGGAGTTCTTGGTCCCCTTCGCGGAATACGCGGGCATCCCAGACGCGGAGCGCTGGGCGGAAGACGCCTGGGAGCGGACGGCCGGGGAGGCCCGGCAGAACGGCGAGGACGGCGAAGTCCTCTCCCGGGGCGCCGTCGCGGTTCTCATCGCGTACTATATTGACGCCAGAGATCAGCTCGGCTCATAAAATCAAAACCACCGGTTGAACCGGTGGTTTGAACAGACCCTATAAGGGCCTATCTCCTGTGGTAGCCCCCTGAAGGGGGCACTGAAAAAGAGCATCAATCACACTTTTTGCACTGCAAGTCCCCTGCTCGGGGACTATATTCTCTGATTCTCACCCTTTTGTTGTCCCCTGTGCTTTTCAAGAACCCGCCGCACTTTCTTGTAATGCGGCGGGTTCTTGGCTTTCGCTAAAGCATTTTTATCGACCCCCAGTTGAACTGGGGGTTTATTGACGCTAAAGCGCCAATCAAAACCACTAGTAAACTAGTGGTTCGCTCAGACCCCAGAGGGGTCAGTACTTGCTGACCCCTCTAAGGGGTACTGAGGGTTTGTCATCGCATCACTTTTACA
>CANRFU010000002.1 GCA_947629975.1 uncultured Oscillospiraceae bacterium | reverse complement strand
CGTGTTCGAGACCAACGTCCACGGCCTGAACCCCGAGCTGGTCAAGCTGCTGGGCCGCCAGCACTACCGCACCAGCTACGGCCAGAACGTGCTGAACCACTCCATCGAGGTGTCCCACCTGGCGGGCCTGCTGGCCGCCGAGATCGGCGCCAACGTGACCGAGGCCAAGCGGGCCGGCCTGCTCCACGACCTGGGCAAGTCCATCGACCACGAGGTGGAGGGCTCCCACGTGCAGATCGGCGTGGAGCTGGCCCGGAAGTACAAGGAGAGAGAGGCCGTGGTCCACGCCATCGAGGCCCACCACGGCGATGTGGAGGCCAAGACCATCGTGGCCTGCCTGGTCCAGGCGGCCGACGCCATCTCCGCCGCCCGCCCCGGCGCCCGCAAGGAGAACGTAGAGTACTACATCAAGCGCCTGGAAAAGCTGGAGGAGCTCACCTCCTCCTTCCCCGGCGTGGACAAGGCCTACGCCATCCAGGCCGGCCGCGAGGTGCGGATCATGGTCAAGCCCGAGGAGGTCTCCGAGGACCGGCTGGTCCTTCTCGCCCGGGAGATCGCCAAGAAGATCGAGGACGAGCTGGAGTACCCCGGCCAGATCAAGGTCAACCTGATCCGGGAGACCAAGGCCATCGAGTACGCGAAGTAAATCACGCAAGATCAAAGCCCTCCCCGGTTGGGGAGGGCTTTGCGCCGTCTTTGAAGCTGTTACGCCAGATCCCGGTAGAGGAAGGTCACGATCTGGCCGCGGGTGATAGTGTTCACGCGTATCCGTATGCAATTCCGCTTACTGCCGTTCTGACAACCCGTCAATTGGAGCATTCTTTTGATAAAACGTATCATTAGGTACGAAGTCAGATATTTGATCGGCATTTTCCTCATTGAGGGTAAAACGCGTTCCGTCTGGCATCACGATATATGGATCGGTGTATAGACCAGACTCTTTATAGTATTTTATGAGTTCTTCGTCACCGGCGTTCTCTATGAGGGCAATGCTTTCCATTAAAATGTATCTTGTTACAATGGTATTCTCTATATGCTCTATTGCGCAGCCGCAGTTCACCATAAGCTCATCTATAGAACTGTTTAAAACAGTTGCCTCGCCTCCATATACTTGTAGAAGATCAAGAGTTAGATTGTCGACGGTCAATATCCCATTAGAAATAATATCGAAGCGATCAGGGTACTCAACGGCAGCGCCGTTGCAAATGGTCACATTACAGCCAAGGGCCTCTACAGACACGGTCGTGCTAACTCGGGTACCATTACCCAGCGTGGGTGGAAACGTATGCCCGTTCAGGTCAAGAGCGACAGAACGGTCGATTATCAAGATATTATCGCTCTCGCTCAATTCAATGTCCCCGCTGAGATGAATGACCGACGCATTGCCCTCCAGGGCGGCCAGCAGTTCCTCCTCGGTGCCAACAGTAATCTCCTCGCTGATAGGCTCCTCCGTAGGCGGCGCTTCGGTGGGAGCCTCCGTAGCCAGCACTTCCGTGGGCGGTGCCTCTGTAGGCGAGGGCGCGGTGGGGGCCTCGGTGACAGCAGACTGTCCGTCACCACATCCGGCGCACAGGGCCAGGATCAACGCGGTAGCCAAAAACATTGACAGGATGCGTTTTTTCATGCTTTTTTACCTCCAATTCATTTTTCTCCCGTCCGGCCGCCGGGGGCGGGTTTATCCCGCCCCGAGCGCCCTTTCGGGAAACATAAAAGGCGGTGTCGAGCGTAAAACTCAACACCGCCTGACAAAAGTCAATGCGAAGCACGGCTCAAATCCGTTATGCTTGCAATAACGGGGAAAAACGGATATAATAAGCCCGTGGTGCAATCATAGATTGCTGTGCTGAGTGGTGCGTTCACTCGTACAGGGCCGTGGGGTGCTGGTAACACCCCGCGGCCTGCCGCAATTTATGTTTCCGATTTGATTCTACTCTTTTTCCGGCGAAAATGCAAGCCCCATCTGAAAGTTTGCCCCGCGTTCTTCGGAACGCGGGGCTTTGCGCCGTCTTTGAAGCTGTTACGCCAGATCCCGGTAGAGGAAGGTCACGATCTGGCCGCGGGTGCAGGTGCCGTTGGGATCGAAGGTGGTCGCGGTGGTGCCGGTGGTGATCTCGTTCTCCACCGCCCACTTCACCGCGTCGGCGTAGAACGCCCCATCGGCCACGTCGCCGAAGGTCTTGCCGCCGGACGCGGAGGGTTTGTCGGCCGCCCGCCACTGGAAGGTCACCGCCTGGCCCCGGGTGCAGGTCGCATTGGGGGAGAAGTGGGTGTCGTCCGTGCCGGAGGTGATGTCGTTCTCCGATGCCCAGAGGACCGCCTTATAGTAATAGGCGCCGGGGTCGGTCACATCGGAGAAGGGGCTGACCATGGACTGGGGCTCCTGCTCGCCATAGGCCCGCCACAGGAAGGTGACGATCTGGGCCCGGGTGCAGTTCCCGTTGGGGTCGAATCTGCCGTCCGGATAGCCGTTGGTGACTTCGGTCTCCACCGCCCACTTCACCGCGTCGGCGTAGTAGGCGTTGGCGGACACGTCGGTGAAGGCGGGCACATCAGGGCCGGGGGCAGGATCTGTACTCTCGGTCAGTTGGGCGTACAGGTCGTCGTCCACCAGCATGGTAAAATAAGTCCAGTACTCATATTCGTAATCAGGGTACTCATGATATATCGTGAGCAAATAGACAGTATCCTGCCCATGCTCATCATAGGGCAGGGAGAACTCCACAGACTCGCCCGACCGCAGTTCCACCCAACCGCCGTAGAGCTCCTCCTCCGGACCGACCCATTCGGGGACAAACTCACCGCTTTCGGTAAGGTAGCAGCTCTCGTAGTAGCCATCTGAGGTGTAGACGCCGGGGCTTTCATAAGAATAGCAGGACAGGCAAATCGTGACATAGGTGTTATCACTGGCAGGCGCGAGGTTTTCCACGGTGAAGGGCGTGCCTTCCTTGATAACTAAATAGCGCTCATGCGTATCCGTTGTGAACCCGTCATCATTTTCTGCAAAAGGATCTGGGGTCTTCAGCGTAATGGGCGAGTCGCCGTACAGCTTTGGGAGGAGCCCGTCGGATACAGAAAGGGGATGTAATTCCGCGACCTCATCAGGAGTCAATCCATGGGGAGCGTCCTCCGCGAACACGGCAGGGACCAGCGCCACCACCATGACGGCGGCCAGGAGCAGTGTCAGGATGCGCTTTTTCATGCTTTTACCTCCGATCCATTTTTTCTCCCGTCCGGCCGCCGGGGGCGGGCTCTCCCCGCCCCGAGCGCCCTTTCGGGAAACATGAAGGCGGCGTCGAGCGTGTAACTCAACACCGCCTTGACAAAAGCCAACGCAAAGCACGGCCTGTTATACCACTTGCAATAAAACGGGAAAACGGATATAATAGGCCCGTTGCGCAATCTGTGATTGCTGTGCTGAGTGGTGTGCGTACTCATACAGGGCGGTGGGGTGCGCCAACACCCCGCGGCCTGCCGCAATTTATGTTTCCGATTTGATTCTACTCTTTTTCCGGCGAAAATGCAAGCCCCATCTGAAAGTTTGCCCCGCGTTCCGAAGAACGCGGGGCTTTGCGCCGTCTTTGAAGCTGTTACGCCAGATCCCGGTAGAGGAAGGTCACGATCTGGCCCCGGGTGCAGGTGCCGTTGGGATCGAAGGTGGTCGCGGTAGCGCCGGTGGTGATCTTGTTCTCCACCGCCCACTTCACCGCGTCGGCGTAGAACGCCCCATCGGCCACATCGCCGAAGGTCTTGCCGCCGGACGCGGGGGGTTTGTCGGCCGCCCGCCACTGGAAGGTCACCGCCTGGCCGCGGGTGCAGGTGCCGTTGGGATCGAAGGTGGCGGCGGTGGCGCCGGTGGTGATCTTCTTTTCCACCGCCCAGAGGACCGCCTTATAGTAATAGGCGTTGGGGTCGGTCACATCGGAAAAGGGGCTGACCATGGACTGGGGCTCCTGCTCGCCATAGGCCCGCCACAGGAAGGTGACGATCTGGGCCCGGGTGCAGTTCCCGTTGGGGTCGAAGGTGGTGGCGGTGGCGCCGGTGGTGATCTTGTTCTCCACCGCCCACTTCACCGCGTTGGCGTAGTAGGCGTTGGCGGGCACGTCGGTGAAGCCGGTGGAGGGCTTGGGGTCGGCGGCGCCGCTGTTGTAGTGGATAGCGGCCTTAGTCAAGGAGTAGTTGCCATATTGAGAATTGTCGATGTCGATCTGCGCCCACTGGCTCTCGCTGCCGCCGTAATAGACGTCCTTCAGCGCGTCACAGTCATAAAACGCAAATCCGCCTATGCTGGTCACGCTGGCAGGGATCGTCACGCTGGTAAGGGATTCGCACAGCTCGAGCGTATACGCCCCAATACTGGTCACACCCCCGGGAATCGTTACGCTGGTCAGAGAGGAACATTCCGCAAAAGCGCCTTCCCCAATACTGGTCACGCTCTCAGGAATCGTCACACTGGTCAGGGATTCGCAGACCGCAAACGCATTTTCTGCAATGCTGGTCACACCGGAGGGAACCTGATAGGATCCAGACTTTCCTCCCGGATGCTTATACAACACCATCATATCCTTGGAGAACAGTACTCCGTCAACAGACGTGTAATTCTTATTTGCTGCATCAACGTTGATTGATGTCAAATTCTTACAGATTGAAAATGCGTCGATGCCAATATTGGTCACACTTTGGGGAATCGTCACGGTGGGCAGAGCAGTGCAAAAATAAAATGCACCATCTTCAATGCTGGTCACTGTGTCGGGGATCGTTACGCTGGTCAAAGCCTCGCACCACTGAAACGCGCCGTTCCCAATGCTGGTCACACCCGGCTCGATCACGACGGAACGGATCGCTTCCTCATGCTGCAGATCAAACCAGGGTGTATAATCATAGGAATAATCTGCACCATAATCATCCATTGGTCCCGTACCGCTGACGGTCAGGGTCTTGGTGCCCTCGTCATAGCGCCACGTAAGGTTGTCGCCGCATTTCCCCGACGTGGGTACGTCCTCCGCGAAAACAGTGGGACAGAGCGTAAACAGGAGCAGGACTGACAGGAACAGTGCTACGGCTCGTTTTTTCATGCTTTTTTACCTCCGATTCATTTTTTCTCCCGTCCGGCCGCCGGGGGCGGGAAGCCCCGCCCCAAGCGCCCTTTCGGGAAACATAAAAGGCGGTGTCGAGCGTATAACTCAACACCGCCTTGACAAAAGCCAACGCAAAGCACGGCCATTATACCGTTGTGCTTGCAATAACGGGGAAAAACGGATATAATAAGCCCGTGGTGCAATCTGTGATTGCTGTGCTGAGTGGGTGTGCACTCGTACAGGGCCGTGGGGTGTTGGCGCACCCCGCGGCCTGCCGCGATCTATGTTTCCGATTTAATTCTACTCCCTTTCCGGCGAAAATGCAAGCCCCATCTGAAAGTTTGCCCCGCGTTCCGGAGGACGCGGGGATTTTTCGCGCCCCTGGTTGCGCTTTTCCTATCGGTATGATATGATATCCCAAACGAACACAAAGGAGCGTCGCTTCCCTATGCTATCCTTCAAAGATCCCGAGCTGGCCGACCGGCGGTGGGCCGCCCCCCTGCTGGCCGCCGAACCGGCCCTGTCGCTGGAATACTGTTTTGCCTCCGTCTACCTGTGGCGGAAGATTTACACCCAGCGGATCGCCCGGTCCGGGGACCGGCTGCTGATCCGGGTGGTGGGCAGTCTCGGGCCGGCCTGGCTCTACCCCGCGGGCTCCGGCCCCCTGGCCCCCGCCCTGGACGCCATCGGGGAGGACGCCGCCGTCCAGGGCGTCTCCCCGCTGCTGGTGTGCGTCACAGCGGAGCAAAAGGCCGCCATCGAGGAGGCCTGCCCCGGCCGGTTTTCGTTTGAGGCCCACCGGGACAGCTTCGACTACCTGTACGACGTGAACCGCCTGGCCGACCTGCCGGGAAAGAAGCTTCACGCCAAGCGCAACCACATCAGCCATTTCGACGCCCGGTTCCCCGACTGGACCTCCGAGCCGGTGACCGCCGCCAACGTGGGGGAGTGCATGGACCTGGAGCGGCAGTGGAACCTGCTCCATCTGGCGGAGGAGCGGCGGGAGATCGCCGCCGGGGAGGACACCATCTCCGAGGAGTCCGCCGTGCTGCTGGACGCCCTGGAGCACATGGACGAGCTGGGCATGGAGGGGGTGCTCCTCCGGGCGGAGGGGCGGCCCATCGCCTTCTCCCTGGGGGGGCTCATCACCCCGGAGTGCTTTGACGTGAACTTTGAGAAGTCCTTCGGGGACGTGCAGGGGGCCTACGCCGCCGTCAACCGGGAGATGGCCCGCCGGGTCCGGGAGGCCCATCCCCGGGTCAAATGGCTCAACCGGGAAGACGACATGGGGCTGGAGGGCCTCAGGAAGGCGAAGCTGTCCTATTACCCGGACATCCTGCTGGAAAAATACATCGCCCGGGAGGTCAGGCCATGATCGAGCTGCGCCCCGCCCGTCCCGGCGAGTTTCCCTCCGCGGAGGCCCTCTGGGAGAGGACCTTCGGGGACGGCGCCGCCTTCCAGCGGCGGTTTTATGAACTGTGCGGGGCGGAGGCCCCCCTGGTGCTCACGGAGGAGGGCGAAGTGCGCTCCATGCTGGCCCTGCCGGAGGCAGCGCTGGTCTTCCCGGACGGCTGGAGCGTCAAAGCGGGGTACGTCTACGCCCTGGCCACCGATCCCGGCGTCCGGGGCAGGGGCTATGCCGCCCATCTGCTGGACTACGCCGCCGAGTACGCCCGCCGCCGGGGGTACGACTGCCTGCTCACCGTGCCGGCGGAGCCCTCCCTGTTTCGGTTTTTCGCCCGGCGCGGGTTCGAGGCGGGCTTTTACCACAGAATTTTGCGGGCGGAGCCGGCCCCGGCGCCCCTCTCCCCCGTCTCCCCGGAGGAGTACGCCGAACTGCGGGAGGAGCTGCTGGCGGGGCATACTCATGTGCGGTTCTCCGCAGGGGAGCTGGCGTATCAAACCGCCATGTGCCCCCATCCCGGCAGCGGGCTGTACCGGCTGGAGCTGGCCCACGGCCCCGGCTGCGCCGCCGTGGAGAACTGGCCGGGCCGCCCGGTGGTCAAGGAACTGCTGTGCGCCCCCGGGGACGAGGAGCAGGGGGCTGCGGCCCTGTCCGCCCTGTGCGGGCGGACGGCGGAGGTCCGCATCCCCGCCTCCGCGGAGGACGGCGTCCCCTTCGCCGGAGCGCGGTGGCTGTTCGCGGCGCCCCCCTCCCGGTGGAAGGCCTCTCCCCATGGTTATTTCGGGCTTGGATTCGACTGATAGTTATCGATATGTGCATAAAGATCCCGTGACATCGACGCCGATGCCACGGGATCTTTTCAGCGGATCAGGGTGTTTTCGGGGGAGGAGCTGTCCAGCGAACTGCCGGTGGAGAAATACTGATTCAGGATGCCGGCGGCGATCTGCGCCAGGTTGCCGCCGGACGCGCCCTTCTCGGCCACCAGGCAGACGGCCACCTGGGGGTCGTTATAGGGGGCGAAGCAGACGAACACGGCGTTGGCGGTGGACTCGGCCACCTCGGCGGTGCCGGTCTTGCAGCCCACCTCCACGGGCAGGTCCCTGAAGTACTGGTTCATGGCCGCGGTCTTGCTCAGGTCGTACATCCCCTGCTTGATGGCCGCCAGAGCAGCGGGGGCGAGCTCGATGCTGCTCCGGATCAGGGGCTGATGCTGGTAAAGGACCTGGCTGTTGTCGGCGGAGCGGACCTCCTTGAGCAGATGTGCCTCGTAACAGCTGCCGCCGTTGACCAGGGTGGCCACATAGTTGGCCAGCTGGAGCGGGGTGAACTGGTTGTTGTCCTGGCCGATGGCGGCGCTGAGGGTGTTGCCGTCGCTCCAGGTCAGGCCCAGGGCCGCGGAGGTCTCCGGCCCGGCGATCCGCCCCTGCGCCTCGTCGATCTCGATGCCGGTGTACTGGCCCAGGCCGAATTTGGCAGCGTACTCGGCCAGCTTGGCAATGCCCGTCCGGCGGCCCACATCGTAGAAGAAGATGTTGCAGGAGTCGGTGATGGCCTCGGTGACGTTCTCCAGGCCGTGGTTGCCGGGATTGATCCAGCAGGCAGGCTGGGGGCTGGTATAGTAGCGGTACCGGCCGGTGCACTCCACCGTATCGGTGGTGGTGATGACCCCCTCGCTGAGGGCGGCGGCGGCGGTACACATCTTAAAGGTGGAGCCTGGGGCGTAGAGCCCCTGGGTGGCCCGGTTCAGCTGGGAGGCGGAGAACTCGGGGTAGGAGGCCATGGCCAGCACCCCGCCGGTCATATCCACCACCACGGCGGCGGCCCCGCCGGCCTCCTCCAGGGTGGACTCAAACTGCGTCAGCAGGTCCTCCGTGGTCTGCTGGAGGGCCATGTCCAAGGTGAGGTACACGTTGCCCCCGGCCTGGGGGGCCTCGCCGCCCTCCCAGCTCTGGCCCACGATCTTGCCGTCCTCGTTCTTCTCGGTGATCCGGACGCCGCTGCCGCCGTGGAGCCAGCGCTCAAAGGCCAGTTCCACCCCGCTGCGGCCCACCCTGGCATCCAGAGGGTAGCCCAGGGCGGTGTAGTAGCTCGTCTCCTCGGGCTGGATGGCGCTCACCGTCCCCATCACGTGGGCGGCGTAGTCGGTGAGATAGCGCCGGGTGGTGTCGGTCTTGAACTCCACCCCGTCCAGCCCCCGCTCCTTGACCTTGGAGATGAAGGTGATGTCCACATCCTCCGCAAAGACATACTCCAGGTAGTTGATCTGCTCCGCCCGGAGGTAGAGGGCGTACAGCACCCCGGCCACCTCCCGGTCGGACGGGTCGGGGCTCTCCCCCTCCCCGATGAGGCCGAAGTCCAGGCACATGGCGGTGAACAGGGTGTCCGCGTCGGGGGAGTCCCTGGCGGCGTCCTTCACCCAGCCCCGCGCCTGGGCCAGGCTGCCCAGATAGGTGAGCTTCAGTTCCTTTTCCCCGGCCTCGTTCTCCCCCTCATAGCAGAAGGGCTCCTCGTCGGTATAGGTCCAGGGGGCGGTCTTGGAGATGGGCATGGCCTCGGCCCACTCCACCCCCTGCTCCTTGCAAAGCTCCAACAGGGAGGAAATGATCTCGTTGCGGCGCTCCCCCATATCCGTCATGTCCAGCGACACATGGTAGCTCATGGCGTTGGCGGCCAGCACCCGGCCGTAGCGGTCCAAGATCTCTCCCCGGGAGCTGTCCACCCGCTCCCGCTCGCTGATAGTGCTCTGGTAGTGGATGGGCAGATAGCTCTCGCCGTTGACGATCTGGAGCTGGAACAGCACCGCGAAAAAGGCCAGGAGGACCCCGCAGAATATCGTCATCAGCACCTGGGTGCGGAGCTTCAGCCGCTTGGCCTCCCGCTCGGTTTTTACCTCCTGCTGGCGCAGGAACTCAAAGGGATCATTCATGAGCTATCCTCCCAAACCGGACGCAGCAGAACCGCTCGACCCAATAGACCGGCAGGGTCAGCGCCAGGGACCAGCCCAGCTCCGGCAGGGCGACCCCGGCCAGCACCTCCAGCGGGGCCAGCCCCGCCAGCAGGCGGCTGCCCACCTGCCACGCCTCCCAGGCCGCCAGGACGGCGGCGGAACAGATCATGTGGCCCAGCAGATCCCGGCGGAGCACATGCTGGGCGGCCAGTCCCGCCAGCCAGCCCGCCAGCCCGCAGGCCAGGATGCAGCCATCGCCGGCGTGGCCCAGCCCGGCCATCATCAGCCCGGCCAGCGCCCCGTAGAGGGCGCCGAACGCGGGCCCCTCCAGCACGCCCCCCGCCACCGCCGCCGCCGGCATCATCAGCGGCAGCGCCATGGGCATGGGCGCCAGGACATAGTAATTCACCGTCGCGGCCAGGATGAGCGCCGCGCCGTAAGCCAGCCATTGGATGGTGATGTCCTGTCTGGTCATAGCGGCTCCTTGCAAAGACGAATGGATCTATACCAGTTCCCCGAACAGCGCCCAGGTGGAGCACCCGGTGATCCGGACCTCCCGGAACCGGCCGATGAGGGACTCATCCCCGTTCAGGTGCACCAGCCGGTTGCCGGCGGTGCGGGCGCTGAGGTTGCTGCGGGGGTCCTCCCCCCTCCCGTCGATGAGGCAGCGGAGGGTCTTGCCGATGTAGGCCCGGTGCTTCTCCAGGGAGATGGCGTTCTGCTCCTCCACCAGGCGGTCGAACCACACCTGCTTTTCCGCCCGGGAGAAGGGGTCGGGCATCTCCGCCGCCGGGGTGCCCTTCCGGGGGGAGTAGATGAAGGTGAACAGGGCGTCGAACCGGACCTCCCGGATGAGGGAGAGGGTGTCCCCGAACTCCGCCTCCGTCTCCCCGGGGAAGCCCACGATCACGTCGCTGGTGAGCACCACGTCCGGGATGCGCTCCCGCAGGGCGCGGACCTTGTCCAGGTACTGCTCCCGGGTGTACCGCCGGTTCATGGCGGCCAGCACCCGCGTGTTCCCCGACTGGAAGGGCAGGTGGATGACGGGGGCCACCTTTTCGCAGTCCCGCATGACATCGAACAGGCGCTCGCCGGCGTCCTTGGGGTGGGAGGTCATGAACCGCAGCAGGAAGTCCCCAGGGATGGCGTTGGCCCGCTCCAGAAGGGCGGGAAAGTCCACATCCTCCCCCAGGTCCTTGCCGTAGGAGTTCACGTTCTGGCCCAGCAGGGTGATGTCCTTATACCCCTGCTCCGCCAGTTCCCGGATCTCGCTGAGGATGACCTCCGGCTCCCGGCTGCGCTCCCGGCCCCGGACGTAGGGGACGATGCAGTAGGTGCAGAAGTTGTTGCAGCCGTACATGATGGACACCCAGGCCTTGATGGAGCCGGACCGGCGCACCGGCAGCCCCTCCGCGATGGCCCCGGCGGACTCGTCCCGGTCGAACACCCGGCCGCGGCGCAGATACACCCGGCGGAACAGCTCCGGGAACCTCCACAGGGACTGGGGGCCGAACACCAGGTCCACATGCCGGTAGGACTGCCGGATGCGCTCCGCCACATGCTCCTCCTGGGCCATGCAGCCGCACACGCAGATGATCTGGCCGGGGTTTCTCCGCTTGCCGTGGACCAGGGCGCCCAGGTTGCCGAATACCCGCTGCTCCGCGTGCTCCCGGATGGCGCAGGTGTTGATGACGATCACGTCGGCCCCTTCCCCGCTGTCCGCCGCGGCGTAGCCCATGTCGGCCAGCATCCCCCGGATCAGCTCGGAGTCGGCCTCGTTCTGCTGGCAGCCGTAGGTGTCCACCCAGGCGGTGGGCGGGACGGGCAGGGCGGCGTTGCGGGCCCGCAGCTCCCCGCAGTATTCTCTTTGCCGCCGGATCTCCCCGGCGGGGATGACGGGAGTGGTTCGCTCCAAGGGGATTCCCTCCATATGCTGTGTGGTGAGAGGATATGATACCACAAAATCGCGCGGGACACAAGGGCGGCGGACAAAAGGCCGGATTTTGTCGTGTAGGATTACAATAGATCTTGGACAAGGGAGGGATAGGTAAAAGAAAATATGAAGGGTCCGGTCAAATCGGTTATAGTTGAGTTACCACACACCAACGAACCGAAAGGAGACCGGACCCCTCATGAGCAAGAGTATAACACAGGACATGGCCTATCGGCAATCCCTAATGAAGTATGCGGAGAAATTTGGTGTGGGGCGAGCCAGCCGGAAGTATAACAAGAGCAGATCATACATCTATTTCTGGCGGGCCCGCTGGGACGGGAGTGTGGAGTCCCTGGCGTGCCGGTCCCGCCGTCCGCATCATCATCCAAGGCAGCACACAGAGGAAGAACTGAAACTTATCCGGGACATGAGACGAAGGAACCCGAGGCTGGGCCTCATTGAGCTGTGGAGCCACATGCAGGAACGGGGATATTCCCGCCGCCCGGAAAGCCTGTACCATGTTATGCGGAAACTGGGGATGTTCCCGGCGAAGAAGGCTAAGAAAGCTTATCAGCCCAAGCCCTATCAGCAGATGACCTATCCCGGCCAGCGAGTCCAGGTGGATGTGAAGGTGGTCCCCCGCCGCTGCGTCACAGACCCGGAACTGCGCCTATACCAGTACACCGCCATCGACGAGTTCACCAGGCTGCGGTTTCTGTGGGCCTATCCCGAACAATCCACCTATTCCTCGGCGGATTTCCTCAGACGGTTGTATAAGTGGTTTGCCCGTAAAGGGATCAAAGTGGAATGTGTCCAAACCGATAATGGCTTTGAGTTCACCAATCGCTTCTCCAACACCAAGAAAGACCGTCTCACTCTTTTTGAGCAGACGGCTATGGAACTGGGCGTTCGGCACAAGCTGATTCGACCGTACACACCCAGACACAATGGCAAGGTGGAGCGCAGCCACCGGGAGGATCAGAAGCGCTTCTATTCCTGCCACGCCTTTTACTCCCTGGAGGACTTTGCGATCCAGCTCTCAGCCCACAACCGCCGCTCCAATAACCTGCCGATGAGACCGCTCCACTGGCTTTCTCCTGTTGCCTTCGCTGTCCAATATCATTGACAAACCTACAGGCGGACAAAAGGCCGGATTTTGTCGCCGTCTGTCATTTTTGTGGGAAAAGACGGCGGATTCCCCCCTTGACAGATATTATGTCTACCGCTGTTTTTTGAAAAAGGTTGTGGAAGTTCCGGTGGAAGTTGTTGAAAACCGGCCCTTCCCGCTCACAAACTCCTCCCAAAAATGTAATATTTTGTCGGATTTTGTGGGGGAAAACTTGACGGAAAAATTATCGGTCAAGCTGGTTATTTGTCTACCGCGCGGAACCGGCCCAGATACCAGCCGGTGACCCCGTCTTTTTTCATCAGGCAGCCCCGGCTGCTCCGGCGGACCAGGGACAGCCGGTCCCCGGGGGATACGGGCAGCAGATAGTCGGTGGCGTCCTCGCAGTGGATGCGGCCGTCGGCCCGGCGGGGGTAGAGGTACTCCTTCAGAATCCACAGCTCCCGGCCGGAACTGACGTGGCGGCACCAGGCGCAGTCCCCCTCCTCCCGGAGGACCTCCACGGCGCTGTCGCTCCAGCGGATGTTGACGGGGTCCTCCAAAGGGGCCTGGCCGTCCTCCGCCACCACCACGGGGAGACCGTCATAGGCCGCATAGCTCATGTCGTCCCCGGTGATGTCCGGGATGATGAGGGCGTTCAGCTGGCCGTCCAGATTGAGGACGCACCCCCCGTCGATGGACACGATATGCCGCTCCCTGTCGATCAGGGGCCGGGCGACGGGGATATCGGCGCGGTACAGGGTCACCGGCCAGTGGCCCACCACCACCCACTTGCGGAAGGACAGGCCCTGGCCCATGAAATCGTCGTTCTTCATGCAGCGGTAGGCGGACAGTTCCTCCAGCCGGTCCTCCCGGGGGATGCCGCCGTGGACGAAGATGAAATTCCCCGCCTCCAGGATGTGGGGCAGATTGCAGAGGAAGGCGGTCTCCTCCGGGTAATGCTCCCGGATGGCGGCCCGGAGGGCGGGCAGCTCGGCCTCGCTCTCCACAGGCGGGCGGCCCAGCTCCGCCCCCAGCTGGTTGATGAGGGCCCGCTCTCTCCAGAACCGGAACACGGGGGTCAGGTCGGCGTCCACGCCGGAGCCGCCCTCCAGAAAGGTGCGGTCGATGTGGTCGCAGTTGCCGCAGAGGGGGTAGACGGTGTGCTCCCTGCACAGCTCCATCACATACCGAAGGGTGTCAAGGCTCTGGCTGCCCTTCTCCAGAATGTCGCCGATGAGGATGAGCACATCGTCGCGGGAGAAACAGACCGTCTTCAGCAGGCCCTTCAGGAAGGGCAGGTTGCCGTGGATGTCGCTGACGGCCAGCACCCGGCGGCCCGGCTCGATCGCCGGACGGATCACAGTCGCTTTCCCTCCCATGGCCGCCCTCCTCTCGCAGAATGGAACCAGTATACCACACTTTCGCCGGAATGAGAAGCAAAAAACAGTTTACTTTATTCAACTTTTGTGTTAAAATAAGGATATTCGCGGGGGCGCCGCATCTTGCCGCAAAGACGATATACAGAGGAGGAGACCGCCATGCCTAGGATGGGGAACAAAGAGCGCAGTCTGGCGCTCTACGAGAGCATTTTACAGTTGAAAAACATGGAGGAATGTCAGGCTTTTTTTGACGATCTGTGCACCGTGGGCGAACTGCGGGCCATGGAGCAGCGGTTCGACGTGGCCCTGCTGCTGGACGAGGGCCTGGTGTACACCGAGATCCTGGAAAAGACCGGAGCCAGCTCCGCCACCATCAGCCGGGTGAACCGCATCTTCTCCTTCGGGAAGGGCGGCTTCCGGGAGGCCATCGAGCGGAGGAAAGAGGCCAGGCAAAGCTGATCTGCAAAAAGGGACCGCTCCGGCCGGAGCGGTCCCTTTTTGCGCCAAAGCGGTCCTCAGCGGAAATACAGCGCCCCGCTCTCAAAGATGGGCTGGAGCTTGTCCCCGGGGACGTTTTTCGCGATGTGCCGCCCCGCCCGCTCGGTGTGGCCCATCTTGCCGAAGACCCGGCCGTCGGGGGAGAAGATGCCCTCGATGGCCATGACCGAGCCGTTGGGGTTGGCGGCGATGTCCATGGAGGGCACGCCGTTCAGATCCACGTACTGGGTGGCCACCTGGCCGTTCGCGATGAGCTGTCTGACCAGCTCCGGGGAGGCCGCGAAGCGGCCCTCGCCGTGGGACACGGGGACGGCGTGAAGGTCGCCCACGTGGGATTTCAGCATCCAGGGGGACTGGACCGACGCCACCCGGGTGGTGACATACCGGCTCTGGTGCCGGCCGATGAGGTTGTAGGTCAGGGTGGGGCCGTTCTCCTCCGCCGGGCGGATCTCGCCGTAGGGGACCAGGCCCAGCTTGACCAGGGCCTGGAAGCCGTTGCAGATGCCCAGCATCAGGCCGTCCCGGTAGTTCAGCAGGTCGTGGACTGCGTCGGTGAGGCGGGGGTTGCGGAGGAAGGACACGATGAACTTGGCGGAGCCGTCGGGCTCGTCGCCGCCGGAGAAGCCGCCGGGCAGGAAGACGATCTGGGAGCGCTTGACGGCCGCCTCCAGGTCGGCGGCGGATGCGGTCAGATCCTCCGGGGTCAGGTTGCGGATGACCACCGTCTCGGCGTCCATTCCCGCCCGCAGGCAGGCCCGGACCGAGTCGTACTCGCAGTTGGTGCCGGGGAACACGGGGATGACCACCCTGGGCCGGGCGATCTTCCCGGAGAACACCGCCGGGGAGCGCTTGTCCCAGGAGATGGTCTCCACCGGCTCGGCGCTGCCGGCCCTGGTGGGGTACACGTCCTCCAGAACGCCCTCGTTCAGCGATAACAGTTCGTTGATTGCGGCGGAATCATCACCCAGCGTAATTGCCGGCTCGGTGGTGGTGACGCCGACGCGCCGGGCATAGGGGCAGTCGATCTCCTCCGTCAGCTCGGCCACAATGGCCCCGTAGAAGGGGATGTGCCACATCTCATCCGTCAACTCCGCCTCGGAGCGGAAGCCGACACGGTTGCCGAAGGACATCTTCATCACCGCCTCGGCGATGCTCTCCTCCACAGCCCACGCGGCTCTGACTTTTCCGGCCTGGGCCAGCGCGTGGAACGCATCCCACTCGGCCCTGGTGCTCTCCGGCGCGTCGCCGCCGAAGACATACACCGGGTGGCCCGCCTCCTTGAACTCAGGGGACAGGACGTCCGCCGCCTTGATGGGGGCGATGGCGAAGGAGATCAGGGTGGGGGGCACGTCTTTGTCCAGGAAGGAGCCGGACATGGAGTCCTTGCCGCCGATGGCGGCGCAGCCGTAGTCCAGCTGGGCCTCCAGGGCCCCCAGCAGGGCGGCGAAGGGCTTGCCCCAGCGGGCGGGGTCGTCCCGCAGCTTCTCAAAGAACTCCTGGAGAGTGAGGTATGCGTCCTTGTAGTCCGCGCCGGCGGCTACGATCTTGGTCAGGGAGGTGACCACGCTGTCCATGGCCCCGGCATAGGGGTCCGCCGTCATCCGGTCCGGGTCCAGGCCGTAGGCCATGACGCTGGCCTGGTCGGTCTCCTCCCCCGGCATGGCGGGCAGCAGGGCCGCCATGGCCTGGGCCGGGGTGGTCTGGGTCCGGCCGCCGAAGGGCATGAGGATGCTCCCCGCGCCGATGGAGCCGTCGAACCGCTCCACAAGGCCCCGGCGGGAGGCGGTCTTCAGGCTGGCCGCCATCTCCCGCAGACTGTGGAACCGGGGCTGGCCCAGGGCGGCCCGGTCGGTCTTCGCCACGGAGACGGCGGCGTGCTTCACCGCGCCGTTGGTGTTCAGAAACGCGCGGGAGAGGTCGGCCACCGTCTGGCCCCGCCAGGTCATCACCATCCGGGGGCTCTCGGTGACCACGGCCACCCGGTAGGCCTCCAGGTTCTCCGCCGTGGCGGCGGCGATGAACTGCTCCTCGTCCTCGGGGGCCACCACCACCGCCATCCGCTCCTGGCTCTCGGAGATGGCGAGCTCGGTACCGTCCAGGCCCTCGTACTTTTTCCGCACCGCGTCCAGGTCGATCTCCAGCCCGTCGGCCAGCTCGCCGATGGCGACGCTGACGCCGCCGGCACCGAAGTCGTTGCACCGCTTGATGAGCCGGGTGACCGCCCCGTCCCGGAACAGCCGCTGGAGCTTGCGCTCCTCGGGGGCGTTGCCCTTCTGCACCTCGCTGGCCATGGTGGTCAGCGATTTTTTGTTGTGGCTCTTGGAGGAGCCGGTGGCCCCGCCGATGCCGTCCCGGCCGGTGCGGCCGCCCAGCAGGATGACCACGTCCCCGGGCGCGGGGCGCTCCCGGCGCACATGGTCGGCGGGGGCCGCCGCCACCACCGCGCCGCACTCCAGCCGCTTGGCGATGTAGCCCTCGTGGTAGACCTCCGCCACGTGGCCGGTGGCCAGGCCGATCTGGTTGCCGTAGGAGGAATAGCCCGCCGCCGCCGTCTGAGCCAGCTTCCGCTGGGGCAGCTTGCCCTCGATGGTGGCGCTCATGGGCACGGTGGGGTCGCCGCCGCCGGTGACCCGCATGGCCTGGTGGACGAAGGCCCGGCCGGACAGGGGGTCCCGGATGCAGCCGCCGATGCAGGTGGCCGCGCCGCCGAAGGGCTCGATCTCGGTGGGGTGGTTGTGGGTCTCGTTCTTGAACATGAGCAGCCAGTCCTGGGTCTCGCCGTTCACCTCAGCGGGGACGTGGATGGAGCAGGCGTTGATCTCCTCGCTCTCGTCCAGCTCGGGCAGCTGGCCCCGCTTTTTCAGCACTTTCGTGCCCAGGGTGGCGATGTCCATGAGCGTTTTGGGCCGCTTGGCGGCCTTTTCCTCCCCGTAGACCTCCACCCGGGCGGCCAGATAGCGCTCGTAGGCGGCCTTCACATCCGCATCGCCGATCTCGATGTCGTCCAGATGGGTGGAGAAGGTGGTGTGGCGGCAGTGGTCGGACCAGTAGGTGTCCACTACCCGCACCTCGGTGACGGTGGGGTCCCGCCTCTCCTCGTTTTTGAAGTAGTCCTGGAGGAACTTCAGATCGGCCAGGTCCATGGCAAGGCCGTACCGCTCCAGCAGGGCGGCGAGGTCGCTCTCGTCCAGCCCGGTGAACCCTTCGATGACGGGCACATCCGCCGGGGCGGGGTGGTCCACGGCCAGCGTCTCCGGCTTGCCCAGCGCGGCCTCCCGGCATTCCACCGGGTTGATGAGGTAGCCCTTAATCTTCTCCAGCTCCTCCCCCGAAAAGCCGCCCTGGAGCAGATAGACCCTTGCGTTGGCCACCAGGGGCTTCTCCACCCCCGCCAGCAGCTGGATGCACTGGGCGGCGGAGTCGGAGCGCTGGTCGAACTGCCCCGGCAGGGCCTCCACCGCCAGCAGCGCCCCCGCCGCCAGGGGCATGGGGAAGTCCTCATCGTACACCACGTCCACCTGGGGTTCGGAGAACACGGTGGTCTTGGCCTGTTCGTACACCTCCCGGCTGATGCCCTCCACGTCGTAGCGGTTCAGCAGGCGGACGTTCAGCAGGGCGCGGACGCCCAGCTGGTCCCGCAGCTCCCGCAGCAGGCGCCGGGCCTCCACGTCAAAGCCCTTCCGTTTCTCCACAAAGCAGCGAAATACCTGGCTCATTTCCATTCTCCATTCTCTCAGTGATGGGTGTTATCGGGTCACCGCCCATTCCTCTATGCGATAGAAGGGGTTGGCCCTTGTGGGCTGCAGATTGGACGCCATCCCCCAGCGGATCAGCAGGGACCCGTTTTTGAAGCACAGGGGGGCAAAGGGGACCTCCTGTGCGAACTTCTCCCACAGGCGGGCGGCGGCGGCCGGCCGCTCCTCCCCGGACGCGGACCGCCACGCGGACAGGAGCTGGGGCAGTTCCTCACCCTGGTAGCCGCCGTAGTTGAGCTGCCCGGTGAGCAGGACGGAGAAGTCAAAGTCCCCTGGGAGGATGGTCTCCCCAATATACAGGTCGAACTCCCCGGCGGACAGGGCGGGCAGATACTCCGCCCAGGCCATGCTGGTCACCCGCACCGTCACCCCCAGGCGGCCCAGATCCTCCGCCAGCCGCTTGGCGATGTCCTGCTTGGTCTCGCTGTCGCTGTTCACCAGCAGGGTGAGGGTCAGCGGCTCGCTCCTGTCGTAGCGGAGGTTGTCCTCCCGGTCCAGATAGTACCCCGCCTCGTCCAGCAGGGCGGCGGCCGCCGCCTCGTCGTGGTCCGGCGCCAGGGCGCTGCCGGCGGCGTGATCCGCCGAGCGTGGGGAGACCGGCAGGGAGGACGCCTCTCCGCGGCCCGCCAGGAGCGCGCTCACCAGCGCCGCCCGGTCAAAGGCCCGGGAGAGCGCCAGGCGGACCATAGCGGACCGGCAGGGGCCCCGCCCGGTCTGGAAGCCCACATACAGCAGGTCGGTGGTGGGGTAGTCAACGGTCTCGCAGCTGCCGGTGTAGCCCAGGGCGTAGGACCCCGTCAGGTCGGTGGTGACCGCCGTCACCTGGCCGGTGTTGAAGGCGGAGGTCCGCTCGTCGGCGGTGGTCACCTGGATCAGGGGGATCTCCGCGAAGGGCGGGACGCCGCCCGCGTGATAGGGATTCACCCCCAGGTACAGCTCGCCGTCCTCCCGCCGCTGGAACTGGTAACAGCCGGTGCCCCGGGCGATGGCCCCCTCCCGCTCCAGGGTGACGGGCACGTCCAGCAGGGCGGGCAGATCACCGTTGGGCGCGGACAGGGTGATGGTCACCGCGCCGTCGCCGGCGGTGATGCCGGTGACGGCGGCCAGCCTGGAGGAGTACACAGAGCTGGTCCGGGCGGCGTTGAGGGCGTTCGCCACATAGTCGGCGGTGAGGGGGGTGCCGTCGGAGAAGAGGATCCCGCCCGCCAGGCGGAACACCCAGGTCAGGCCGTCCTCGCTCACCTGGCTGGACTGGCACAGCACGGGCCGGGGCTGAAAGTCGTTGTCCAGCCCATAGAGGCCCTGGTACACCAGGCCGATCAGCTCCCGGTTCACCTGGCTGTCCCCCCGGATGGGGTCCATGGAGGCGTTGGGATCGTAGGCCAGGGTGAACGCGGCCGCCTCCGGCGGGTGGGAGGGGACCGGCTCGGAAAAGGGGGTCGGGGTCGGCTCCGGCGTACCGGTGGGGTCCGGCTCGGGTCCGCCGCACCCCGCCAGTCCCAGGGCCAGGCACACTGCCAGCAGCGCAGCCAGCGTCCGTCTCATACCAGCTGGATGGCGGCGGCCATGGTGCCCCGGTTGGCGCCCAGCCTGCGGTGGCTCCAGTAGCGCTCCGGCAGGCAGGCGGTGCACTCATCGCAGACGGCGATGTGGGCGGGGTCCAGCCCCGCCAGCTCCAGCCGCTTGGCGTTGATGCCCTTCAGGTCCACCGCGAACTTGCCGTTGGGCTTGATTTTAATGTAGTCCAGCACCTCGGTGCCCAGGGTGGAGGTCATGGCGTTGGGCACGTCCTCATGGGTCTCGAAACACTGGGGGCAGATGCCGGGGCCGATGGCGGCCAGGATGTCCTCCGGCTTACAGTCGTACACCACCCGCATCCGGGCCACCGCGTTGGACACGATGCCGGCGGCGGTGCCCCGCCAGCCCGCGTGGACGGCGGCGATCACCCGGCGGACCGGGTCGTAGAACAGGATGGGGATGCAGTCGGCGGCGTAGACCATCAGGGTCACGCCGGGGAGGGCGGTCATCAGGCCGTCGGCCTCATAGTCCGGCCTCTGGTAGGGGTCGTCCTTCAGGTCGGCGGTGGTGATGGTGCGCACGGCCCCCCCGTGGACCTGATGGGTCATGGCCAGCACGTTCCCCTCCGCGCCGATGGCGGCCAGGAACCGGCGGTAGTTCTCCCGGACGTGGTCGGGGTCGTCCCCCCGGTTCACCCCCAGGTTCAGGGAGGCCCACATCCCCTCTGACACGCCCCCCAGCCGGGTGGAGAACCCGTGGGCCGTCCCCCCGGCGGCGGCGATGCCGTCGGCGGCCAGGAATGTGACACCTTTGCGGACTTGTTCCGTGATCTTCACGCAGATCCTCCTCTCAGCGGACGGGACGAGCTTACACGTTCTTGTGGTACTCGGCGCAGGTGCATTTCTTCCACTTCAGGCCGGACCCGCAGGGGCAGGGGTCGTTGCGGCCGATCTTGACGGTCTTCTTCACCGGCTGCTTCTTCACGGTGCCGTCGGAGCCGCCCGACTCGCCGGTGACCTTGGCCACCCGCTCCCGGCGGATCTCCTCGTTGGTCTTGATCCGGGCGGTGAACAGCCGCCGGAGGGTCTCCTCCCGGATGGCGGCGATCATCTGCTCGAACATCTCGTAGCCTTCCCGTTTGTACTCCACCACCGGGTCGGTCTGGCCGTAGGCCCTGAGGCCGATGCCCTGCCGCAGCTCGGTCATGGCGTCGATGTGGTCCATCCAGTACTCGTCCACCACCCGCAGCAGGATCACCCGCTCCAGCTCCCGCATGGCGTTGGTCCCCTCGGGCAGCCGGCCCGCCATGGCCGCGTTGACGGCGGCCTCCTGCCTGGCGTAGTTCTCGTTCGCGTCCTCCAGCAGCTTTTCCGTGAGCTGATCCACGGTGAGGGAGGGGGCCTCCCCCTGGAGTTTGGCCACCTGGGGGGCGGTGAACACCGATCCGGCGAAGGGAGCCACCGCCTCCCGGAAGGTCTCGCCGTCCATGTGGGACTGCTCCCCGGCGTGGCCCTCCACCAGGCCGGTGACGGTGGAGGTGAGCATGTTCTCGATGGAGGAATGGACGTCCTCCCCGTCCAGCACCTGCCGGCGCTGCTTGTAGATGACCTCCCGCTGGGTGTTCATCACGTCGTCGTACTCCAGCACCGTCTTGCGGGTCTGGAAGTTCCGGGACTCCACCTGCTTCTGGGCGTTCTCGATGGCGCCGGACAGCATCTTCTGGTCCAGGGGGGTGTCCTCGTCCACCCCCAGGCGCTCCATGAGGCCCTGGATGCGCTCGGAGCCGAACAGCCGGAGGATATCGTCCTCCATGGACAGGAAGAAGCGGCTCTCACCGGGGTCGCCCTGGCGGCCGGCGCGGCCTCTCAGCTGGTTGTCGATCCGGCGGGACTCGTGCCGCTCGGTGCCCAGGATGTAGAGGCCGCCGGCGGCGCGGACCTGGTCGGCCTCCGCCCGGATCTCCTCCTTATACTTTGCCTCGGCGGCGTCAAAAGCGGCCCGGGCCCTGATGATCTCCTGATCGTCGGTGTCGGCGTGGCCGGTGGCCTCGGTGATGAGCTCGTCGCTCATGCCCTGTTTGCGCAGCTCCGCCTTGGCCATGAACTCGGCGTTGCCGCCCAGCATGATGTCGGTGCCGCGTCCGGCCATGTTGGTGGCCACGGTGACGGCCCCCAGCTTGCCCGCCTGGGCCACGATCTCGGCCTCTTTCTCGTGGTTCTTGGCGTTCAGCACGTTGTGTTTGATGCCCTCTTTGGTCAGCAATTTGCTCACCAGTTCGGAGATCTCGATGGACACGGTGCCCACCAGCACCGGCTGGCCCTTGGCGTGGCAGGCCTTGATCTGTTCCACCACCGCCCGGTACTTGCCCGCCTTGGTCTTGTACACCGCGTCGGGCTGATCCAGCCGGATCATGGGCCGGTTGGTGGGGATCTCCACAATGTCCAGGTTGTAGATGGTGCCGAACTCCTCCTCCTCGGTCATGGCGGTGCCCGTCATGCCGGAGAGCTTGTCGTACAGGCGGAAGTAGTTCTGGAAGGTGATGGTGGCCAGGGTCTTGGACTCCCGGGCCACGGTGACGTGCTCCTTGGCCTCGATGGCCTGGTGGAGGCCCTCGTTGTACCGCCGGCCGAACATGAGGCGGCCGGTGAACTCGTCCACGATGATGACCTCGCCGTCCTTCACCACGTAGTCGATGTCCCGCTTCATGACTCCCCGGGCCTTCAGGGCCTGGTTGATGTGGTGGGACAGGGTGGTGTTCTCCGGGTCGGACAGGTTCTCGATGTTGAACGCCTGCTCCGCCTTTTTGATGCCCTGGGCGGTGAGGGTGGCGGTGCGGGCCTTCTCATCCACGATATAGTCGGCGTCCAGTTCCTCGGACTCCTCCTCCTTGGAGTCGGTGGCGGCCACCCGCAGGCACTTGAGCCGGGCGGCGAAGTTGTCCGCCATCTGGTACAGCTGGGTGGACTGCTCCCCCAGGCCGGAGATGATCAGCGGGGTGCGGGCCTCGTCGATGAGGATGGAGTCCACCTCGTCCACGATGGCGAACACATGGCCCCGCTGGACCAGCTCCTGGGCGTAGATGGCCATGTTGTCCCGCAGGTAGTCGAAGCCGAACTCGTTGTTGGTGCCGTAGGTGATGTCGGCGGCGTAGGCCCGCTTCTTCTCCTCCCGGGTGCCCCCGTGGATCACCAGGCCCACGGTGAGGCCCAGGAATCGGTACACCTTGCCCATCCACTCCGAGTCGCGCTTGGCCAGATAGTCGTTGACGGTGATGATGTGGACCCCCCGGCCGGAGAGGCCGTTCAGATAGGCGGGGAGGGTGGCCACCAGCGTTTTCCCTTCGCCGGTCTTCATCTCGGCGATGCGCCCCTGGTGGAGGATGATGCCGCCGATGAGCTGCACCCGGTATGGCCTGAGGCCCAGCACCCGGTCCGCCGCCTCCCGGCAGGTCGCGAAGGCCTCGGGCAGGATGTCGTCCAGGGTCTCCCCCTGGCCGAGCCGGGCGCGGAACTCGTCGGTCTTGGCGCGCAGCTCCCCGTCGGTCAGGCGCCGGTACTCGTCCTCCAGTCCCTCAATCTTATCCACGACGGACTCAAGCTTTTTGACCTCCCGCTGCGAGCGGGTGCCGAACAGTTTGGAAAACAGACCCATGGCTTCTGTTCCTTTCTACATGGTATAAACTACATACAAGGTATGAAAACCCAGTTTAACTTAACATAGTATAGCATAGTTCCCGGGGAGAAAAAAGAGGAATTTGTAAATAAAATCGGCCGGAGGCGGCCCCATCTTTTGGCCTGTCCGCCAGCGGGCGGCGGCCGCCGTTTTTTGCGGATTCCCGCGTCCTCCCCTTTTTCCCCTTGTTTTCGACGAAAAAAAGGGATAGAATAGAGGGGATGCATATCCCAGGGCGGCGGCCGCCCTTTTGAGGAGAGGATACATATGGAGAAAGCACAGATCGAAGAATACTTCGCCGGCAAGGAACCCCTTTTGATCGGGGCGGTCAAACGGCTGGTATCCATTGACAGCGTGGAGGGCGCCCCCGCCCCCGGCGCCCCCTTCGGCCCCGGCCCCGCCGCCGCGCTGAAAGAGGCGCTGAAGATCGCGGAGGAGTGGGGCCTCATCCCCACGGACCACGAGGGCTATGTGGGCACCGCCGACCTGAACGGCGGGGAGGACGCCCTCCACATCCTGGGCCACCTGGACGTGGTGCCCCCCGGCGAGGGGTGGACCGTGACTCCCCCCTTCTCCCCCATCGTCAACGACGGCCTCATCTACGGCCGGGGCACCGACGACGACAAGGGCCCCGTCGTGGCCTCCCTGCTGGCCCTGAAGGCGGTGAAGGATCTGGGCGTGCCCCTCAGGAAGAACTGCAAGGTCATCATGGGCACCAACGAGGAGACGGGTTCCCGGGACATCGCCTGGTACTTTGCCCGCAACCCCTTCGCCCCCGCCACCTTCACCCCCGACTCGGGCTTCCCGGTGATCAACACGGAAAAGGGCGGCTTCCGGCCCTCCTTCACCCGCTCGTGGCCGGAGCAGGCCGCCCTTCCCCGGCTGCGCCGGCTCCACGGGGGCATCCGCTTCAACGTCCTGCCGGGGGACGCCTCCGCCGCCGTGGAGGGCCTCTCCATGTACGACATCCAGCCCGTCGCCCGGAAGGTCACCTCCCGCACCGGGGTCACCTTCACCTTTGCCCTTGAGGACGGCCTCACCGTCATCCACGCCAAGGGCGCCGGCTCTCACGCCGCCTTCCCCCAGGGGGGCAACAACGCCGTCACGGGGCTGGTGGCCCTGCTGTGCGCCCTGCCCCTGGCGGACGGCCCCGCCAAAGAGTCGCTGGAGGCCCTCAACGCCCTGCTGCCCCACGGGGACTGGCGGGGGGAGGCCCTGGGCATCGCCCAGGAGGAGCCCATCGCCGGGCCGCTGACGGTGGCCTTCAGCATCCTGGAGTTCTCCGACACCGGGATGACGGGCCGTTTCGACTCCCGAGTGCCCTTGTGCGCCACCGAGGAGAACTGTCTGAACGTGGCCAGGGCCGCCTTTGAGGGGAAGGGCTTCGCCTTCGCGTGCCCCGAGGGCCAGGGGAAGCCCCACCACACCCCGGCGGACTCCGATTTCGTCAGGACCCTGCTGCGGCGGTACGAGGAGTACGCCGGCGTCAAGGGGGAGTGCCTGGCCACGGGAGGGGGCACCTATGTCCACGACATCCCCGGCGGCGTGGCCTTCGGCTGCACCATGCCCGGCTTCGACACCTGCCTCCACGGGCCGGACGAGCGGGTAAAGGTGGAGGATCTGATGCTGTCCGCCAAAATGTTCACCCACATTATTATAGATATGTGCGCGTAAACCGCGCGAAAGCGTGTTTTGAGAGGAGCCGAACGCCGTGATCCGGATCGCCATCGCAGAGGATGACCCCGCGTGCGCCCAGCAGCTTTGTCAATTCATCGAGACCTTCGGCCGGGAGTCCACCCAGGCGTTCACCACCGCTGTCTTTCCCGACGGGGAGAAGCTGGTGGCGGCCTACAACTCCCAGTTCGACATCATCCTGATGGATGTGGAGATGCCCGTCATGGACGGCATGACGGCGGCGGGCTACATCCGCCGGATGGACCCGGCCGTGGTCATCATCTTCATCACCAACATGGCCCAGTACGCCATCAAGGGCTACGAGGTGGACGCCCTGGACTATGTGCTCAAGCCGGTGAGCTACTTCTCCTTCACCCAGCGGCTGAACCGCGCCGTCTCCCGCATCCGGGCCCGGCGCAAGGCCTACGTGACCCTCCCCGTCAAGGGGGGCGCCATGCGCCTGGAGGCCGGCGACCTCTACTATGTGGAGAGCCAGGGCCACCAGCTGCTTTACCACACCCGCTCCGGGGTGTATCAGGTCTCGGGCACCATCCAGCAGGCGGAACAGGACCTGGAGGGCATGGGCTTCTTCCGCTGCAACAAGGGCTACCTGGTGAACCTGGAGCATGTGGACGGCATCCAGGAGAACTGCGCCCGGGTCAAGGGGGACAGCCTGCTCATCAGCCGGGGCCGCCGGGCCCCCTTCCTGGAGGCCCTGGCCGGCTATGTGGGGGGGGCGCGGCGATGAACGTCACCCCCAACATCCCCCGGCTGTTCACCGCCCTGGCCGAGTGGTGCGCCTGCCTGGTCTTCATCCTGCGCGCGCCCAAGCGGCCCGGCATGAACAGGATCGCCCTCCCCGTCACGCTGCTGGCGACACTGGCCATCCAGTGCCTCTTCCTGCACGCCACCGGCACCCTGCCGCTGATGTACTGGTTCCCCTGCATGGGGGTGGCCGCGCTGATCATGCTGGGGCTCATCTGGCTCTGCTGCGACATCAAAGCCGTCCCCGCGGTGTATGTCACCGTCCGGGCCTTTCTGCTGGCGGAGCTGGCCGCCTCCCTGGAGTGGCAGATCTACTACTACTGCGCCGAGGCCTTCCACCTGTGGAGCGCGCCTTTCGCGGCGGCCTTCCTGTTCCCCATCTATGGGCTGTTCTTCGGCGTCATCTACCTGGCGGAGACGTGGCGGGAGGAACCCCGTTCCCCCCTGCCCAGCCGTCCCCACGAGCTGATCCTCCCCCTGGCCATCGGCCTGGCCTCCTTCTGCGTGGGCAACCTGAGCTTCGTGCTCAGCGACACCCCCTTCTCCACCGGCATCGTGGCGGATATCCACACCATCCGCACCCTGTCCGACCTGGCCGGCGTGGCGGCGCTGTTCGCCTACCACCTCCAGCGCTCCGAACTCCACGCCCGGCAGGAGCTGAGCTCCATCCAGAGCATTTTGCAGAACCAGTACGTCCAGTACCGGCAGTCCCGGGAGAGCATCGACCTCATCAACCACAAATTCCACGACCTGAAGCACCAGATCGCCTATCTCCGGGCGGAGACCGACCCGGAGCGCCGCTCCGCCTTCCTGGACGAGATGGAAAACGAGATCCGGGAGTACGAGGCCCAGAACAAGACCGGCAACCCGGTGCTGGACACGGTGCTCACCGGCAAGAGCCTCTACTGCGCCCGGCACAACATCGCCCTCACCTGCGTGGCCGACGGCGCCCTGCTCAGCTTCATGAACGTGGTGGACCTGAGCTCCCTCTTCGGCAACATCCTGGACAACGCCATCGAGTGCGAGCTGCGCATCGCGGACAAGTCCAGGCGGCTGGTCCATCTGATGGTCTACAGCCGGAAGGATCTGCTGTTCATCCAGTGCGAGAACTACTGCGACGCCCCGCCCGTCCTGGAGGAGGACGGCCTGCCCAAAACCACCAAGGCCGACCCGGACCGCCACGGCTACGGGCTGAAATCCATCCGCTACACCGCCCAGAAATACGGCGGCTCCATGAGCATCAACACCAGGGACGGCTGGTTCGAACTGACCGTCGTCATTCCGCTGAACCAGGACAACTGAGCCCTCCGCCCCTTTCCACGACCCCGGCCGCCGCTTTACGCACACGGCCGGGGTCAATTTTGTGCAATTTGACGGGGCTATTTGCAGTTTGTGCTTCAAAACGTGCAGTTTGTGCAGTTTTGTAACACAACCGTAAAATTTGTGATAAAATCCATCCGCAATGGCGAGCCTCCCGCCGGAGTGAATTTCCTGAAAAATTTGGAAAAGCAGGAGGAAACGCAATGGAACAACTTTTAGTTAACTGGCTGAAAGGCCCGCTTGGTGGAATGGGCGTCAGTGAAGCCGACGTCGCGAACTACATCCACCTGTGCATCAACCACATCTACGCCATTCTGGCCGTGCTGGTGGTCGCCATCGTTCTGGTGATCGTCGGCATCGTGGTCAAGAAGGGCATCATCAGCGTCAGCGGCGTGGTGGCCGCTATCCTGGCCATCCTGATCATCGCCAATCTGGTATGCTTTGGACCGCTGAAGAACAACATCGCCATGTTCATGAACAACACCGCTCACCTTGAGGATGCCACCATCCAGCACAGTAAAGAGGTCATCCAGGAGATCGGCGAAGAGGGCATGGTCCTGGTGGAAAACAACGGACTGCTCCCCCTGTCCTCCGACGTGACCAATCTGAACGTCTTCGGCTGGGACTCCACCAACCCCATCTACGGCGGCACCGGCTCCGGCTCCGCCGACACCTCCGGCAACATCGGCATCCTTGACTCCCTGAAGAACGCCGGCTACTCCACCAACGAAGACCTGACCAAGATGTACACCGACTACCGCGCCAGCCGCGGCGGCGGCGGCGGTCTGGGCATCGGCGGCGCCGACTGGACCCTGCCCGAGCCCACCGCTGATTACTACACCGACGCGGTGATCTCCCAGGCCACCGGCTTCTCCGACGTGGCCCTCATCGTTCTGGGCCGTTCCGGCGGCGAGGGCGCCGACCTTCCCACCGATATGTACAAGCTCATCACCGATCCCGAGGGCTTCAACATCGCCAGCCAGATGGTCGGCGTCGATGAGAACGGCAACGTCACCCAGGGCAACAGCAACTACGCCTATATGGCCAGTTCCTACACCAACAACGGCGACTACAACGACTTCGACGAGGGCGAGCACTATCTGGAGCCCTCCAACACCGAAGAGGCCATGATCGACATCGTGTGCCAGAACTTCGACAAGGTCATCCTGGTCGTCAACGCCAACAACGCCATGGAGCTGGGCTGGGTGGAGGACTATCCCCAGATCGGCGCCGTCATCCTGGCCCCCGGCACCGGCGCCACCGGCTTCAACGCCCTGGGCAAGATCATCAAGGGCGAGGTCAACCCCTCCGGCCACACCGTTGACACCTATGTCCGCGATCTGACCGCCACCCCCACCTTCAACAACATCGGCAACTTCTCCTACAGCAACGTGAACGACCTCCGCGAGGCCATTGTGAAGGCAGACGCTTCCTATCCCGGCAACCTGGCTTTCGTGAACTACGTGGAGGGCATCTACAACGGCTACAAGTTCTATGAGACCGCCGCCGAGGAGGGACTCATCAACTATGAGGACGAGGTGCTCTATCCCTTCGGCTACGGCCTGAGCTACACCACCTTCGAGCAGTCCATCACCAGCTTCGACGCCAGCGGCGACAACATCACCATGTCCGTCGAGGTGAAGAACACCGGCGCCGTGGCCGGCAAGGACGTGGTCGAGGTCTACTTCACCCCGCCCTACACCAACGGCGGCATCGAGAAGGCCAGCGTCAACCTGGTGGACTTCGCCAAGACCGCCGAGATCGCGGCGGGCGCCTCCGAGACCGTCACCTTCGAGATCCCCAAAGAGGATCTGGCCTGCTATGACGACTCCGGCGAGGGCAAGTACGTGCTGGAGGCCGGCGACTACACCGTGTCCATCCGCTCCGACTCCCACACCGTACTGGATGAGGAGACCTTCACTCAGGCAGCTGTCGATTACAGCGACGGCCGTCCCAGCGACAAGTCCCCTGTCCACAACCAGTTCCAGGATTACTCCCGGGGCGACTTCGTGCAGCTGTCCCGCGCCGATCACTTCGCCAACTATGACGAGGCCACCGCTGCTCCCGCCAATCTCGAGATGAGTGCCGACGTGCGCAGCGAGATCGAGAAGAACAACAACGCCGGCTACAACTCCGCCGACTATGACAACCCGGACGATGTGGCTCCCACTCTGGAGGCTCAGAACGGCCTGAAGCTGGCCAACCTGACCGGCAAGGCCTATGACGATCCTGACTGGGATAAGCTGCTGGATCAGCTTTCCTTCACCGACATGGTCACGATGATCAACCTGGGCGGCTGGCAGACCGCCAAGATCGACTCCGTGGGCAAGATCCAGACCTCTGACTGCGACGGCCCCGCCGGCGTGTCCAACTTCATGACCCACGCCTACGGCACCGCCTATCCCACCGAGGTCCTCATGGCTCAGACCTGGAACACCGCCCTGATGGAAGAAATGGGCGCCGCTATGGGCCAGGAGTACGCCGAGTGCTACAACTACGGCTGGTACGGCCCCGCCATGAACAACCACCGCAGCGCCTTCGCCGGCCGTAACTTCGAGTACTTCTCCGAGGACGGCGTCCTGGCCGGCAAGCTGGCCTCCGCCGAGATCAACGGCGCCGGCAGCAAGGGCGTGTATCCCTACATCAAGCACTTCGCCGTCAACGACCAGGAGACCAACCGCTGCTCCCTGCTGCTGACCTGGGCCTCCGAACAGGCCATCCGCGAGATCTACCTCAAGCCCTTTGAGATCGCTGTGAAGAACTACACCGGCAAGGCCCTGGCCTGCATGAGCTCCTTCAACTTCATCGGCACCAAGTGGAGCGGCGGCAACGGCAACCTGCTGAACAACGTGCTCCGCGGCGAGTGGGGCTTCGTGGGCCTGGTGGAGACCGACTATAACGGCTCCTATGGCTACATGAACTCCGACATGGCCGTCCACAACGGCAACGACCTGATGCTGGGCTTCGGCTCCGCCGCCTCCAACCGGTTCGACAACCAGAGCCCCACCGTCCTGCTGGCGATGCGTCAGGCCTGCAAGAACATCCTGTACACCGTGGGCAACTCCGGCTACTACGCCAATGGCGATCCCACCGGCGGTATGGACAAGATGACCAAGACCTTCGTAGGCATTGACGTGGCTGTGGCCGCCGTCGCCATCATCATCGAGGTCATCGGCATCGTTGTCATCGTCAAGAAGGGCAAGAAAAAGGCCGCCTGATGGCAGCCTGAGCCCTGATCCGACCTGAGCTTCCCGGTCTGCCCCCTCCCCCGCGCGGGGAGGGGGCAGACACAAAAAGCGTGTTTTTGCGCTGACACTGTTAAATCTCCTGCCGCCGGCAGGATTGGGAGGTAATATGAAGTGAAACACCAAGACATCGTCTCCAAGCTGACCCTGGAGGAGAAGTGCTACCTGCTGTCCGGCAAGGACTTCTGGCAGAGCCGCAGCGTGAAGGCCAAGGGCGTGCCCAACATGACCCTGTCGGACGGCCCCCACGGCATCCGCAAGCAGGAGGGCGCCGGCGACCAGCTGGGCCTGAACGGCTCCGTCCCCGCCACCTGCTTCCCCACCGCCGCCACCATCGCCAACTCCTGGGACCCCGCCCTGGGCGAGGAGATCGGCCGCTATCTGGGCGAGGAGGCCGCCGCCCAGGACGTGTGCGTGCTGCTGGGCCCCGGCATGAACATCAAGCGCTCCCCCCTCTGCGGCCGCAACTTCGAGTATTTCTGCGAGGACCCATACTTAGCGGGCAAAATGGCCTCCGGGTATGTCCGCGGCATCCAGGAAAACGGCGTGTCCGCCTGCCCCAAGCACTTCGCCGCCAACAACACCGAGCTGCGCCGCCAGGCGTCCGACTCCGTGGTGGACGAGCGGACCCTCCGTGAGATCTACCTCACCGGGTTCGAGATCGCGGTAAAGGAGTCCCATCCCAAGTCCCTCATGTCCTCCTACAACATGATCAACGGCGTCTACGCCAACGAGAACCATCACCTGCTCCAGGAGATCCTCCGGGATCAGTGGGGCTTCGACGGGTTCGTGGTCTCCGACTGGGGCGCCTCCAACGACCATGTGGCCGGCGTGGCGGCCGGCTCCCACCTGGAGATGCCCTCCACCGGCGGCGACTCCGACGAGGAGCTGATCCAGGCCGTGAAGGACGGCAAGATCAGCGAGGCCCTGGTGGACCAGCGCGTGGACGAGCTGCTGGACGTGGTCCTCTCCACCCGTGCCGCCGTGGATCCCCACATCGGCAAGGGCTTCGACGTGGACGCCCATCACGCCATGGCCATGAAGGCCAGCGAGCAGTCCATCGTCCTTCTCAAGAATGAAAACAACATCCTTCCTCTTGCGAAGGGTTCCAAAGTGGCCGTCATCGGCGAGTTCGCCAAGCAGGCCCGGTATCAGGGCGCCGGCTCCTCCGTGGTCAACTGCACCAAGCTGGACCACACCATGGACGTGA
The DNA here is from genome assembly GCA_947629975.1 of uncultured Oscillospiraceae bacterium. Classification (GTDB taxonomy): domain Bacteria; phylum Bacillota; class Clostridia; order Oscillospirales; family Oscillospiraceae; genus Enterenecus. The sequence continues at coordinate 20,559 of CANRFU010000002.1, read as the reverse complement.
TCGGCAACTTCGACCTGAACGTGGTGGGCTTCGAGGCCGGCTATCCCCGCTCCGGCGCGGGCGACCCCGAGATGCAGGCCAAGGCCGTTGAACTGGCCAAGCAGGGCGACTACGTCCTGCTCTACCTGGGCCTGGACGAGATCAGCGAGTCCGAGGGCCTGGACCGCGCTCACATGAAGCTGCCCCAGAGCCAGATCGACCTGCTGAACGCGGTGGCGGAGGTCAATCCCAACGTCATCATCGTCATGTCCGCCGGCTCCTCGGTGGAGATGCCCTGGCTGGACAAGTGCAAGGCCATGGTCCACGGCTATCTGTGCGGCCAGGCCGGCGCCAGCGCCGTGCTGAAGGTCATCCTGGGCGAGGTGAACCCCTCCGGCAAGCTGTCCGAGACCTATCCCATGGCCTATGAGGACACCCCCTCCGCCCCCTACTTCCCCGCCAAGGAGCGCACCGTGGAGTACCGCGAGGGCCTGTATGTGGGCTACCGCTACTTCGAGACCGCCAAGGTCCCCGTGCTGTTCCCCTTCGGCTACGGCCTGAGCTACACCACCTTTGAGTACAGCGATCTGAAGGTGTCCCCCACCGAGGCCACCTTCACCATCAAGAACACCGGCAAGGTGGACGGCGCCGAGATCGCCCAGCTGTACGTCCACGCCAAGAAGCCCACGATCTACCGCCCCGCCAAGGAGCTGAAGGGCTTCGCCAAGGTGTTCCTGAAGGCCGGCGAGAGCAAGCAGGTCACCATCAAGCTGGACGACAAGGCCTTCCGGTACTTCAACGTGAAGACCGACAAGTTTGAGATCGACGGCGGCGAGTACGACATCCTGATCGGCGCCTCCGTAGCCGACATCAAGCTCACCGGGACCGTCACGGTGAAGGGCACCGGCGCCCCCGCCCCCTATGATATGGCCAAGCTGCCCAGCTACGCCAAGGGCGACATCCTGGCCGTGTCCGACGAGGAGTTCACCGAGCTGCTGGGCCACCCCATCCCCGACGGCCACTGGCTGGAGGGCGAGCTGGAGATGAACGACGCCATCTGCCAGCTGTACTACGCCAAGAGCTGGCCCGCCCGTCAGGTCTACAAGATCATGACCAACATGCTGAACAAGAGCATGGAGAAGGGCAAGCCCGATCTGAACATCACCTTCATCTACAATATGCCCTTCCGGGCCATCGGGAAGATGGCGGGCGGCATGTGCAGCCAAGAGATGTGCCACAGCATTTTGAAGATCGTCAACGGCCACTTCTTCAAGGGCGTGGGCGGCGTGATCGGCGGCTTCTTCCGGCAGCGCAAGGTGCAGAAAAAGGCCAACAGTATGGAATAAAAAAGGGAGGCAAATCAACATGAAAGAATGGATGGAAAAGCATCCGAAGGCGGCAAAGTGGATCCGTGAGGGCGGCCTGTTCATCATCTTCAGCTATGTGGTGACCGCCATCAAGGCCCTGATCCTGATTTTCCTGCCCACCCTCTACCACAACCTGGTGGGCGACGTGGAGTGGCTGTGGCCCGGCATCCCCGTGACCCTGTTCGGGGTGGACTTCAAGCTGTCCATCCTAGGGAACGCCTTGGAGACGGCCGCCGACGGCAGCTTCCTGGTGAACAGCGGCCTGGCCTTCACCCTGGCCAATCTGACCGCCATTTTCTTCGGCGAGTGCATCAACTTCCCGCTGCAGCGGAACGTGACCTTCAAGAGCCACGGCCCGGTGATGCCGCAGATCATCTGCCACTTCCTGGCCACCGTGGTGGTGTTCCTGGTGATGAACCTGTTCACCTGCGTGTGGAACCCTGTAACCGTGGCCCTGATCCACAACGAGGCCCTGCGGAACACCGTCAGCGCCATCGTGACCACCGTGGTCACCGGCGGCGTGTCCATGGTCATCATCTTTATCGTGGACAAGACCATCTTCGCCCCCGGTTGGGGCCAGAAGAAGGCCGACTGAGTCCTTTCGGCCCGGACCTGCAAGTTCAAAATCCCGCCCGGAGATGATCCGGGCGGGATTTTTTCGGGAAAATTTGCCGGAAACCGCCGCAAAAACCCGGCAAAAAACAGCGAAAATTGAGTGGACATTTGACCGTCGATATGATAGGATTCTTTCGTGGGTCTTTACGTCTCGGCCCACAGAGGGAAAGAGAATCCAGAAAAAATGGGAGGGAGTACAATCTTTATGGACAAAATTTTTAAGCTCCAGGAGAACGGTACCAATGTCCGCACCGAGATCGTAGCCGGTCTGACCACCTTCATGACCATGGCCTACATCATCGCGCTGAACCCCAACCTGATCGTAGGCTTCGGCCAGGGCGCGTTTGGCGCCTTTGGCGATGACGCCGCCGCCGCCTGGAACGGCGTATTCATGGCCACCTGTCTGGCCTCCGCCGTGGCCATGTTCTGCATGGCGTTCCTTGCCAACAAGCCCTTCGCGCTGGCCCCCGGCATGGGCCTGAACTCCTACTTCGCCGTGGTCATCGCCCAGATCGCCGGCGCCGCCGGCTGCTCCATGCTGGCCGGCCTGCAGGCGGGTCTGTGCATCATCCTGGTGGAGGGCATCGTGTTCCTGCTGCTGTCCATCTTCAACATCCGCCAGAAGATCGTGGAGGCCATTCCTCTGGGCGTCCGGCTGGGCATCGGCCCCGCCATCGGCCTGATGCTGATGAACATCGGCTTCGGCTCCAACGCCGGCGAGGGCGCCTCCGGCGAGTACTACGTGATGCGTGACTTCTTCGGCGCCCTGGCCGCCAGCTCCGCCAAGGAGAAGCTGGGCGAGTACTGGCCCGCCATGGTCCTCACCGTCATCACCATGTTCATCGGCCTGTTCGCCATCATCATCCTGGCCCACTATCAGGTCAAGGGCGCGGTGCTCATCGGCATGCTGGCCGCCTCCGTCATCAACTGGCTGGGCCAGTTCATCTTCCTGCACCAGAATCCCTTTGCCAGCCTGGCCACCGCCAGCTGGCTGCCCCCCTTCGCCGATATGGCCAAGACCACCCTGTTCAAGTTTGACTTCGCCACCCTGTTCTCCATCGGCTGGGGCACCGTCATCATCCTGATCATCACCTTCTGCATGATCGACATGTTCGACACCATCGGCACCGTCATCGCCACCGCCAACCGGGCCAAGATGGTGGACGACAAGGGCAATATGCCCCAGATGCGCGAGACCCTGGTGTCCGACGCGGTAGGCACCCTGGTGGGCGCCTGCACTGGCACCTCCACCGTCACTACCTTCGTGGAGTCCGCCTCCGGCGTGGAGGCCGGCGGCCGCACCGGCCTCACCGCCCTCACCACCGGCGTCCTGTTCCTGGCCTGCATGTTCATCAGCCCCATCGCGGCCATCATCCCCGCCGCCGCCACCTCCGCCGCCCTGATCTATGTGGGCATCCTGATGCTGGGCGGGCTGAAGAACATCGACCTGAGCGACATGGCTATCGCCGTGCCCGTGTTCATCATGCTGCTGGCCATGCCCATCTCCGGCTCCATCGGCCACGGCATCGGCCTGGGGCTCATCTCCTACACCGTCATCAAGCTCTTCACCGGCCGCGCCAAGGACGTGTCCGTCCTCACCTATGTGATCTCCGCCATCTTCCTGGTGAAGTTCTTCCTGGCCTTCTGAGCAAGCGCAGCGACGCGCCCTCCGTCGAAAGGCGGAGGGCGTTTCCACGGAATACATGAGAAAGTGAGCGATCCCTATGAACAATCAAGAACCCGTCCGCGACGCCAGAACGCTGGGCGTCCCCAAGATGCTGCTGCTGGGCCTGCAGCACATGTTCGCCATGTTCGGCGCCACCATCCTGGTGCCCATCCTGGTGAACAGCCAGACCAACGCCGCCGGCGAGGCCATCGGTATGCCCCTGTCCATCCAGACCACCCTGTTCTTCGCCGGCTTCGGCACCCTGCTGTTCCATCTGTGCGCCAAGCTGAAGGTGCCCGCCTTCCTGGGCTCCTCCTTCGCCTTCCTGGGCGGCTTCGCGGCCATGGGCGGCATGAGTGAGGGCATCTACGCCGGCATGTCCCAGGCTGAAAAGCTCCAGTACACCTGCGGCGGCATCGTGGTGGCCGGCTTGCTCTACCTGGTGCTGGCCCTGCTGGTCAAGCTGGTGGGCGTCCACAAGGTGATGCGTTTCCTGCCTCCCGTGGTCACCGGTCCCATCATCATCTGCATCGGCCTGAACCTGGCCCCCTCCGCCGTGACCAACGCCTCCACCTGCTGGTGGCTGGCCCTGGTGGCCATCGTCATCATCGTGGCGGCCAACATCTGGGGCAAGGGCATGATCAAGATCATCCCCATCCTGCTGGGCGTGGTGGGCAGCTATCTCGTCGCCCTGGTCGTCACCCTGGCCGGCGGGCCTCAGCTCATCGACTTCTCCAGCATCCAGGGCGCCAAGATCGTGGGCCTCCAGCCCTTCTTCACCGACTTCTCCGGCTCCGTGGCCAAGTTCGACCTGTCCGCCATCCTGGTCATGGCCCCCATCGCCATCGCCTCCATGATGGAGCACATCGGCGATATGTCCGCCATCTCCGCCACCGTGGGCGAAAAGTTCCTGGAGGATCCCGGCCTGCACCGCACCCTGATCGGCGACGGCCTGGCCACCTCTCTGGCCGGCCTGTTCGGCGGCCCCGCCAACACCACCTATGGCGAGAACACCGGCGTGCTGGTCCTCTCCCGCGTGTATGACCCCCGTGTCATCCGGCTGGCCGCCGTCTACGCCCTGATCCTCTCCTTCTCCCCCCTGTTCGCCGCCGTCATCGGCTCCATGCCCTCCGCCATCATCGGCGGCGTGTCCTTCATCCTCTACGGCATGATCTCCGCCATCGGCGTGCGCAACCTGGTGGAGAACCAGGTGGACTTCACCAACTCCCGCAACCTGATCGTGGCCGCCACCGTCCTGGTCTGCGGCCTGGGCTTCTCCAACGGCCTGTCCTTCACCGTCGGCGGCGCCACCGTCACCCTGACCGGTCTGGCCATCGCCGCCATCGCCGGCATCCTGCTCAACGCCGTCCTCCCCGGCAAGGACTACACCTTCGGCGAGCCCGCCAAGGACGAGCACCGTCCCTCCGGCTCCCTGGGGCAGTATTGATCCGCCGGAACCGAATACGCACGAAAGGAGCTGCCAGCGTGGCTGGCAGCTCCTTTTTGTCCTTCCCTTCCGCCAAATCCTGTAGTATAATCAACTTATCTTACAAAAAGGGAGGCCGTACCCCATGAAATACGACTTCACCACCGTCCTGGACCGCCGGGGGCGGGACGCCATCGCCCTGGACGCGGTGGGCAGGACCTACCCCGCCCCCCGGGAGGGCTTCGACCCCATCCCCATGTGGGTGGCGGACATGAACTTCCCCGCGCCGGAGGCCATCACCGGGGCCATGGTCCGCCGGATCGAACACCCCGCCTTCGGCTACTTCTACCCCAGCGAGGAATATTACAACGCCATCATCGGCTGGCAGGAACGCCGCAACGGCGTCACCGGCCTGACAAAGGACTGCATCAGCTACGAGAACGGCGTGCTGGGGGGCGTGGTGTCCGCCCTGAACGTGATGTGTTCCCGGGGGGACAACGTGCTGGTCCACTCCCCCACCTATGTGGGCTTCACCGGGGCGCTGGAGAACAACGGCTACCGCATTGTCCACAGCCCGCTGGTCCAGGATGAACACGGCGTGTACCGCATGGACTACGCCGACATGGAGCGAAAGATCGTGGACAACAAGATCCACGCCGCCATCCTCTGTTCCCCCCACAACCCCGCCGGCCGGGTGTGGGAGCGGGCGGAGCTGGAACAGGCCATGGAGCTGTTCAAAAAGCACGACGTGCTGGTGGTGTCTGACGAGATCTGGTCCGACCTTACCCTGGACGGCCACAGGCACATCCCCACCCAGTCGGTGTCGGAGGACGCCAGAGACCGCACCGTGGCCCTCTACGCCCTCTCCAAGACCTTCAACCTGGCGGGGCTGGTGGGCAGCTACCACATCATCTGGAACAAGGCCCTCCGGGAGCGGGTGGACAAGGAGTCCTCCCTGAGCCACTACAACTCCATGAACGTGCTGTCCATGCACGCGCTCATCGGGGCCTACTCCCCCGGCGGGGAGGAGTGGCTGGAGGAGCTGCGGCAGGTGCTCTCCGGCAACGCGGCCTACGCCTGCGATTACATCCGCGATCACTTTGAGGGCGTCAAGGTCACCCGGCCCCAGGGCACCTATATGCTGTTCCTGGACTGCGGGGAGTGGCTCTCCGCCCACGGGAAGACCATGGACGAGCTGCTGGCCGCCGGCTGGGACGTGGGGGTGGTCTGGCAGGACGGGCGGCCCTTCCACGGCCCGAGCCACATCCGCATAAACCTGGCCCTGCCCCTGTCCCGGGTACAGGAGGCCTTTGACCGGCTGGACAAATACGTGTTCAACGCCGATTGACCCAAAATGCCCGCGAAAGGGCGCGTCCGCCAGGCGGACGCGCCCTTTTTCACGCGGTCTCTGCTATTTCAGGAAAAAACGGACGGTCCGGCTTTTCCCCTTCTTGTAAGGCTGGTAGCGCATGGGCAGGTCGATCCAGGTCTTCTTGTCCACGATGCTCTTGTAGTGGGTGAAGGCGTCGAACCCGGCCCTGCCGTGGTAGGAGCCCATGCCGCTCTCCCCGAAGCCGCCGAAACCCATCTCACTGGTGGCCAGGTGGATGACCACGTCATTGACGCAGCCGCCTCCGAACCCGCACCGGCCCATGACCTTCCGGGCCACTCCCTTGTCGGAGGTGAACAGGTACAGGGCCAGGGGGTGCTGGCGGCTGTTCACCGTCTGGATGACCTCATCGATGCTGTCATAGGTCAGCACCGGCAGGATGGGACCGAAGATCTCCTCCCCCATCACCGGGTCGTCCCAGGTGACGTGATCCAGCACCGTGGGCTCGATGCGCAGGGTCTCCCCGTTGGAGGAGCCCCCGTGGGCCACCTTGGCCGGGTCGATGAGCCCCAGCAGCCGCCGGAAGTGCTTTTCGTTGACGATCCTGCCGTAGTCCATGTTCTCCAGGGGCCGGATGCCGAACTGCTTCGCGATCTGGACCTTGATCTGCGCGATGAGCCTGTCCTTCACGGCCGGGTCGCACAGGATATAGTCCGGGGCCACGCAGGTCTGGCCGCAGTTCAGGAACTTCCCGAACACGATGCGTTTTGCCGCCAGCTTCAAATTGGCGGACTTCTCCACGATGCAGGGGCTCTTGCCCCCCAGCTCCAGGGTCACGGGGGTCAGATGCTCCGCCGCCTTCCGCATGACCTCCTTCCCCACCGCCTGGCTGCCGGTGAAGAAGATGTAGTCGAATTTCTGCTCCAGCAGGGCAGTGTTCTCCGCCCGTCCCCCGGTGACCACCGCCACGTACTCCGGGGGGAAGCACCGCTCCAAGACCTTCCGGATCACCGCGCTGGTGTTGGGGGAATAGGCGCTGGGCTTCACCACGGCGGTGTTGCCGGCGCTGAGGGCGTCCACCAGCGGCTCCATGGTCAGCAGGAAGGGGTAGTTCCACGGGCTCATGATGAGGGTCACCCCGTAGGGGGACGGCTTCCGACAGCTCCGGGCGGAGAACTGGGCCAGGGGGGTCCGCACCGTCCGCTCTTTGGCTAAGGCCCGGATGTGCTTCAGCATATAGGTGATCTCGGACAGGGTCATGCCCACTTCGCACAGATAGCTCTCGGCGGCGCTCTTGCCCAGATCGGCTTTGAGGGCGGCGTTGATCTCCCCCTCGTGGGCGGCGATGGCTGCCCGCAGCGTCTTCAGGGCCTTGATGCGCTCCTCCACGTCCAGGGTGGCCCCGGTATAGAACCGCGTCCGCTGCTTCTCCACGATGGCTCTGATGTCCTGTTCCGTCATGCCCGATCCCTCCTGGCCCCGCCCCGGCGGGGAGCTTGTTTGAAGCAATTATACCCCGGTTTCCCCCGCAAGTCAAACCCGGCGGCCCTCATTTGACAATCCGCCGCTTTTCTGCTATGTTAGCAGCAAGGGCATGGATCCGGCGAAAAGGAGGCGCGCCATGGACATTCTGGAACACCTGAACCCCGCCCAGCGGGAGGCGGTCACCTCTACCGAGGGGTTCGTGCGGGTCATCGCCGGGGCGGGCTCGGGCAAGACCAGGGCGCTGTCCCACCGGTTCGCGTACCTGGTGAACGAGCTGGGCATCCTGCCGGGGAACATCCTCTGCGTCACCTTTACGAATAAGTCCGCCCACGAGATGCGCCAGCGCATCCACGCTCTCACCGGGGACAACGACACCGGCTTTATCAACACCTTCCACGGCTTCTGCGTGTCCATCCTCCAGGAGGACAGCCACGCGGTCCAGTACCCCAAGAGCTTCCTGGTGCTGGACAACTCGGACATCGACGATATGCTCCGCATCATCTACGAGGAACGGGGGCTGTCCCTCCGGGACATGACCTTCTCCGCCGCCCGGGACATGATCGAGATCCAGAAGCTGTTCAAGCGGCCCGACTACTACAGGGATATGATCGCCCTGTCCCTGGACGAGCTGCGGGAGAAGTACGACCACGCCGTGGGGGCGAAGGACATCATCTTCTACGGCTACCTGTACCAGGAGAAGAAGTGCTTCGGCCTGGACTACAACGACCTCATCAAGTTCACCCTGTACATCTTCCAGGAGCACGAGGACGTCAAACTCAAGTGGCAGCGGCGGCTGGAATACATCATGATCGACGAGTTCCAGGACATCGACCAGCTCCAGTACGAGCTGATGGAGGCCCTGTGCGGGTATCACAAAAACCTGTTCATCGTGGGCGACCCGGACCAGACCATCTACACCTGGCGGGGGGCCGACGTGAAGTACCTGCTGGACTTCCACAAACACTTCGCCCCGTGCAAAACCATTATGATGATGGAGAACTACCGCTCCACCCCGGAGATCCTGGCGGCCGCCAACTCCCTCATCGACAAGAACCGGAACCGGCTGAAAAAAGAGCTGATCCCCACTCTGCCCTCCGGGGAGGAGGTGCTGTGCGGCTACGCCGGCACCAACCAGGAGGAGGCCGCCATGATCGCGGAGCGGGCCCGCCTGCTCCACGGCCGGGGGGCGCCCTGGGGGGACATGGCGGTGCTCTACCGGGCCCACTACGTCACCCGGACGGTGGAGGAGGCCTTCCTCCGGGAGAAGCTGCCCTACCACATCTACAGCGGGGTACAGTTTTTCGCCCGGAAGGAGGTCAAGGACGCCCTCAGCTATCTGCGGCTCATCGCCTACAAGGACGACCTGTCCTTCCTCCGGGTGGCCAACGTGCCCAGGCGCAACCTGGGCAAACGCCGGATGGCCTTTTTGCGGGACTTCGCCGCGGAGCGCGGCTGCACCCTCTACGAGGCCCTGACCCAAACCTTGGAGGACGACATTTTCAAAGGTACAAAGGCCGCCTCCCTGGTCTCCCTGGTGGAGCGGTACGCCGCCGGGTATGAGGGCCGGCCCGTGTCCGAGGTGCTCTCCGCCCTCCTGAACGACAGCGGCTACGAGAGGATGCTCCGCACCGAGGGAGCCCAGGACCGACTGGACGACCTGGCGGAGCTGAAGCAGTCCGTCCATGAGTACGAGACCACCTGCGGCGAGGAGGTCGGCCTGGAGCACTACCTGTCCCACGTGGCCCTGCTCACCAACGCCGACGAGGCCGACGCGGGCGACAAGATCAAGCTGATGACCGTCCACGCCGCCAAGGGGCTCGAGTTCCCCTATGTGTTCCTCTGCGGCATGAATGAGGGGATCTTCCCCTCCCGGAAGACCGCCACCCTGGCGGGGATGGAGGAGGAGCGCCGTCTGGCCTTCGTGGCCGTGACCCGGGCGAAAAAGGCCCTGTACCTCTCCGAGGCGGGGGGCCGGACCTTCGACAACGCCCCCCGGTATCCCTCCCGGTTCCTGCTGGATATCGACCCGGCCCTGCTCACCTTCACCCAGCCGCCGCCCCAGGGGCTGGTGGAGGAGGCCCGGAGTTATATCGAAGCCAGTACCCGGGCCCTGCCGGAGAACACAGAGGCATACATCTTCCCCATCGGGACGAGGGTGCGCCACGCCCTGTTCGGGGAGGGCGCCGTGCTGGACGTGGACACGGACAAGTCCGCCCACCTGGTGCAGTTCGACGGCATGGCCACCCCCCGCCAGATCTCCTTCAAGGCGAAGCTGGAGCGGATATAAAAAAAGCGGCGGCGCGTTTTCACGCGCCGCCGCTTTCTCTGTGCGTTATTCGATCTCCAGCCGCTTGGGCTCGGGCAGGACGGTCTGCTGCTTGGGCAGGGTCACCTTCAGCACGCCGTTGTCGTACTTGGCCTTGATGTTGTCGGTGTCCACGCCGGACACGTCGAACTGGCGGCTGTACTGGCCGTAGGAGCGCTCCACCCGCACGTACTTGGACTTCTTGTCCTCCTCCTCGTGCTCCGAGTGGCGCTCGGCCTGGATGGTGAGGACCCCGTCGTTCAGGTCCAGGTGGATGTCTTTCTTGTCGAAGCCGGGCAGGTCGGCCTCCAGCAGGAAGGAGTCGCCCTCGTCCTTGATGTCGGTCTTGAACTCGCTCAAGCCGCCGTCCCGGAAGAAGCTGTTGAAGGGCTCGCCGAAGAAGCGCTTCTCAAATTCGTCCATCTCCCGGAAGGGGTTGTAGGTCATCTGATTGCGGCGATTGAAGGGTCTCAGTTCAAACATGGTAAATACCTCCGTTTTGATTTGATGTTGGGCCCGCGCCGCGGCGTTTCGCGCCTGGCGTCGGGCCGCTGGGTCTTTTTTCTTTACGCCTTTACTATATTGCCTGATATCGTATATTTTGTTGCATCGATTTGAACAAATTGTAAATTTTAGCACTCTCGCCATTTGAGTGCTAAATCCTCCGGGCCGCCGCGCAATGTTTGTCTTGCGCTCACGGGAATTTTGTGGTAACATAGCCATAATCCACAAGAGGAGCTGAGCGCGATGACCTTCAATTCCGAACAGCAGACGCTGTTCCTTTTGATTTACGGCTTTCTGGCCTGGGCGGCGGAGGTGATCTTCTTCGCCGTCAAGGAGAAGAAATTCATCAACCGGGGCCTTCTCACCCTGCCCATCGACTTTGAGGTGGGCCTGGTCTTTTCCAGCATCTCCGTCGCCCTGCCCCCGCTGGGGCGGAACTACGCGGCGATGTACGTGATCACCCTGGCCAGCCTGGTGCTCACCCGGGCCGTGCTGGGCTTCTTCGGCGGCAGGCTGACCAAAAACGCCAAATGGCTGGAGGCGGCCCCCAGCGGCACCTGGCAGGGCCTGCTGCTCAACGCCCTGGCCGCCGGGGTCATCCTGGTGATCTACCTTCTGTTCCAGCCCGTGCTGATGATGCTGGCGGTCATGATCCCCTCCACCGTCCTGGCGGTGATCCAGATCGTGGCGTGGCTGCTGATCCTGGTGGACTTCGTCGCCGTGGTCTTCGCCATGCGGAAGGGCCAGGACAGTTTCGAGCGGCAGATGGAAAAGGGCCAGACCGACGAGCTGTCCGCCATGATCTCCAGGACCGTCTGGAAGCGCCTGGAGAAGGCCTATCCCGGCATCCAGGACGAGCACACGCGGAGCGGGATCGTCTTCGCCAAGGGCATGAGCCTGGACAAGCTGGTGTGGGTGTTCCTCATCTCGGCCTTTCTGGGGGACCTCATCGAGACCCTCTACTGCCGCGTGGTGGGCGGCACGTGGATGAGCCGGTCCAGCGTGATCTTCGGCCCCTTCAGCTTTGTGTGGGGCATCGGCGCCGTGCTGCTGACGGTGAGCCTGATCCGCCTCAAGGACAAGGACGACCGCTGGGTCCTGCTGGCGGGCGGCCTGCTGGGCGGCGCTTTCGAATACATGTGCAGCGTGTTCACCGAACTGGTTTTCGGCAAGGTGTTCTGGGACTACAGCTACATGCCGCTGAATATCGGCGGGCGGACCAATGTGCTGTTCATGTTCTTCTGGGGCGTCCTGGGGCTGATCTGGGTGAAGATCGCCTACCCGCCGCTGGAGCGGTTCATCGAGAAATTCCCCCCGGTGACGGCCAAAGTGCTCACCTGGCTCATCATCGTGCTGATGACGCTGAACGGCCTGTTCACCATGTCGGTCATGCTGCGCTACAACGAGCGGCAGAAGGACCTGCCTCCCTCCAACATCCTGGAGGAGTTCATCGACAGCGCCTATGACGACGACTTTGTGGAAAACCGCTGGCAGAACATGGTCAGCGCCGACAGCGACGCGTGACCGCGATCCAATGGAGGGAACATTATGAAAAAGATCATCCGGCGCGTACTCACCATCCTCCCCGCCCTCCTGCTCCAGCTGCTGTGGATCTTTCTCCTGGCGCGCTGGCTGGCCCCCTGGGCCGGACTCATCACCTTCGCCCTGTCCATTTTTGCCCTGCTGGCGGTGCTGTTCATCATCACCAAGCGGGACGAGGGCACCTATAAGATCCTCTGGCTGCTGGTGATCCTCACCTTCCCCCTGGCCGGCGCCCTGCTGTACCTGATCGTGGGCAACCGGAGGTCCACCAAGCCCCTGCAAAAGCGGCTGGCCGCCGTGGAGGCCTGGCCCGGCGGGACGGACGGCGCCGGGGACCTCTGCGACGCCCTGGGCCGGGAGGATCCCCGCATGGCAGAGACCTTCCGCTACCTCCACACCCTCACCGGCTGCCCCCTCTATGTGAACCGGGAGGCGACGTACTATCCCCTGGGCGATCTGCTCTTCCCCGTCATGCTGGAGGAGATGAAGAAGGCGGAGAAGTACATCTTCGTGGAGTACTTTATCGTGGAGCGGGGGGTCATGTGGGACTCCATGGTGGACATCATGGCGGAAAAGGCCGCCCGGGGCGTGGACGTCCGGGTGATGTACGACGATCTGGGCAGCATCTCCACCTACTCCGATCAGAATGTGAAGGAACTGCGGGAAAAGGGGATCAAGTGCATCCCCTTCAACCCCCTGCGCTCCATCCGGGGCACCATCAACTACCGGGATCACCGCAAGATGCTCATCATCGACGGGCTGGTGGCCTTCAGCGGCGGCGTCAATCTGGCCGACGAGTATATCAACCGGGTGGAGAAGTTCGGCCACTGGAAGGACATTGGCTTCCGCCTCACCGGCGAGGCGGTGGAGGGCTACGCCCGGATGTTCACCGAGTTCTGGAATGCCTTCTCCGGCGACCCCATCCCCGCAGATCTGCTCTCCGTCCCGGCAGCGGCTGAGACGGCCCCCGCCGACGGCTATATCCTCAGCTACTACGACTCCCCCCTGCGCCCCAGCGCCGCCAGCAACGAGCTGTATATCGAGCTGCTGTCCCAGGCGAAGCATTACGCCTGGTTCTTCACCCCCTACCTCATGCCGGGGGACGCCCTGATGGACGCCCTCTGCCGGGCTGCCCGCCGGGGGGTGGACGTGCGGATCATCATGCCCGGCGTGCCCGACAAGGCGCTGGTGTTCCGCATGTCCCACAGCTTCTATCCCGTGCTGCTGGAGGCCGGGGTGAAGATCTATGAGTACGTCCCCGGCTTCGTCCACGCCAAGGCCTGCGTGGTGGACGACGTGGTGGGCACCGTGGGCACCGTGAACCTGGACTACCGCTCCCTGTTCCTCCACTTTGAGAACAACTCCCTGTTCTACGGCGCCTCCCTGCTGAAAGACGTGAAGGCCGACTTCCTGGCCACCCAGGAGAAGTGCCGGCAGATGGAACTGGGCAAGAACGTGAAAAGCGGCTTCTGGAGCTGGACGCTGGACGGGGTCCTGCGCATCCTGGCGCCGCTGTGCTGAGGGGGATATCTATGTCCAAAACACCTGAACCCAAAAACAACTACCTGCGTCAGATCTGCATCATCGTCCTGTCGGTGGTGGTGATCGTGGCGGCCGTCTGCCTGTTCCGGGCCTTCAGCTCCACGTAAGCCTCCACCCGCCCGTCATCCTTCTCAGATCCCGGGGCTCTCCGCCGGGCCGCCGTCCCCGTTTCCGCCGGCCGTCCGGCGGCTCCGCCCCACCGCGTTGCTCCCGAGCACCTGCCGCGCGGCCACGATCAGCAGCTCGCCGCCCCACAGCCCCAGCAGGGCGGTGAGGGCGCCGGCCGGCATCACCGTGTCCAGCCGGTGGTATTCCCACACCGCCGCCAGGGTGATGAACAGGCTCACGCCGATGCACACCGCGATGATCACATTTGCGAAAGACGGCAGGCGCCGGAGTCTCTCCGGCGCCTGTTCCCGTTTGCCCCTCATGCCGTGCCCGTCCTCTCAGCCTCCCGGTGGAACAGGGCGGCGGCCTGCTCCCGGGTGAGGAGATCCTGCCACATGCAGCCCTCGTTCCCGGTCCCGCCCCGGAACAGGCCGGCATCCACGGCCCAGGCCCGGTCCGCCTCGCTCCAGCCGCTCCCCGGCCTGGACTGGAGCTCCGCGCGGTACCGCTCCATGTGCTCTTTCCACTGCTCATACTCCATGTCGTTCCCTCCGCTTCCGGCCTGGGGAGGCATGCTCCCCGCCGCTTTCGCATAGTCCGGGCAGCCAAAGCCCCGGATGTACCGGCTGTTGACCTTCAGGGGCCGCCGCTGGACCATGCTGTTGTAGTTGCCCTCGATCACCGTCATGACCGCGCCGGACGCCGACTCCACCATGCCCACGTGGTCGGGCTGGCCGGTGCAGTCGCCCTTGCCGGTGTCGTCCCAGTCATAGAAAATCAAATCTCCGGGGGCCGGGATGTAGTCGTCGGCCTCCACCCAGCGGCCCTTGCTCTTGTACAGCTCGATCATCCGGGTGCAGGAGCACTCCACCGGCATGATGTCCGTCAGGCCCGCCCGGATGGCGGCGGCGGACACGGTGCCCGCGCACCAGGCGTCGCTCATGGTCAGGGCGTGACCCCTGGGGTGGGGCTTGTAGCTGTTGTAGGTGTCTACGATCTCCCGGTGGATGGCGCCGCCCTGTTTGCCGCCCAGCCAGCCCCGCATGATCTCAACGGTGCTCTGCCGCAGCTGCGCCTCGGTCATTCGTCACCGCCTCCCGTTTTGGTGGTCTGGATCCCGAAATAGAAACTGATGATGACCGTGTAGATGGTCATGTAGGACTGTTCGATCCTGCCCATCACCGTGAGGATGGCAAAGACCACGGTCAGGATGATGGTCACCAGGCTCTTCACGCTCAGCAGCGCGGCCAGCCTCTTGCAAAGCAGATCTCTCATGATAACGCTCCTCTCTCCGCGGGGGCCGGCGGCCCCTGCCCGCTCGTCCGGGCGGACGGGTCGCCCGCCCGTGCACCCGGCCTCCGGCCGGGTCATTGCTCCGCCCGCCTCTCCAGGTCCTTGATGCGGTGATTTTCCACCGCCAGTTCCTTCGCCTGAAGCTCCATCCGCTTCTCCAATTCATAAGTCCGCGCGATGATGTTGTTGTGCCTGTCCACCTTTTCCTCCAGCTGTTCCAGCCTGTACTGGATCAGCGCCAGGTTTTTGTGGTTGGCAAAATAGCTGCCCGCCAGGGTGCCGGCCAGGGCCAGCCCACCGGTGATGACGGCAGCGGCGATGCTCTCCATCTGCTCACCTCCTCTCAACCCCTCCGCGGGCGCGGCGGCGGTTGACGGAAAGCGTGCAAATGCCCGCCGGACATGGGACGATCCCATGCCCAGCGGGCATTTTGGCTTTTGCGCGATAAGTATTTGCATTTCTCCCTGTCCGGCTGTATAATGGAGCGAATCTACCGGCAGGCCGGAATTTTTAAAGTAAAGGCAGAGAGTTATACCATGACCAACGAGATCCGCCAGCAGTTCCTCACCGGGGAGCGGGCCCTGTTTATGTCCCGGGGCCTCAAAATTTACGACACCATTTTCGACGACGGCGAATCCCCCCTGAAGGAGAGCCGGGACATCGAACTCTGGAACTCCATGTTCAAGTGGAAGTACCCCCTGTGGTACTGCAAGCACGTGAAGGCCCACGGCTGCACCTGGTTCGAGATGGCCCGGGCCGGCGTGTGGTACACCGACGATATCCTGGTGGAGGACGCCGTCATCGAGGCCCCCAAGAACTTCCGCCGGTGCGACGGGCTCACCCTGAAAAATGTCCAGCTCCCCAACGCCGCCGAGACCCTGTGGAGCTGCAAAAACGTGCGTTTGGAGAACGTCCACGCCAGGGGCGACTATCTGGCCATGAACTGCGAGAACATGGACGTCGACGGCTTCACCCTGGTGGGCAACTACTCCTTCGACGGGGCGAAAAACGTGGTCATCCGGAACGCCCATATGCTGTCCAAGGACTCCTTCTGGAACACGGAGAACGTGACGGTGTACGACTCCTTTATTTCCGGGGAATACCTGGGCTGGAACGCCAAAAACCTCACCCTGGTGAACTGCACCGTCGAAAGCCTCCAGGGCATGTGCTATATCGACAACCTGGTGATGAAAAACTGCAAGCTCATCAACACCACCTTGGCCTTTGAGTACTCCACCGTGGATGCGGACATCACCTCCCGCGTGGACAGCGTGCTGAACCCCTCCGGTGGCACCATCCGGGCCGCCTCCATCGGGGAACTGACCATCGAAAAGGACAAGGTGGACCCGTCCAGAACGGTCATCGTCTGCCGGGACGCGGAGTAAACCCATGCGGTACGATTTCGATGCCCTCATCGACCGCCGGGGCACCCAGTCCCTGAAATGGGACGTGGCGGAGAACGAGCTGCCCATGTGGGTGGCGGATATGGACTTCCAGACCGCCCCCTGCGTCCGGGAGGCCCTGCAGAAGCGGCTGGACCACGGGGTATTCGGCTACTCCGTGGTGCCGGAGGAGTGGGCGGACGCCTACATCGGCTGGTGGAGGGACCGCCACCACTTTGAGATGGAGCGGGACTGGCTCATCTTCTGCACCGGGGTGGTGCCCGCCATCTCCAGCATCGTGCGAAAATTGACCACGCCGGGGGAGAACGTGCTCATCCAGACCCCGGTGTACAACATCTTTTTCAACTCCATCGTCAACAACGGAAGGAACGTCTTAGAGAGCCCTTTGCGCTACGAAAACGGCGTTTACAGCATGGATTTTGCCCGCCTGGAGCGGGATCTCTCCGACCCCCAGACCACCCTCATGATCCTGTGCAACCCCCATAATCCGGTGGGCAGGATATGGGACCGGGAGACCCTGGCAAGGGTGGGAGAGCTCTGCCGGAAGCACCACGTCGTCGTCCTTTCCGACGAGATCCACTGCGACCTCACCGACCCGGGGAAGGAGTACGTCCCCTTCGCCTCCGCATCGGAGGACTGCCGGGCCGTCAGCGTCACCTGTCTCGCCCCCACCAAGTGCTTCAACATGGCGGGGCTCCAAACCGCCGCCGTGTCGGCGCCCGACCCCTTCCTGCGCCACAAGGTCTGGCGGGGCCTCAACACCGACGAGGTGGCCGAGGGGAACGCCTTTGCCGTGGACGCCGCCGTGGCGGCCTTCACCCGGGGCGGCCCCTGGCTGGATGAACTGCGCGCCTATCTGTATGAGAACAAGCGGGCCGTCCGGGACTTCCTGGCCGCCCGCCTGCCCCGGATCCGCCTGGTCCCCTCGGAGGCCACCTATCTGCTGTGGCTGGACTGCGGGGCCGTCGCGGAGGACGCGGCGCCTTTGGCCGATTTTATCCGGGCCAGGACCGGGCTGTATCTGTCCGAGGGCGGGCAGTACGGGGCCGTCGGCAGACAGTTTTTGCGCATGAACATCGCCTGCCCCCGGTCCCGGCTGGCGGACGGCCTGGACCGGCTGAAGCGGGGCGTGGACGCCTGGGAACGGGAGGGGCGGCCCCGCCCATGATCTGAGCCGGACTCAGCATTCCAGCTTTTCCAGCGTACAGGACCCGGCGGTACTCCCGCGGATGGCCGCCCGGAGGGGCAGCACCGCGGAGGGCGATACGGACAGCTCGTCGATCCCCATGGCCAAAAAGGTCTCCAGCAGGGAAAGGTCCGCCGCGAGCTCGCCGCAGATGCCGATCCAGATCCCTGCCCGATGGGCCGCGTCGGCGGCCATCTTCAATGCCCGCAGCACCGCCGGATGGTGGGGGTCGAAGAACCGGCCCAGGTCGGTGGCCTGGCGGTCGCAGGCCAGGGTGTACTGGGTCAGATCGTTGGTGCCCACGGAGAAGAAGTCCACCTCTCTGGCCAGGGCGTCCGCCACGAACACCGAGGCCGGCGTCTCGATCATGATGCCGATCTCCGTCTCCCTGTTGTAGGAAACCCCCTCGGCGTCCAGCTCCGCCATCACCCTGCGGCAGGCCTCTTTACACTCCCTGACCTCCCACACGGAGGTGATCATGGGGAACATGATCGCCACCTTGCCGTAGGCCGAGGCCCGGTACAGCGCCCGCAGCTGGGTGCGGAACACCTCCGGCCGGTTCAGGCAGATGCGGATGGCCCGCACCCCCATGGCCGGGTTTTCCTCCTTCTGAAGGCCGAAGTACTCCACCTGCTTGTCCGCCCCGATGTCCAGGGTGCGGATGACCACCCGCCTCCCCTCCATGGCGGCGGCCGCCTTTTTGTACGCCTGGAACTGCTCCTCCTCGCCGGGGTAGTCGCTGGCGGCCAGGTACAGAAACTCGGACCGGAACAGGCCGATGCCCCGGCCGTCGTTGGCCAGCACCGCCGCCACGTCGTCGGGGGAGCCGATGTTGCAGTACACCAGCATCTCCCGGCCGTCCAGGGTCACGTCCTCCTGCCCCTTCATGGTCTGGAGCAGTTCCCTCATCTCCGCCTGCTTTTTCTGCTTCTCCCGGAACGCGGCCAGCGCCGGCTCGTCCGGGTCCAGGACGGCCTGGCCGGTCTCGCCGTCGATGCAGACCGGCCGCCCCTGATACTCCTCCTTCAAGCTCTCCCCCAGGCCGCAGATGGCGGGGATGCCCATGGTCCGGGCCAGGATGGCGGTGTGGCTGCTGCCGGAGCCCCCCTTGGTGATAAACCCCAGGATCTTGCTCTTGTCCAGCTGGAGGGTCTCGGAGGGGGCCAGGTCGTCGGCGGCCAGGATCACCGGCACGTCGGAGTCCACGCCCCCCTCGGCCACCCCCATCAGGTTGTTGAGGATGCGCCGGGTCACGTCCCTGATGTCGGCGGCCCGGCCCTGCATATAGGGGTCGTCCATGGCGGCCAGCATGGCGGCGAACTGCTCGCCCGCCTGCTCCACGGCGTACTCGGCGTTGCAGCGCTCCTCCTCCAGGGCGGTCATGATGGCCTCCACATAGTCCTCGTCCTCCACGAACATGGCGTGGGTCTCAAAGAGGACCGCCGTCTCCTCGCCGGTCTCCGCCCGGGCCTTGTCCGCCAGGGCCTCCAGCTGGGCCACGGACTTCTCCTGGGCGGCGGCCACGCGGGCCTTTTCCGACTCGATGTCGGAGGCGGTCTCCTTTTTCACCGCGGCGTCCGCCCGCCGGAAAAAGCAGACGGGTCCTTCGGCCACGCCTTTGGACACGCCCTTCCCCTGCAATACGATCATCGTTTTCCCTCCTCATATGGTGGTGATGAAAAGGGCGTCTGCTCACGGGCAGACGCCCTTTTGCGGCGCTTACAGATTCTCCTCGAAGAACTTCTTCGCGGCGGCGATGGCCTCCTCCTCGGCGGGGCCCTCGGCGGACACGGTGACCACGTCGCCCTGCTTGACCCCCATGCCCATGAGCTTCATCAGCTGGGAGGCCTTCACGGTGTTCCCGCCCTTGGTGACGGTGATGACGGTGTCCCCGTATCCCTTGGCCAGCTTGGCCAGCAGACCGGCGGGCCGGGCGTGGATGCCCAGCTGATCCCTGATAGCGTAATCGAACTCTTTCATGCGATCTCCTCCTGTATTATTCTGTGTCCCTATTTCTCGACGCGGAGCAGATCGGCCCCCGGCTCCACCGCGCCCTGGGCCACCTGCGTCACGCCGGCGAAGTCGTCGCTGTTGGTGACGGCGGTGATCACGGTTGCGGGGTGTCCGGCGGCCCTGATCTTGTCCAGGTCCATGGTGATGAGCGGCTGGCCCTTGCGCACCTTCTGCCCCTCGCCGACCAGGCAGGTGAAGCCGTCGCCCTTCATCTCCACCGTATCGACCCCCACATGGATGAGGATCTCGATGCCGGCGGCCTCCATGCCCACGGCGTGGCAGGTATCGGTGAGCTGGGTGATTTCGCCGTCAATGGGGGCGCAGACCTTGCCCTCCGCGGGGTCCACGCCGCAGCACACCCCCAGCACGCCCTCGGAGAACACCGGATCGGGGATGTCCTCCATGGCGACGCAGATCCCGGCGGACGGGGCGCCCAGCACCGCGGGGAAGGCGACGGGGGCGGGCGCGGGCGCCGGTTCGGCCTCCGGAGCGGACTTGCCGCCCTTCAAAAAAACAAACAGTCCCATATCTCTATCTCCTTTTTCATGAGTTTGACGGCTTTCTTGTCGGACTTCGCCAGTTTCCATAGGGCGGATATTGTAATTCTTTGGTTATATTATACACAATTTTCCGACAAGTGCAAGTATTCCGCCCCATTTGCCGCAATGGCAGAATCGCCAAATTTTACTAATCGATTTTAATGAAATTGCCGAACGGCGCAATAAATATCCCCCCGCGAAAGCGGGGGGTATTTCAGTTTCGGGCATAGCCCTAATATTACAGGCGGCGCACAAG
>CANRFU010000001.1 GCA_947629975.1 uncultured Oscillospiraceae bacterium | reverse complement strand
AGTCGCCCTCGTGGAAGGTCTTGCCGGCCAGCTCGAACTGCTTGTTCTCCTCATCCATCTTGATGTCGCCGCAGCCGGACACGCAGCAGGTGCCCATGCCGCGCGCCACCACGGCGGCGTGAGAGGTCATGCCGCCGCGCACGGTGAGGATGCCCTGGGAGGCCTTCATGCCCTCGATGTCCTCGGGCGAGGTCTCCAGGCGGACCAGGACCACCTTCTCGCCCCGCTCATGCCACGCCTTGGCCTCCTCGGCGGAGAACACGATGCGGCCGCAGGCGGCGCCCGGGGAGGCGCCCAGAGCGGTGGCCAGCACGGGGGCCTTCTTCAGGGCCTCGGCGTCGAACTGGGGATGGAGCAGGGCGTCCAGGGACCGGGGCTCGATCATGGCCACGGCCTGCTTCTCGTCGATCTCGCCCTCGTCCACCAGGTCGCAGGCGATCTTCAGAGCGGCGGCGGGGGTGCGCTTGCCGTTGCGGGTCTGGAGCATGTAGAGCTTGCCGTTCTCCACGGTGAACTCCATGTCCTGCATGTCGTGATAGTGGTGCTCCAGCACCTTGCACACGTGCTCGAACTGGGAGAACGCCTCGGGGAACTTGTCCGCCATCTCGGAGATGGGCATGGGGGTGCGCACGCCGGCCACCACGTCCTCGCCCTGGGCGTTGGTCAGGAACTCGCCGAACAGCTTCTTCTCGCCGGTGGCGGGGTTGCGGGTGAAGGCCACGCCGGTGCCGCAGTCGTCGCCCATGTTGCCGAAGGCCATGGACTGCACGTTGACGGCGGTGCCCCAGGAGTAGGGGATGTCGTTGTCCCGGCGGTACACGTTGGCGCGGGGGTTGTCCCAGGAGCGGAACACGGCCTTGATGGCGCCCATCAGCTGCTCCTTGGGGTCGGTGGGGAAGGGCTGGCCGATCTTGTTCAGGTACTCGGCCTTGAACTGCATGGCCAGTTCTTTCAGGTCGTCGGCGGTGAGCTCCACGTCCTGGGTGACGCCGCGCTCTGCCTTCATCTTGTCGATGAGCTGCTCGAAGTACTTCTTGCCCACCTCCATGACCACATCGGAGTACATCTGGATGAAGCGGCGATAGCAGTCCCACGCCCAGCGGGGGTTGCCGGACTTGCGGGAGAGCACCTCCACCACGTCCTCGTTGAGGCCGAGGTTCAGGATGGTGTCCATCATGCCGGGCATGGAGGCCCGGGCGCCGGAGCGGACGGAGACCAGCAGAGGGTTCTCCTTGTCGCCGAACTTTTTGCCGGTGATCTGCTCCATGCGGGAGATGAAGGACATGATCTGCTCCTGGATCTCGGGAGCGATCTGGCGGCCGTCCTCATAGTAGCGGGTGCAGGCCTCGGTGGTGATGGTGAAGCCCTGGGGAACCGGCAGGCCGATTCGGGTCATCTCGGCCAGGTTTGCGCCCTTTCCGCCGAGGAGTTCGCGCATATTGGCGTTGCCCTCGGAGAAAAGGTAGACGTACTTGTGAGCCATAGTTATCATACCTCCAAAAAACAGTGTGGGGACAGGCTTAATTGACACACAATATTCTATCAAAATGAGGGGGATTGTCAAGATATAGTTTGGCCGGGATCGGCTGCGGAGGAAAATTTTTCGCGGGTTTGACAGACCGGGTCCGCTGTGGGAGAACGGCAGGATAGGAAAGGCCGCCCGGCGCCCGATAAACTGGAATTTGCAGATTACAGCCGTTTCAGCATCATGTACTCATTTACAAGAGTGCCGTCTTTCAACCGTATCGCATCCGGTTTAATTCCCGTAATACGAAACCCCATCTTCTCATACAGCCTTCTTGCCCTGGTGTTTCCCTCTATGAAATCCAGTTCGATCTGGCAGACGCCATCGCGTTTTTCTGCAATTTGAATCATTTTCTCAAACATCTTTGTTCCAATTCCAAGGTTCCAATACTCTTGAAGGATTGCAATTGCAACGGAAGCTCTATGGCGGTCTTTCATTCTGGTACGAAAAGAAATCTGACAATTCCCGGCTATCTTTCCGTTCACAAAGCAAGCAATCATCATCTCATTCTGATTGCAGTAATTCTTATTGATGAAAGACGTTTCCTGCTCCAGAGTGAAATCTGCAAATTCTTCCGGGTACATATTCAGATAATCCGTCTCACCAGATGCTCTGATGATAAACCGCAACATTTGCTCCGCATCCTTTTCGCAAGGGCTCCGAAGCAATGCCTCCCTGCCATCTTTTAATTCAAACTTTGTTTCTTTGAAAACCACTAACTTTCACCTCGGTAAATTCCGTTTTGTCGGCCTGCTGCTAATGAAAAAATATACCATACAAGCACGGAAAAATCAACTGTCCGGCAACTTTCGGTTGCCTCCCGCATAAGATTCGCTGAAACCAACGGGGAGGGGACCGAAATGCGATTTTCCAAGCTCCACGGCTGCGGCAACGACTACATCTTTTTGAACTGCCTGGAGGGGGCCCCGGAGGACCTGCCGGGCCTGGCCCGCCGCCTGTCCGACCGGCACTTCGGCGTGGGGGCCGACGGGCTGATCTGCGCCTTTCCGTCGGAGACGGCGAACTTAAAAATGGTCATGTTCAACGCCGACGGCTCGGAGGGGGCCATGTGCGGCAACGGCATCCGCTGTCTGGGCAAGTTCCTCTACGACAGCGGGCTGACGGACAAGACCGGCCTTGTCATCGAGACGGCGGCGGGGGAGCGGCGGATGAACCTGTGGCTGGAGGGGGGCAAAGTCGTGTCCGCCACGGTGGATATGGGGGAGCCGGTCATAGAGCCGCCCATTCAAATCACGGTAAAGGGAATCAACTATACATCTATTCCGGTATCCATGGGCAATCCCCACTCCGTGGTGGAGGTGGACGACCCGGAGGCGCTGGACCTGGAGACCGTCGGCCCCGTCTTTGAGCATTGGCCCTATTTCCCGGACCGGACCAACACCGAGTTCGTCCGGGTGGACGATGAGACCCGTCTGACCGCCCGGGTGTGGGAGAGGGGCAGCGGGGAGACCCTGGCCTGCGGCACCGGGGCCTGCGCCGCCGTTGCCGCCCTCCACCGGGCGGGGAAGTGCGGCCGGGACGTGACCGTCCGCCTCCCCGGCGGGGAGCTGCTGGTGACCCTCACCGGGGAGAGCTGCGCCCTGCTCACCGGGCCCGCCGTTGAGGTGTTTTGGGGCGAAGTTGACGGATAGGCCGGAAATCGCCCCGGTTTGCAGGAAAAATCGTGCCATCCTGCCGGTTGACGGCAAAAGCGCTCTGTTGTACAATGGTTTCACTTTGATTTTGCAACAGGAGGGAGCGCAAATGGCGCACATCAACCAGAACTTTTTGAAGCTGCCCGGCGGCTATCTGTTCCCGGAGATCGGACGGCGGGTGCGGGCCTTCTCGGCGAAGGGCACCCCCATGCCCCTGATCCGGTTGGGTATCGGCGACGTGACCTTGCCCCTGGCCCCGGCGGTCATCGAGGCCATGCACAAGGCCACCGAGGAGATGGGCCATAAGGAGACCTTCCGGGGCTACTGCGAGGAGACCTGCGGGGCCTACGACTTCCTCCGCTTCGCCATCCGGGACGACTACAAGGCAAAGGGCGTGGACATCGCCGACGACGAGATCTTCGTGTCCGACGGGGCCAAGAGCGACTGCGGCAACATCGGGGACATCTTCTCAGCGGACAACGTGGTGGCGGTGTGCGACCCGGTGTACCCGGTGTACGTGGACACCAACGCCATGGCGGGCCGGGCGGGGGACCACGACGGGGAGAAGTGGAGCAACCTGATCTACCTGCCCTGTACCGCCGAAAACGGCTTCTTCCCCGATTTGCCGAAGGGCCGGGCACCTGACCTCATCTACATCTGTTCCCCCAACAACCCCACCGGCGCGGCGGCTACCAAAGAACAGCTCAAGGTCTGGGTGGACTACGCCAACACCCACGACAGCGTCATCCTCTACGACTCCGCCTATGAGGCGTTCATCCGGGAGGAGGGGGTGCCCCACTCCATCTACGAGGTGGAGGGGGCCAGGACCTGCGCCATCGAGTTCCGCTCCTTCTCCAAGACGGCGGGCTTCACCGGCAACCGCTGCGCCTACACCGTCGTCCCCAAGGCGCTGAAGCGGGAGGGGGCCTCCCTGAACGCCCTGTGGAACCGGCGGCAGGGCACCAAGTTCAACGGCGTGGCCTATGTGATCCAGCGGGCCGCCGAGGCCACCTTCACCCCTGAGGGCAGGGCCCAGATCAGGCAGTCCATCGACTACTACCTGAACAACGCCAGGGTCATCCGGGAGGGCCTCACCGCCGCGGGGCTCACCGTCTACGGCGGGACCAACGCCCCCTACATCTGGTTCCGCACCCCGGAGGGCGTGGGCTCCTGGGACTTCTTCGACACCCTGCTGAAAAGGGCCTGCGTGGTCACCACCCCCGGCGCGGGCTTCGGCCCCAGCGGGGAGGGCTATATTCGGGTCACCGCCTTCGGCGACGCGGAGGCCACCAGAGAGGCCGTAGAGCGCATCAAGTCTGTGCTATAATCCTTTTTCTTGAAAGGAAAGGATCAAAAAGAACTTTAAGCCGCATTGAAAACGTGTTCGATCCCGCCGTTTTCGCGCGGCGACGGCAGTTTTTCCGTCAATATAAAGCAAAAAACCGGTCTGTGGAGCAATCCACAGGCCGGTTTTTCGCGCTCTTTTACGGATCAGGGAAGGTTAGCCGGTCCAGAAAGTCCTCCCAGGCGTCCAGGTTGCGGACGTAGTAGATGGGGCACTCCTTGCCGGCTACGTCGTAGTGGCGGATCACGTCCTCCCGCCCGAGATCGTATGTTTCGATGAGCCAGTCCACCAGTTTTACCAGCGACGCCATGGTCTCCTCGGTGAACTTGCCCTCGGCATCCGGGTGGCAGCACTCGATGGCGATGGTGTCCGCGTTGCGGACGGTGGAGCAGTAGGAGATCTCGCTGAGTGGGACGCACTGGATGACCTCGCCGTCCAGCCCCACCAGAAAATGGCTGCTGGCGTAGGCCTCGTGGTTCTCCGCCAGGCGCTCGAAGTAGCTGCGGTTCTGCTCCGCCGTGGTGCCGGGGTTGCCCACGTAGTGGATCACCACCCCATTCACCTGGGGCAGGGGGTCGCCGGGCCGGGACCACTCGTTCAGCGGCAGGAACTCCTGGGTAATCCAGGGGGGTGCCGTGATATCCCTCAGGTTGTTTGGGGTGGGGGCGGCGGACCCGTCCGGTCCGGCTGGGGTGGGTCCGGCGGTGGCGAGGGCGTCGGAGGCGGCGGGCGGAGCGCTGACGGCCCCGGAGGGGTCGGGCGGGGCGTCCGAGGGTCCCCACAGCACCAGGGTCAGGACTGCGGCCAGGACCAGCAGGATCAGCAGGACGGGCGCCAGGGAGAGGGCCCTCCGCCGCTCCCGGTGGGGCCGCCGGCCCAGGGGAGAGGGGGTCATGGGGTAGCCGCTGCCGGCGGGACCGGTCCGGCGGGGCGGGGTGTTCTCACCGCCGTGAAATTGATCGTACAGCTGGGGCATGGTGGATCGACTCTCTTTCGTGTAGGATGTGACGGGCGCTCATCCGGCCTTGAGCAGAGCCACGGCGCGGCTGCCCATGGCCAGGAAGCTGGACATG
The DNA here is from genome assembly GCA_947629975.1 of uncultured Oscillospiraceae bacterium. GTDB lineage: Bacteria > Bacillota > Clostridia > Oscillospirales > Oscillospiraceae > Enterenecus. The sequence continues at coordinate 58,929 of CANRFU010000001.1, read as the reverse complement.
AGGACCCCCTTCGGGATCCGCCGCCAGCCCTCTAAGGGATCGGCCACCAGGAAGTCGCCGCCGTCCTGGCCGGCCAGCACCACGCAGTGGAGGTTGGTATAGGGATAGTACTCGGAGCCGTCGGGCAGCCGCCAGGGGACGGGGCCCCGTTTCGGCTCCTCGTAGCCGATGGTCACCCATACGGCCAGGGGGGTCCCGGCGTCCAGATAGGTTTGCAGGCCGTTCAGATCCAGACCGGTGAGGGAGACCGCCAGCCGACCGCCACCATGGCCCGCCAGATACCTTTGGGCGGCGGCGAGGATCGGACCCTCGAAGCAGTACCAGCCCTTGTCGGTGGCGGGGTCGCCGGCGTAAGCCCGATCCGGATCGGGACCGAGACGGACTCCATCCGTCTCGGTAATGTCCTTTCGCGGCAGATAGTTTTCCGCCAGATCGACCTTGCCGGCGTCGTACCCCGCCTGACGCAGCAGCATGGCAAGGCTGGTGACCTCGCACCCGTTGGGCAGTTCGGGTTTTTGGAGGATGAGTGGGAAGCCGCCGGGGAACAGGCCGGGCGGGGGCGTCTCCTCCGTGCGCTGGGAAGGGGCCGACAGGGGCGCGGAATGGGCGGGGGAGCCGGAGGCCGGCGGCGCGGCGCAGCCGCTCAGCAGCAGAAGGGCGGCCAGGGCGGCCGCAAGGCTCTGTGTGATACGCGTAAAAAGGACTCCTTTCCGGGGGAGGGAACGGTCCCATCATCGCCCGGAAAGGAGCACGAAGTCATCCACTAAATTGTTTCGGAGTTGTAAATGTTCCCGCGCGGCCTCCGGCGCGGGGCTACAGATCGGCCCGCCAGCCGACGCCCGACCAGCGGCCCAGCTGGACGTCGTAATACAGGCCCAGGATGATGCCCGCGGACTGGGCGAACAGCACCACGATCTGGTCCTGGGTGGTGATGATCTGCACGGAGATGCCCAGCTCCGGCAAGGCGTCCAGCACGTCGTCCAGGGTGGGCTCCTTCCCGTAGAGGGCCCGGACGTAATCGTCGGACGTGGTGGTAAAAAAGCTCTGCAGCTCCAGGGCGGCGCGCATGGGGATATAGCCGCCGTCCGGGCGCAGATAGTCCCGCAGCATCCGGCCCAGCGCGCTGCCCTCGTCCGGCCGGGTGGCCGTTATGCCGGCTCCGCCGGATTCGGCGGGCATCCCCTCCGCGGCGTCCGGCGCGATCTCGTCCGGTTTCACCAGCCAGAGGTGATACAGTTCCTCGTCGGTGAGCTCATAATTGAAGTAAGGGGCGTTCAGCAGCAGCTCCAGCAGCTCCTCCTTCACCCGGGCCAGGGCGGCCTGCCGGTCCTCCTCGGTGAGCTCCGCCGGCTTCGCGGGGCGGATGAGGAAGCTGTAGTCCCCTCTTGAGCCGGCGACGCTCAGGGCCATGCTCAGGGTGACGGGAACCTCGCCCTCCCGGAGGACGGCGGGGAAGTCCGCCAGATAGTAGTGCTCGCCCCCGGCGGGCGCTCGGTCGTTTGCGGTCAGGTTCCACTCCAGCGCCCGGAGCAGGGCGGGGATATCACATTTCACAGGCCCGGCGGGCAGTTCAAAGGGGAACAGGAACATGGCCGCGCTCATGTCATTGCAGGTCTCGCCATAAAAATCCCGCAGATCCCCGATGGTCTCAAAGTCCGAAAGGGCCGGCTCCTCCGGGGAAAGGTGGAAAAAATCGGTCAGATAGTTTTCCGGGATGTGGGAGAGGGCCTCGGTGTCGTACAGGGACCAGGGGTAAAACAATACCTCCTCGGCGGTCTGGCCCAGCACGGCGGGGATGGACACCGTTCCGGCGGAGCGGACCCCCTCCCCGTCGGGGGCAGTGACGGCCCGGGCCGCCAGCCCCGCGGCGATAGCCCCGGTGAGCAGGATGGCGATGGCGGACAGGATGAACTTCACGTTACGCATGGGCCTCTCCCTCCTCCGGGGGCGTGCTGAGGGGGAAGGTCAGCCGGATCAGGGTGCCCTCCCCCACGATGCTCTGGATCTCCATGGTCCCCAGGTGGACCTCCACGATCTCCCGGCAGAGTGCCAGCCCCAGGCCCGCGCCGCCGGCCTTCCGCGCCCGGCTCTTGTCCACCATGTAGAAGGGCTGGGTGATCTTGTTGATCTCCGCCTGGGGGATGCCCCGGCCGTAGTCCCGCACCAGGATGACGGCGGCGTCCCCCTCGGCCCTGGCGGCCAGGTCCAGGCGGCCGCCCCGTTCGCTGGCCTTCCGGCCATTGTCCAGCAGGTTGTACAGCAGGGACTTGAACAGCTCCCGGTCCATGTCCACCCACACGTTGGAGCACACCTGGCCCAGGGTGAGTCCGCTCTGCTCCAGGACGGGCCGGAGGCTCACGGCCACCTCCTCCACCACCTCCCGGAGGGGGGCGGGGGCCAGTTCGATGTTGGCGCTGCCCAGGGTGATGAGCTCCAGCAGCTTGCCGGACAGGGAGCGGAGCCGTTTGGCCTCCTCGGAGATGACCCGTGCGTATTCCACCCGGTCCCCCTCGTCCAGCTCCTTAGGCAGGTAGAGCAGGTCGGCGAAGCCCAGGATGCTGGTGAGGGGGGTCTTCATCTCGTGGGCCAGGTTGCCGATAAAGGCCTTTCGGTCCTCCGCCACCCGCTCCAACTGCTCCACCCGGTCCTGCACCGCCCCGGCCATGGCGTTCATGTCCCGGGCGAGGCCGGCCAGCTCGTCGGAGCCGGAGTCGTCCAGCCGCTCGTCATAGCGGCCCTCCGCCACCCGGCGGGCGCTGCGGTCCAGGGCGGCCAGGGGCCGCAGCAGGAACCACACCAGGGCCAGCAGCACCCCCGCGCCGATGAGGCTGGAGGCCAGACAGAGCAGCACGGTGCGCTCCGCCTGGGCGGTGAGCTGCCGCTGGAGGTCGCTGACGTCGTACACCGCGGTCAGGCGGCACTGGAGGGACTCCAGGGTCAGCGGCATGGACACGTCAAGAAACCACTGGCCCTCTCCAACCCCGGGCCGGAGCCGGTATACGGTATCGGAGGCATCTCCGGTCCGCCCGTCCAGGATCTCCGGGGGCTCCTGGGAGCTGTAGATGGGCTGATCCCCGGGGTCCAGCAGGGCCAGCGCGATGAGGTAGTCGTCCATGGCCTGCCGGGCGAGGATCTGGGCCGCGGCCTGCCGGGCGTCCTCCTCCTCCAGCTGCACCGTGCCCAATTGCAGCCGGTGGCTCACCACCCCCGCCCGCAGCATCCCGGCCAGGTACTGCTGCTGGCTCACCGCCCGCTGATACTCCCGCTGCCACAGGGCGTCCCGGCTGGACTTCAGCAGCAGGGAGGACACCAGGGTGGTGGACAGCACCATCAGGGCCAGGGTGGTCAGGAAGATCTTCTGCCACAGCCTCATTGGTATCGCTCCAGCCGGTAGCCCACCCTGGGCAGGGTGACCAGCCGGTCGGCCAGATCCAGCTTCTGGCGGAGCCGCTGGACGTGGATGTCCACCGTGCGGCTCTCCCCGGCGAACTCATACCCCCACACCATGGACAGCAGCCTGTCCCGGCTGAGGGCCAGGTTCTGGTGCTGGAGGAATACCTTCAGCAAATCGAACTCCTTGGGGGAGAGGGAGACCGGAGTTCCGTCCAGGGTGACGGTGTGGCTGCCCAGATCCTGGCGGATGGGGCCGTATTCCAGCACGTCGGTCCCCCGGCCTCTCCGGCGGAGGACCACGTCCACCCGCGCCAGCAGCTCCAGCGGCTCGAAGGGCTTGGCGATGTAGTCCTCCGCCCCCAGCCGCAGGCCCCGGACCTTGTCGGCCACCTCCTGCATGGCGGACAGGAAGATCACCGGGATGTTCAGGCCCCGGATCTGCTCCATGACGGCGAAACCGTCCAGGCCGGGGAGCATCACGTCCAGCAGGACCAGGTCGAAGCCGCCATCCTCCACCCGCTCCGGGGCGGCGGCGCCGTCGTCGCACCAGGCGCTGGTGTGGCCGCCGAGGGCCAGGGTGGCCTCGATCATTTTCGCGATATGCCGCTCATCCTCCACGATGAGAATATGGGCCACAGCGCTCGCCCCCTCCTGTCGTTTTTCCACAGTATAGCACGAAGATGCAACGAAGTCAGCAAGAATTTGTAACGAAACTGCAAACGCCGCCCCTCAGGCATAAAGGGCGGCGGGCGCTCATATAGTCATTGCAGAAAGGCGGGTGGCGGTCTTGGACAAGCAAATGCCCTGGAGACAGGCGGCGCAGATCCTGCCGCGGCCGCTGCTGGAGGGCCTTTCCGCGCTGGGGGACGGGCGCCTGGAGAGCGCAGAGGAATACCGCCTTCGCCGGGGGTCCCCCATGACCGTGCTGCTGCCGGAGGGGGAGACAGAGACCGGCGGCCCCGCCGTTACGGAGGACCATCTCCGGCAGGTGCTGGAGAACGCCACCCAGGCGTCGGCCCACACCGTGCTGGACAGGGTGCGGCAGGGCTTCGTGACGCTGAGAGGGGGCCACCGGATCGGCCTTTGCGGCACGGCGGCCTGTAAGGAAGGGGAGATCGTCACCCTGCGGTACCTGTCGTCGCTGAACATCCGGATCGCGCGCCAGATCAGGGGACAGGCCGCCAAGCTGCTGCCGGAACTGACGGAGGACGGGCGGATTGTCAGCACCCTGATCCTGGCCCCGCCGGGGGCGGGGAAGACGACCCTGCTGCGGGATCTGATCCGTGTCCTGTCCGACGGTGAGGGGATCGGCCCGCACCGGGTGGGGGTGGCCGACGAGCGGGGGGAGATCGCCGCCCTGTGGCGGGGCGAGCCGCAGCTGGACGTGGGCCGCCGCACCGATGTGATGGACGGCTGCCCCAAGGCCCAGGGGCTGTCTATCCTGCTCCGGGGAATGAATCCCCAGGTGCTGGCCGCCGATGAGATCACCGACCCGCAGGACGCTGAGGCCCTTGTCAGGGCGGCGGGGTGCGGGGTGGAACTGATTGCGACGGCCCATGGAGCAAGGAAAGAGACTTTACAGAAAAGGCCGGTCTATCGGGGCCTGCTGGAGGCCGGCGTGTTCCGGCGGCTGGTAGTGATCGAGCGGCGAAGGGGCGGACGGGCCGTTCGGGTGGAGGGACTGTGATGGTACGCTTTGTGGGCGCGGCGCTCCTGATCCTGGGCGGGCTGGGCCTGGGGCTGGCGGCTGCGGGCCGCCTGTCGGCCCGGGTGCGGGACCTGCGGGAGCTGGAGAGCGCCGTTGAGACCCTGGAGCGGGAGCTGGGCTGGCGGCTGGCTCCCCTGCCCGAGGGACTGCTGCGGGCGGCAGAGGGCGCCGCAGGGGGGACGGCGCGGCTGTTCCGGCTGTGCGCGGAGGAGGCGGCCCGGCTGAACGGCAGATCCTTCCGGCAGGTCTGGGCGGCGTGCATCGGAGATGCCCAGCTGTGTCTGGACCGGGAGGACGCCGCCATCCTTGCGGAGCTTGGTTCGGTCCTGGGCCGGTACGACGGAGACAGCCAGCGGCAGGCCCTGGAGCGGGCGGCAGAGCGGCTGGCGGGTCAGCGGGAGCGGGCTGTGGAGCGCCGGGACCGGCTGGGCAGGCTGTACGGTATTCTAGGCGCCGGCGGCGGACTGCTGCTGGTCATCCTGCTGTTTTGAGCCCTTATAAAGGAATCACACATTACATAAGAGGAGGACGTTGCCTTGAATGTGGATTTGATCTTTCGTATCGCGGCCATCGGCATTCTGGTGTCGGTGCTCAACCAGGTGCTGTCCCGTTCCGGCCGGGAGGAGATGGCCACCATGACCACGCTGGTGGGACTGGTCGTCGTGCTCATGCTGGTGGTACAGCAGATCAGCGACCTGTTCGATCTGGTCAAGGATCTGTTCGGGCTGTGAGCGACGCGGTACGGGTGGGGGCGGCGGCCATCATCGCGGCCATCTGCGCTGTGGTGATCCGCAGGCAGGCCCCGGAGATCGCACTGGCCCTGGGGGTGTGCGCCGGGGCGCTGGTGGTGCTGTTCTGCTCCGGGGCGCTGAGCTCAGCGGCGGCCTTTCTGGACAAGCTGGCCGCGGTCGGCGGACTGTCGGCGGCGGTGCTGGGACCGGTGTTGAAGACGGCTGGCATCGCCGTCGTCACTCACCTGGCGGCGGCCTTTTGCCGGGACGCCCAGGAGAGCGCTCTGGCCTCGGCGGTGGAACTGGCCGGGACGGCGCTGGCCCTGGCGGCGGCGCTGCCGCTGATGTCGGCGGCGCTGGAACTGATGACCGGCCTCCTGTGAGGGGAGAACATGAGACAGTACGGTTTTTTGACGCTGCTGGCGGCAATCCTCTTGCTGCTGGCCCTCATCACCCCGGCGCGGGCGGCGGAGATCGAGGGTGGGGACATCATCGACGTGGAGGGCCTGGAGCGGGCGGCGGAGGACAGCGGTTCCGGGATGGAGTACGGCCTCAGCCTGGACGAGGGGATCGAGGCCCTGCTGGATACCGGCAGCCGGGAGATTCACGGGATCATCCGCCGGGCGGTGCGGTCCGGGGTGCTGCTGCTGGCCATCCTGCTGCTGGTGGGGCTGGCGGACACCGTCCAGGAGGGGCTGGGCCAAAAGGGAGGCCCCGCCGTGACCCTGGCGGGCGCCCTGGCGGTGACGGCGGTGGCGGTGGCCGACGTGAACTCCCTCATGGGGATGGGGGCCGGCGCGCTGGACGACATGCGCTCCTTTGCCAACGTGCTGCTGCCGGCGGTGGCGGCGGTGACGGCGGCCACCGGGGCCATCACCGGCGCGGCGGCGCGGCAGATGGCGGCGGTGCTGTTCTCCGATGTGCTGATGAACCTGATCGACGGGCTGCTGGTGCCGGTGTTGTATGGGTACATCGCCGCCTCGGTGGCCTGGGCCGCCGTGGGCAACGAGGGACTGAAGCGGCTGGCGGCCCTGCTGAAATGGGTGGTGACCACGGTGCTCACCGCCGTGATGCTGGCTTTTGTGGGCTATCTGACGGCCAGCGGGGTCATCGCCGGGACGGCGGACGCCGCCTCGGTGAAGGCGGCGAAATTCGCCATCTCCGGGGCTATTCCGGTGGTGGGGGGCATTTTGTCCGAGGCGGCGGAGACGGTGCTGGCCTCCGCGGGCGTCCTGCGGGGGACGGTGGGGGTGTTCGGGATGATGACGGTGCTGGCCATCTGCCTGGCGCCGGTACTGGAGCTGGCGATCCACTATCTGGTCTATAAGCTGGCGGCGGCCCTGGCCTCCACGGTGGGGCAGGGACGGGTCCAGGTCCTGGTGGAGCAGCTGGGGAGCGCCTTCGGCCTGATCCTGGGCATGACCGGGGCCAGCTGCCTGCTGCTGCTCATCGCCCTGGTGTCCTCCGTCTCGGTGGCGGCGGCATGACAGGCTGGCTGAGGGACTGGCTCATGGCGGTCACCTGCACTGCCATGGCGCTGGCGCTGATCGAAGGGCTCGTCCCCGCTGGGACGGGGAAGAAGGTGTGCCGTCTGGCGGGAGGACTGGCCCTGCTGCTGGCGGCGGTCAGCCCGGTGGTCAGGCTGGACGGAGGGGAAATCGGCGATATCCTGGCGGGATACCGGGCGGAGTTGGGTGCCTGCGAGGAGGCGCTGGCGGAACAGAGCGAGGAGCGCTATAAAACCATCATAGCGGAGCGGACCGCCGCATATATTGTGGACAAGGCGGAGGAGATGGGCATCTCCTGCCGGGCGGAGGTGACCATCGGTTATGACGGGAACGGAGCGCTGTGCCCCTGGGCGGTCACCGCCCGGGGAGAGTGGACGGCGGAAGGGCGGGAGGCCCTGGCCCGGGTCATGGAGAACGATCTGGGAGTCCCGCCGGAGCGGCAGTATTTTGAGGAGAGTTCACCATGAGGGAGATCAGGCGGCCGGATACGGAGAAGATCAGGCGCTTTTTTTGGGAGTACAAATATGTGTTCATCGTCATCGCGGCAGGGATCCTGCTCCTGCTGTGGCCCTCCGGGCGGGAGATCTCCCGGAGCGGAGAGACCGGCCTCCCCGCCGTCCGGGAGGACTTCGATCTGGAGGCGCTGGAGGAGAAGATGTCCTCTGTCCTCTCTCAGGTGGAGGGGGCGGGGGAGGTGACGGTGGCCCTCACCCTGAAAAGCGGCATGGAGCGGGTGCTGGCCTCCGACCGGGAGACCTCCGCCGAGCAGAACGGCCGCGGCTCCTGGACCACCGAGACGGTCATCCTGGACGGGGAGGCGGGGGAGGAGACGGTGCTTCTCTCCCAGAACTACCCCACCTTCCAGGGGGCGGTAGTCGTGTGCCCGGGGGCCGGCGACGCCAATGTGCGCCTGCTGCTGACCCAGGCGGTGTCCGCCCTGACGGGGCTGGGCGCGGACCGCATTACCGTATGCAAGGGAGGATAACTCCCGTTCAATCAAATCAATGACGGAGGGAAACAGAATGAGTGTATGGAAACGAAACGCGGTGGTGGTGGCCATCGTCCTGTTCGTGGGGGCGGCGGTGTATCTGAACTGGTCCTACAACCACCAGCAGACGGCGGACGACCCCGCCGCCAGCGAGACCGGAAAGGTGTTGGGCCAGGCGGGGCTGGTCAACGGCACCGACGCCAGCGCGGCTCCCGCCAACTCGCCCGCCGCGGGGGCCATGGGCAGCGCGGCGCCGTCCGTTCAGCCCAGCGCCGGGACCGGGGACGGTACCCAGGCCCCCGCCCAGACCACCGGCTACTTCGCCGCCGCCCGCCTCAACCGGCAGCAGGCCCGCGACAGCGCCCTGCAGCTGCTCCAGCAGGCCGCCGCCGACGAGAACGCCGCCCAGGAGGTCATCGACGACGCCAACACCTCCATCCAGGCCATGGCCACCTTCACCATGTCGGAGGCCAACGTGGAGAACCTGGTCACCGCCAAGGGCTACGGGGACTGCGTCTGCTTCATCAACGACGGCAGCGCCAGCGTGGTGGTATCCGCCATCGACGGCGGCCTCACCGAGAGCGACACCGCCAAGATCCTGGAGATCGTCAAAGAGGAGACGGGCCTGACCGCCGAGACCATCAACATCATCGAGGCGGAACCCTGAGCGAATAAAAAATGGGATTGTATTTTCTGAATGCCGGTGTTATAATAGCGTCAGTTTCAAACAAAGGAGCGTGGGCGGTATGGCCGACAACAAGGAATACATCTCCCATGGGGAGGACCTGGGCAGCATCAGCATCTCCGAGGAGGTGTTGGCCGTTATCGCCGGCGCGGCGGCCCTGGATGTGGAGGGGGTCAGCGCCCTTGGTTCCACCCTCAACAGCGACGCGGCGGCTGTGGTCAACAACCGCAAGAGCCTGGCCAAGGGCATTCGCCTGGCCGTGGACGGCGAGCAGGTGACGGTGGACGTGACCATCCTCGTGCGGTACGGCTACGTCGTCACCGACGTGGCCAAGGCGGTGCAGGAGAACGTGTTCAACGCGGTGGAGAGCACCAGCGGGCTGAATGTGGCCGCCGTCAATGTGGCGGTGACCGGCGTCACCTTCCAGAAGTGACCTTTGCGCAGGCGGCGGAGCCGGGCTGGAATGCCCGGCTCTTTTTTTGCCCACGCAAATTTGACCTCCGATCCGCAAAAAAGGGGTTTCCTTTTTCGCCGGCCGCGTGTATAATAGATTGAATATACAAAATGGGCGTGTGTGCCCATGAGAGGACCGGCCGGCGCCGGAGAAGGAGGCCCTTTATGAACAGGACCACAGCCCGAGAGATCGCCATGCACCTGGTTTTTGAGATGATGTTCACCGGCGTCCCCGCCGGGGAACTGCTGGAGCGGGAGCTGAACGAGGAGAGCTTCGCCCTCCGCGCCGGGGCGGAGCCGCTGTACGGGGAGTTTCCCGACAGCGGGTCGATGGCCTACATCACCCGGGTGGTGACCGGCGTGGAGGAGCACGCCGCCGAGTTGGAGAACGCCATCGGCCAGTACGCCAGAGGCTGGAGGGTGAAGCGCATCGACCGGGTGGCGGCCGCCATCATGCGGGTGTGCCTGTACGAGATCCTGTATATGCCCGATGTGCCCAACAGCGCCGCCATCAACGAGGCGGTGGAGATCGCGAAGAACTATGTGGATGAGGACGTGGTGAAGTTCATCAACGGGATCCTGGGCTCCTTCGTCCGGGACAGGTTCCCCGAGGGGCCGGGAGAGGGCTGATATGGGGGAACTGTGTCTGGGCCTGGACACCAGCAACTACACCACCTCTGCCGCCGTGTTTGACGGGGAGACCGGGGAGAACCGGGGGCAGCTGCTCACCGTGCCCCAGGGGGCGCTGGGCCTCCGCCAGAGCGACGCCCTGTTCCAGCATGTGAAGCGCCTCCATCTCATGGTGGAACAGCTCCGCGCGGACGGCCTGCTGGGACGGATCGCCGCCGTGGGGGCCTCCACCCGCCCCCGGGAGGCGGAGGGGTCCTATATGCCCTGTTTCCTGGTGGGGGAGGGCCAGGGCCGGTCCCTGGCCGCCGCGCTGGGGGCGCCCTTTTACCCCTGCTCCCACCAGCAGGGGCACATCGCCGCCGCGGCCTGGTCCGCCGGCAGGGAGGACCTGCTGGACAGGCCCCACCTGGCCTGGCACCTGTCCGGCGGCACCACGGAATTATTGTACGTCGAGCCGGAGGGGCACACTGTCCGGGTGGAGATCGTGGGCGGCACCTCCGATATCTCCGCCGGCCAGCTGATCGACCGGGCCGGGGTGTTGCTGGGCCTGACCTTCCCGGCGGGAAAGGCGCTGGACGGGCTGTATCCCCAGGCGGATGAACCGGTGGGGCCCTTCAAGGTGAAGCTGAACGGCCTGACCTTCTCCCTGTCCGGCGTGGAGAACCAGGTGAGGGAGCGGGCCGAGCGGGGGGACAGCCCCGCCAACGTGGCCAGATTCACCCTGGACACCGTGATCGGCGTGGTCCTCCGGGCCACGGAGGCGGCCATGAGCCGCTGGCCCGGCCTGCCGGTGCTGTGCTCCGGCGGAGTGGCCTCCAACCGGCAGTTGCGCTCCGCCATGGAGCGGGCCTGCGGAGCCGTGTTCGCCCAGCCCCGGTACTCCACCGACAACGCCCTGGGGGTGGCCATCCTGGCCCACCGGGCGCTGGAGAGGGGGGCGGCCCTATGAGACTGGATCTGTCCAACGTGCCGGTCTATTCCGTCACACAGGTGAACGAGTACGTGAGGGACCTGATGGACGACGACCTGCTGCTCCGGAGCATCCTGGTCCGCGGGGAGATCTCAAACTATAAGCGCTATCCGTCGGGGCACCACTACTTCTCCCTGAAGGACGAGACAGGCGTTTTGAAGTGCGTCATGTTCCGGGGGGAGGCCGCCCATCTCCGCTTCCGGCCGGAGAACGGCATGCGGGTGGTGGCCTTCGGGCATGTGTCCGTATTTCCCAGGGACGGGGCCTATCAGCTCTACTGCGCCGACCTGCTGCCCGACGGCAGGGGGGCGCTGGACGAGGCCTTCGAGCGGCTCCGTGCCCGCCTGGAGGCCGAAGGCCTGTTCGACGAGGGCCACAAGACCCCTCTGCCGGAGTATCCCCAGAAGATCGCGCTGGTGACCTCACCGGCGGGGGCGGCGGTGAGGGACATGATCCGCATCCTGGGCGAACGGTGGCCGCTGGCGGAGGTGCTGGTGGTCCCCGTCCGGGTCCAGGGGGAGGGGGCGGCGGAGGAGATCGCCGCCGCCATCCACAGCATCAACAACCGGGCGGATATCGACCTCGTCATCACCGGCCGGGGCGGCGGCTCCATGGAGGAGCTGTGGGCCTTCAACGAGGAGATCGTAGCTAGGGCCATCTATGTGTCCAACATCCCGGTGATCTCCGCCGTGGGCCACGAACCGGACGTGACCATCGCCGACTACGCGGCAGACCTGCGGGCCTCCACTCCCTCCAACGCCGCCGAGCTGGCGGTGCCCGACCGGGCGGAGCAGGGGGAGCGGCTGGCCGATCTGAACTACCGGCTGTGCATGTCCATCCGGGGCAGGCTGGAGGACAGCCGCCGGGAACTGGACCGGCTCAGGTCCAGCCGGGCCCTGGGGGGCCTGGCCGCCCCCATCCAGGAGCGGCGGATGCTCACCGACAGCCTGCGCCGCCGGCTGGCGGCCGCCTTTGACGGACAGATGAAGGATCGGCGGGCCGCCCTTTCCAGATGGGCCGCTGGGCTGGACGCCCTCAGCCCGCTGAAGGTGTTGGGTCGGGGGTACGCCATCGCCGGTCGGGGAGAGACTGTTGTGTCGTCCATCAGGCAGGCTGAGATCGGGGACAGGCTGGATGTGGCTGTCTCCGACGGCGTGATCCGATGCGAAGTGAGAGAGAAGGAGGAGAGGTCATGGCGGTGAAAAAGCAGACCTTTGAGCAGGCCATGGGCCGCCTGGAGGAGATCGTCTCCAAATTGGAGCGGGGGGACTGCGACCTGGACCAATCCCTGAAGCTGTTCGAGGAGGGGGCGAAGCTGGCCGCCCAGTGCGAGGAGCAGCTGGACAGGGCGGAGCAGAAGGTGAACCTCCTGCTGGCGGACGGCAGCGAGGTTCCCTTTGAGACCAAGGAGGGCTGAGCCATGGACTTTGAACAGGAGTACAGCGCCCTCCGGGAGAAGGTGGAGGGCGCGCTGTCCCGATATTTTGGGGAGGACAAGCGGGGGTTCCGGTTCGACGGGCTCATGGAGGCCATGGATTACAGCCTGATGGCCGGGGGCAAGCGCATCCGGCCGGTGCTGGTGCTGGAGTTCTGCCGTGCCTGCGGCGGAGACGTGGACGCCGCCCTGCCGGCGGCCTGCGCCGTGGAGATGCTCCACACCTACTCCCTCATCCACGACGATCTGCCCTGCATGGACGACGACGACCTCCGCCGGGGCAGGCCCACCAACCACAAGGTCTTCGGGGAGTGTACCGCCGTGCTGGCGGGGGACGCGCTCCAGGCCGAGGCCTTCGGGACCGTTTTGCGCTCCTCCCTCCCGGCAGAGCGGAGGGCCGCCTGCGCCGAGGCCCTGGCCGACGCCGCCGGGGTGGACGGCATCTGCGGCGGCCAGTTCATGGACATGGACAGCGAGACGCGTATCCTGTCCGAGGAGGAGGTCACCGAACTGCAGAGCCGCAAGACGGGCAGTCTGCTCACCGCCGCCTGCCGGATGGGCGTCCTGGCCGCCGGAGGCACAGAGGAGCAGGAGGACGCCGCCATGCGGTACGGCGCTTTTATTGGGGCCGCCTTCCAGATCCGGGACGATATGCTGGACGAGCTCTCCACCGAGGCGGAGCTGGGCAAGCCCATCGGCTCGGACAGGGCGGAGGGCAAGACCACCTTTATGACGCTGTACGGGGCGGAGAAGTGTGCGCAAATGGTAGCGCGCCTCACCGAGGGGGCCAAAGCGGCGGCCCGGGCGCTGCCCGATCCGGAGTTTCTGTGCCGGATGGCAGACCTGCTGGCCGGCCGCAGACACTGAGCGAATGGGAAGGAGCGTCGGCCATGTTCATCAACCCGATCCTCATCATGGGCATCTCCGCCTGGGCCATTGCCCAGGTGCTGAAATTCATCATCTCCATCATCGCGTTCCGCAAGGTGGACATCCAGTATCTCTACACCGGCGGCGGCATGCCCAGCTCCCACTCGGCGCTGGTGTGCGCCTGTTCCGCGGGGACGGCCTTCGCCACCGGCCTCTCCTCGCCGCTGTTCGCCATCGTGACGCTGTTCTCCTTCATCGTCATGTATGACGCCGCCAACGTCCGCCGGGAGACGGGCAGGCAGTCCAAGATCCTGAACTATATCACCAAGGACTGGGATGACATCCCGCCGGAGGTCATGGACAGGCAGCTGAAGGAGCTGCTGGGCCACACCCCGCTGCAGGTGCTGGTGGGGGCCGTTCTGGGGATCGCCGTCGGCGTGATCGGCGGCCTTTTGGCCTACCGCTGAGGACAAGCCCGACTGCACGAGAGCCAAAGAGAGGAGGACCTCCATGTTCCCGGATGATCTAAGCCAGATCACCGATGCCCAGGCGAAGCTGCTGTGCGACCAGCTGCGCCGGGAGATCATTGACAGCGTCGCCAGGACCGGCGGCCATCTGGCCTCCAGCCTTGGAGCGGTGGAGATCACCGTAGCCGTCCACCGGGTGTTCGATCTGGACACCGACCGGCTGGTGTTCGACGTGGGACACCAGTGTTACGCCCACAAATTCCTCACCGGCCGGGGCAGGGAGATGGGTTCCCTGCGGAAGCTGGGCGGCCTGTCCGGCTTCCCCAAGCCAAGGGAGCACCGCTCCGACGCCTTTATCGCCGGCCACGCCTCCAACTCGGTCTCTGTGGCCCTGGGGATGGCCCGCGCCCGCACCCGGAACCGGGAGGACTACAGCGTGCTGGCCCTGATGGGGGACGGCGCCATGACCGGGGGCCTGGCCTATGAGGGTCTGTCCGACGCGGGCCAGAGCGGGGAACGGATCATCGTCATTCTGAACGACAACGGGATGTCCATCACTAAGAACGTGGGCGGGGTGGCCAGCCATCTGGCAAAGCAGCGGCTGAAGCCCCAATACCTGCGGTTCAAAAAGTTTTACCGCCGCATCACCGGCGGCAATCCCGTGGGACGGGCGCTGTACCGATTTACCCACAAAGTGAAGCAGGCCATCAAGAGCGCCGTGCTCCACTGCAGCATGTTCGAGGATATGGGCTTTACTTACCTGGGCCCGGTGGACGGCCACGATGTGGCCTATCTCACCCAGCTGCTGAAATACGCCAAAGAGATAAACGGCCCTGTCCTGCTCTACATCAAGACTGTAAAGGGAAAAGGCTATGCACCGGCGGAGCGGGAGCCGGACCGTTTCCACGGCGTTGGCCCCTTCCACCCGGAGGACGGCACCCCTGTGGCCCCCAACGGATGTCCCACATTCTCCTCCGTGTTTGGGGAGACCATGTGCCGCCTCGCCTCAGAGCGGGAGGACGTGTGCGCCATCACCGCCGCTATGCCCGACGGCGTCGGCCTGACGGAGTTTGCAAAACAGTTCCCGGACCGGTTTTTCGACGTGGGCATCGCCGAGGGCCACGCCGTTTCCATGGCCGCCGGTATGGCAAAACAGCGCTCCGTTCCGGTGGCGGCCATCTACTCCACCTTTTTGCAGCGGTCCTATGATATGCTCCTCCACGACATTGCCATCCAGAACCTCCATGTGGTGCTGGCCGTGGACCGGGCGGGCCTGGTGGGAGAGGACGGCGAGACCCACCAGGGCGTGTTCGACGTGGCCTATCTGAACTCCGTCCCCGGCATGAAGGTATACTGCCCCGCCAGCTTTGAGGAACTGCGCGCCATGCTCCGGTATGCCGTGGCCAAGTGCCGTGGGCCGGCGGCGGTGCGCTATCCCCGGGGCGGCGAGGGGGAATATACCGCCATGAGCGGCATCGAGGGCGCATCCATCCTCCGGGACGGCAGGGACGTGACCGTCGCCGTCTACGGAACGATGGTCAACGAGGCTTTGGCCGCCGCCCGACTGTTGGAGAAGAGCGGCCTCTCGGCCCAGATCGTGAAGCTGAACAGCATCTCCCCGCTGGATGCGGATGCCGTCGTGGACTGCGTGAAGCGCACCGGGCGGCTCATCGTGGCGGAGGAGTGTGTGGATACCGGCTCCGTGGGCCGGCGGCTCGCCTCGGAACTGGCCCTTCGGGGGCTGTCCGGCGTGTCCGTGACCCTCGTCAACCTGGGGGACCGGTTCGTCCAGCACGGCGCCGTGGCGGAACTGCGCCAGCTCTGCGGCATCGACGGGGCGTCCATCGCCAGGCGGGCCATGGAGGTGATCGCCCATGGCTAAAAAGCGGGTGGACGTGCTCCTGGTGGAGCGCGGCCTTGCGGAGAGCCGGCAGAGGGCCCAGGCGGTCATCATGGCGGGACAGGTGTATTCCGGGGAGCGCCGGTGCGACAAGGCCGGCATGGCCATGGATGCGGACGCGCCTTTGGAGATCCGCGGCCAGACGCTCAGATATGTGAGCCGGGGCGGCCTGAAGCTGGAGAAGGCCATGAAGT
Source organism: uncultured Oscillospiraceae bacterium (assembly GCA_947629975.1). Classification (GTDB taxonomy): domain Bacteria; phylum Bacillota; class Clostridia; order Oscillospirales; family Oscillospiraceae; genus Enterenecus. Next base: position 43,000 of record CANRFU010000001.1, on the reverse strand, counting down.
GCTTCCCCATCACCCTGGAGGGGAAGGTGGCGGCGGACATCGGCGCCTCCACCGGCGGCTTCACCGACTGTATGCTGCAAAACGGCGCGGTCAAAGTCTACGCCGTGGACGTGGGTTACGGGCAGCTGGCATGGCAGCTGCGGGAGGACCCCCGGGTGGTGTGTCTGGAGCGCACCAACGCCCGGTATCTCACAAAAGAACAGATCCCGGAGCCTCTGGACTTTTCCTCCATCGACGTGTCCTTCATCTCCCTGGGGCTGATTTTGCCCGCCCTGCGGCCTCTGCTGAAGGAGAGCGGACAGGTTGCGGCCCTCATCAAGCCACAGTTCGAGGCGGGCCGGGAGAAGGTGGGCAGAAAGGGGGTCGTCCGCGACCCCGCCGTCCACCTGGAGGTGCTGGAACGGTTTTTGAAGCACGCCGCGCAGGCGGATTTTTCTGTAAAGGGAATCGACTTTTCACCCATTCGGGGGCCGGAGGGAAACATCGAGTACCTGGGCTTCCTGACGGCCGGCGGCGGGGATGACGCCGCCGTTGACCTGAGAAATCTGGTGGAGCGCTCCCACGCGGCATTGGAGGGATCGACATGAAAGTAGTGCTCAGCCCCAATCCCTATCGGGACCGGGGCCTCAAGGCGGCCATGACCGCCCGGAGCATATTGGAAAAGAGCGGCGTCCAGGCGGTGATCTGCCTGCCCTTTGAACTGGATGAGAACAGCCATCTGGAACTGCCGGCGGAGGCGGAACTGCGCCCCATAGAGTCCGAGCTGGAGTCGGCCGATGTGCTGGTGTGCTTCGGCGGGGACGGCACCATTCTCCACGCGGCCCGGGAGGCCACCCCCCGGAATATCCCGGTGCTGGGGGTGAACCTGGGCAGCATCGGGTTCATGGCGGAACTGGAACAGGGGGAGCTGTCCCTGCTGTCCAAGCTGGCCGGCGGGCGCTTCGGCGTGGAGCGGCGGATGATGCTGGATGTGCGCGTCCGGCGGGAGGGGCGGCAGGTGTTTTCCGAGACCGCCCTCAATGACGCGGTGATCACCAAGGGGGCGGTGGCCCGGGTGCTGGATCTGGAGGTCACCGGCGACAGAGTGACCATCTCCTCCTTCTCCGGGGACGGGGTGGTCATCGCCACCCCCACCGGTTCCACCGCCTACTCAATGGCGGCGGGGGGACCCATCGTGGAGCCGACGGCGGAGAATATCATCGTATCCCCCATCTGCGCCCACTCCCTCCACGCCAAGCCCTTTGTGCTGAACGCCGACCGCGCGGTAGGGGTGCGGATGTCCGCGGCGGGCGGCAAGAAGTCCGCCTACCTGTCGGTGGACGGGGGCAGGGCCTTCCGCATCCAGCCGGGGGACTGGGTGGAATGCCGCCGGTCCAGGCAGGAGACCAAGCTGGTGAAGCTGACGGGCCGAAGCTTTTATGAGCGCATCAATCAGAAACTGGGAAAGGTGTGAGGGCATGAAATCCAACCGGCAGGCGGAGATCCTGCGCATCATTTCGGAGCGGGATGTGGAGACCCAGGAGCAGATGCTGGAATTGCTGAGGGCCTCCGGCATCCGGGCCACCCAGGCCACGATCTCCCGGGATATCAAGGAGCTGAACCTGGTGAAGCAGCCGGCGGAGGACGGCCGCTACCGCTATGTGGCCTCTTCCGGGGCGCCTGTCCGCCGGACGGCGGGGAGGATGCAGAGCATCTTCAAGGAGGGGGTCACCTCCTACGACTGCGCGCAGAACCTGGTGGTGGTCAAGACCATGCCGGGGCTGGCCCCCGCCGCCGGCGCGGCCCTGGACGGCATGGAGGTGGACGGGCTGGTGGGTTCCCTGGCCGGGGACGACACCGTCCTGCTCATTATGCGGACCAATCAGGCCGCCGAGCGGCTGTGCAAACTGATCGGCGGCCTGCTGGATCGAGGGTGATGAGAAATGCTGTCTCTGCTGCACATCGAGAATATCGCGGTCATCGACCGGGCGGACATCTCCTTTGACGGGGGATTCAACGTCCTCACCGGCGAGACCGGCGCGGGCAAGTCCATCGTCATCGACGCCATCGGGGCCGTCCTGGGGGGGCGCACCAGCCGGGATCTGATCCGCACCGGGGCAAAGTCCGCCCGGGTGACGGCGGTGTTCCGGGATCTCCCCGCCCTCGCCTGGTTCGACGAGACCGGCGTCGGCCCCGACGAGAACGGCGAATTGCTGCTGGAGCGCGTCATTCAGGGGGATGGCAGGAACGTCTGCCGGGTGGGCGGCGTCCCCATGCTGGTGGGCCAGCTCCGTGAGCTCGGGCTGCGGCTGCTGAACATCCACGGCCAGCACGACGGCCAGCAGCTTTTGGACGAGGACCGGCACCTGGACTATCTGGACAGCTTCGGCGGGACAGGGGAGCGGAGGGCCGCCTTTGCCGCCGCCTACGGCAGAGTGAAGGAGATCCGTGGGACCCTCTCCGCCCTCCGGATGGACGACGCGGAGAAGGCCCGGCGGATCGACACGCTGGAATATCAGATCGACGAGCTGGAGGCGGCCGGCCTCCGCCCCGGCGAGGACGAGGAGTTGTCCGACCGCCGGGAGATCCTCCGGAACGCGGAGCGCCTCACCTCCTCGGTAGAGGGGGCCTGGGCGGCCCTCACCGGCGGCGAGGACGGGGACGGGGCGCTGTCGCTCCTGATGGAGGCGGAGGGCCACCTGGCCGCCGGCGGCAGGCACAGCGCCGAGCTGCGGGAGTTGGCCCAGGCGGCCACCCGGCTTCGCTGCGATCTGGACGATTTGGCGGAGCGGGTGCGGGACGCCCGGAGCGCCTTCGACTTCTATCCCGGCGAGCTGGACGAGGTGGAGGCGCGGCTGGACCGGCTCTACCGGCTGGAAAAGAAATATGGCGGCACCACCGGGGAGATGCTGGACTACCTGGCGAAGTGCAAGGCGGAACTGGACGCCATCCAGTTTTCCGAGGAGCGGACCGCCAGACTGGAGCAGGAGTTGAAAACGGCCCTGGAGCGGGCCGCGGAGGAGGGCAAAAAGCTCTCCGGGGAGCGCCGGAAGGCCGCCGGCGCCCTGTCGGCCCGCATCCAGGCGGAACTGACGGAGCTGGATATGCCCAAGGTGCGTTTTCAGGTGGAGTTCTCCCCCAAGGACGCGCCCGACGGCATGGACGATACCGGCATGGACACGGTGCGGTTCCTCATGTCCGCCAACGTGGGGGAGGATCTGAAGCCCATCAACCGGATCGCCTCCGGCGGCGAGCTGTCCCGGATCATGCTGGCGTTGAAAAACGTGCTGGCCGAGACGGAGGAGGTGTCCACCCTCATCTTCGACGAGGTGGACGCCGGGGTGTCAGGCCGGGCGGCGGCAAAGGTGGCGCGGAAACTGTTCCAGGTGTCAAGGGGGCGGCAGGTGCTGTGCGTGACTCATCTGCCCCAGATCGCCGCCATGGGAGACGTGCACTTCTCCGTGGAAAAGGGGGAGCGGGACGGACGCACCTATACCGAAGTGACCCGCCTGGAGCGGGAGGGACGCAAGGAGGAGATCGCCCGTCTGAGCGGCGGAGCCGTCACCGGCGCCATGCTCCGGGGAGCGGAGGAACTGCTGTCCGCGGCGGAGGCGTACAAGGCGGAAAAACTGCGCTGACACGATCAGACCGGCGCCGGGTCCGTTGGACCGGGCGGCATAAGACAAGCCCCGCCGAACGGCGGGGCTTGTTCTATCGTCATTTACTATTTCCCGTCGGGGTCCACCGGTTTCATATCCTCGGCCGTATAGGGAGAGGGGGCCGGGGCGGAGGGCGTCCCGTTCGCGGGGGCGTCGGGAGGGACGGGCCGGAAGTCGGGATCGGATCCGGCGGAAGGAGCCGCGGCGCTCTTGCCGGAGGTGAACCGCTGGGGCACCTGCCCCAGGGGCGGGCCGCTGGGCACGGGACCGGCCTTGATGCCGGTGACGATGGCGGCCAGGTCCAGAACGGCCTCCACGATCAGCGCGATGGCCACGATGCGCCACAGCATCTCCAGGGCCTTGAAGGGGTCGATCAGGATCAGCACGCTGATGACCAGGGCGATCAGCGCGTTGATGACCGTGAGATACCAGTAGGGCAGGTGGAAGCGGAGCCGGTCGAAGCCCTGCTGGAACTTGACGGCCCCCACCACCAGCAGCGCGATGCCGTAGATGTGGGTGAGCGAAGGGAAGAGGCTGTTGCGGAACACGAACAGGGCGCCGGCGATCAGGCACAGCAGGCCGATGGCAAGGTTCTTCTCCTCGGCGGCCCGCTCCGGCGGGGAGACCAGGTAGCGCACCACGCAGACGGCGCCGGCCGCCAGCAGCACAATACCCACCAGGAACAGCGCCGTGCGGGTGAATCGGTCCGGGTCGATCAGCAGGACGATGCCGATGGCCAGCTCCACCAGGCACAGGATGATGAATCCGAAATTTGCGCGCAGAGCTTTCATAGCGGTTCCCTCCTTTGAATTTTCGGGTGCGGCGGTTTAACGGTGTTTTCCCAGGAAAAACAGGGCCATGCAGCCGGGGCCGGTGTGGGCGGCGATGACGGGGCCGATGTGATTGATGACGACTTCTTTCACGCCGAAACGGGCCTTGACCTCGGCGGCCAGCTGATCGGCCTCCTCGTAGGAGTCGGTGTGGCTGATAAAGACCACCTGGCCTGCGGGGTCCGGGTCGGCCAGTTCCGCCATCTTGTCCAGCAGCCCGGCGAGAGACGCCTTGCGGCCCCGGGCGGTGGTCACCTTGATCAGGTGGCCCTCGTCGTCCACATGGAGGATGGGCTTGATCTGGAGCATGGTGCCCACCACGGCGGTGGCGGCGGACACCCGGCCGCCCTTTTTGAGGAAGAACAGGTCGTTGACGGTGAACCAGTGGCACAGGTGGAGCTTGTTGGCCTCCGTCCAGTCCCGCACCTCCTCGATGGACTTGCCGGCCGCCCTCTCCTTGGCGGCCAGATAGACCAGCAGGCCCTGGCCCAGGGAGGCGCAGAGGGTATCCACTACATAGATCTTCCGGTCGGGGTACTGCTCCCGGAGGCTCTCCGCAGCGATCATAAAGGAGTTGCAGGTGGTGGAGAGGCCGGAGGAGAAGCCCAGCACCAGCACATCTTTGCCGGCTTTCAGATAGGGTTCTAAGGCCTCGACCGCCTGACCCACGTTGACGGCGTTGGTGGTGGCCATGGAGCCTGCCTTTTGCCGGCGGGTCAGCTCATCGGGGGTCATATCCCGGTTGTCGGGATAGTTGAGGTAGGTCTTGCCGTCGATGGTGAAGGCCAGGGGAAGGACCTCCACCCCCAGGTCCCTGACCATGGAAGCGGACAGATCGGCGGAAGAATCGGTGATAATGACATAGTCGCTCATAGTGGCGAAAGACCTCCAAATTCTTGGGCCGCGGACGCGGCTCTGTAATTGGTATTATGATAGCACGTCAAACCCCTTTTTGCAAATATATTTTTAACACATATGCCTGTTCCGGGAGGGAGGATCCAATAGGCCGGCAAAAGGCAAAAAAGGTTTGACAAGCCCGGTTTCCTGTGTTATCATGCACACAACGCATTGAAGAGGAATAGTAGTCGGCACACACCCTGCTCAGAGAGCCCCCGGACGGTGAAAGGGGGAGAGGGAGGCCGGCGAATACACCTTGGAGCGGCCCCCTGAACGGACGATTACAGTAGGGGCGGACGGGTGCGCCCGATAGCGCGCGAGGGGTCAACGACCCCGTGAGGTTCTTTTCGTGAGAAAAGGGCGAACAGAGGTGGTAACACGTCATTCCGGCGTCCTCTGCTCCATTGGGAGCGGAGGACGTTTTTTGTCGAAGGAGGTAATATCATGTACAGGGCAGAGATCACCTATATCGGCCACTCCTGCTTTGTGCTGGCGTATGAGGGCCAGCGGATCGTATTGGACCCCTACGAGGACGGCTCGGTGCCGGGGCTCAAAAACGTGCGGCTGGAGGCGGAGTTCGTCTATTGCAGCCACTTCCACCACGACCACGGCTTCACCGCCGGCGTGACCATCAAGCCCGCCGCCCCCGCCTTTGAGCTGGAGGAGCTGGAGACCGACCACGACGACGCGGGCGGCGCCAAGCGGGGCAAAAACACGGTGCGGATCTTCCGATTCGGCTCCCTCCGTGTGGCCCATCTGGGCGACCTGGGCCGGCTGCCCACGGACGGGGAGTACGAAAAGCTGTCCGGTGTGGACTGCCTGCTGATCCCCGTAGGGGGCTTCTTCACCATCGACGCGGCGGCGGCAAAGGAGATCGTGGACCGGGTGAAGCCCCGCGTCACCGTCCCTATGCACTACCGCTCACAGTACGGCGGGTTCGACGTCATCGCCCCGCTGGAGGACTTCATCGGCCTGTTCGACCGGGTGGAGCGGGGCGGCAGTTCGTTCGATCTCACCGGGGACACGCCCCGGCAGGTGCTGGTCCTCGCCCCCCAAAACGGCTGATTACTCTAAAGGAGAGAAGATACCATGCAGCTCTATGAAGAACTGGGGGCCCGGGGCCTCATCGCCCAGGTCACAGATGAGAACGAGATCCGAAATATGATAAACCAGGGCAAGGCCACCTTCTACATCGGCTTTGACTGCACCGCCGACAGCCTCACTGCGGGCCACTTCATGGCCCTGACGCTGATGAAGCGCCTCCAGCTGGCCGGCAACAAGCCCATCGCCCTCATCGGCGGCGGCACCACCATGATCGGCGACCCCTCCGGCCGCACCGATATGCGCAAGATGCTCACCAAAGAGGACATCGCCCACAACGCCGAGTGCTTCAAGCGCCAGATGGAGCGGTTCATCGACTTCGGCGAGGGCAAGGCCATGATGATCAACAACGCGGACTGGCTTTTGAACCTCAACTATGTGGAGCTCCTCCGGGAGGTGGGCGCCTGCTTCTCCGTGAACAATATGCTCCGGGCCGAGTGCTATAAACAGCGGATGGAAAAGGGCCTGTCCTTCCTGGAGTTCAACTATATGATCATGCAGTCCTACGACTTCTACTATCTGTTCCAGCACTACGGCTGCAATATGCAGTTCGGCGGGGACGACCAGTGGTCCAATATGCTGGGCGGCACCGAGCTCATCCGCCGGAAGCTGGGCAAGGACGCCCACGCCATGACCATCACCCTGCTCACCGACTCCCAGGGCAAGAAGATGGGCAAGACCGCCGGCAACGCCGTCTGGCTGGACGCCAACAAGACCAGCCCCTACGACTTCTACCAGTACTGGCGGAACGTGGACGACGCCGACGTGATGAAGTGCATCCGGATGCTCACCTTCCTGCCCCTGGAGCAGATCGACGAGATGGACCACTGGCAGGGCAGCGAGCTGAACCGGGCCAAAGAGATCCTGGCTTGGGAGCTGACCAATATGGTCCACGGCAGGGAGGAGGCCGACAAGGCCCAGGCCGCCGCCAAGGCCCTGTTCTCCGGGGCTGGGGAGGACGCCAATATGCCCTCCACCACGCTCGCCGGCGGCGATTTCACCGACGGCAAGATCGGCGTGCTGGCCCTGATGGTCAAGTGCGGCCTGGCCGCCTCCAACGGCGAGGCGCGGCGGCTGGTCCAGCAGGGGGGCGTATCCGTCAACGACGCTAAGGTCACCGACCCCAACCTTTACTACGACAAGGCCGCCTTTGAGGGCGGGCTGGTCATCAAAAAGGGGAAAAAGGTGTTCCACCGGGCGGTCCTCGCGTGAGGACGCGGCAGCTCTGCGGGACGTCCCGAAAATAAATCAAAACAGATCGGAACTTGCAAAATTGCAGATCCGCCATCAATTTAGCCCCTTGCCGGTTTTTCCAGCAAGGGGCCAATTTTACAAAAATATGGGTTGACAAGCCTGTGCGGCCGGGAGTATAATTAGCTCATCTCACAAAAAAGGAGGGCTGAGCTATGAAGAAAACTGTCAAAAAAGAGGAAATCGACAAACTTATGGGCATGAGCGCCTATGAGCGCGCCAGATGCAAGATGGATTTCTACTCCCGGCAGGAGAGGGAGGGAGAATGGCTGGATTGGGAATTCATGGGTCATTCCCTGCCTCCCGCTTCCGACTACGATGTGGAAATGACCGACAAGGGTGTCTTTCTTGTGAGAGCAGCTCAGAACGGGGAGGAAGGGGAGCGGATGGAGCGCTACCGCCTGACTCTGCCCTGCGACGAGGTCCTGCACGTGATTTGACGTTGCCCGCATACATCAGCCGCCCGGTTTGCGCCGGGCGGCCATTTTGTCTCTGTTCACTTTTTGAAGAACAGCCAGAACCCCGCCGCCAGCACCGCCAGGGCGGGGACGTCCAGCGGCACGAACGTCCACCAGAGGGGGAAGCCCAGGGCCTTGAGCCCCACGTAGACGGCCAGCATCACCAGCAGGCCGGCCCCCGCAATCCGTTTGGCGGTATGTCCGCCGCCCGCCATCCAGCCCAGGCAGATGCCGGCGGCCGGGGCGGCGCACCAGCACAGGAGGAGGCCGCCGAACAGAGCGTCCCAGCCGCCGCCCAGGTCGCCGAACAGATACAGCGCGCCGATCAACGCGATCACGGCCACCAGGACCAGCGGCGCCCAGCGGGGCCAGCGCCGCCGCTCCACCCGGCACAGCCGCCACTGGAGCAGGAACATGGGCAGGGCGTGGGCGGAGAGCAGCGTCGCCGCCAGTGCGTTGGAGGATGCCCGCCCGAAGATCCAGAACAGCAGGGCGTACAGCGCGGCGGCCACGGCAAAGCCCGCCGTCAGCAGGCGGTCCAGGGATCTCGCTTCCATGCGCTTCATGGGGGCGCGCCTCCTTTCCTTGGTGTCTCCAGCATAACAAATCGACCGGCTGTCCGTCAATCTCTGGCGGACAGCCGGTCGTTTTTGGGGGATAAGTGGTCGTCACAGCTCCAGCCGGACGGCCTCCGCCTCCGGGCGGGCGGGGTCCAGCAGCCAGATCTCCCTCTCCTTGCCCACCGCGTAGGACAGGGTGTAGTGGGTACCGCCGGTGGTCCCATCGAACACCGCCAGGATGGCGGCGGAGCGGTCCACCAGATACCGGTCCCGCCGGAGCATACAGAACCTGCCGTACTCCCGCTGGACCACCGTCTCCAGATCACAGGCGTCCAGGATGGCCCGCCAGCGGCGGCGGTCCTCCTCCGGCCAGCGGTCCGCCTGGGTGGGGCAGGGGACCGCCCCCTCCACCGTCACGTCCTGGTACCGTTCCCGCAGGGCCAGGGCGGCCTCGGCGAAGTACAGGTCGCAGCCCCGGGCCATGCCGGAGATGAAGTGCCGGTAGCCCTTTTCGTACAGCTTTTCCAGCTCCCGGCCGATGCTGCCCTTCAGCGCCGCGCACCGGGGGTCGCTCTCGTCAAAGCCCCAGGGGAGCTTATCCGGGCGGTGGCCGGTGAAGCAGCAGCTGACGTCCCGCCGGATGTCCACGGCCATCGCCTCCTCTCTTCTCGCCCTATTCTATCCGATTCGCCCCGGCAAGTCAAGGGGGAACTGAAACATTTGTTTGAAGTGAAACGGGGGCCGCGTTCTGCCCCGTACAGGCGGCGGGGCGGCCGTCTGCGGCTTGAGAGGGCATAGGCGGCAGTGTCCGCCGCAGGGGCGCTGCAAAAAAGAGTGGATTTTTGCGGCGGGATGTAGTAAGATATACCATGGACAAGTTTAGGGGGTGAGGATCATCAGTATTTTTGACATCATCACGCTGCTTGGCGGCCTGGCCATGTTCCTCTACGGTATGCGTGTCATGGGGGATGCGCTGAAGGAGAGTTCCTCCGGCCCGTTGAAAAAGGCCCTGGAGATGCTGACCAGCACCCCTGTCAAGGCCTTCCTCCTGGGCCTTGCCATGACGGCGGTGATCCAGTCCTCCACCGCCACCATCGTCATCACCTCGGGCCTTGTGGCCGCGGGGGTCATCTCCCTGCACCAGTCCCTGGGCATCATCGTGGGCGCCAACGTGGGCACCACGGTCACCGGCCAGATCATCCGTCTGCTGGACCTGGACTCCTCCGGCACCTCCGTTCTGCGCATCTTCACCCCGTCCACGCTGGCGCCGCTGGCCCTCATCATCGGGATCGTCATCCTCATGGGCTTTCAGCAGACCGGCCCCGTCAAGACCGGCCAGATCGTCATCGGCTTCGGCATCCTGTTTTCCGGCCTGCTGACCATGACAAGCGCCGTGGACGTACTCACCGAGTCCGGCGTCATCGAGGGCCTGTTCGCCAAGCTGGGGGACAGCCCCGTGCTGGGCTACGCCATCGGCGCGGCGGTGGCCTTCGTGCTCCAGAGTTCGTCGGCCAGCATCGGCATTTTGCAGGCGTTCTCCACATCGGGACAGCTGACGTTCAGCGCCATTTACGCGGTGCTGGCGGGCATCTACCTGGGGGACTGCGTCACCACCGCCATCGTCATCAACATTGGCGCCAAACCCAGCGCCAAGCGGGTGGGCTGCGTCAATATCATCTTCAACCTGTGCAAGACCGCGCTGGTGCTGGCGGGGGTGTTCGTCCTCTACCATGTGGGCGCCCTGGCGGGGATCTGGAGCGCCCCCATCGACTCCGGCGGCATCGCCAACGCCAACACTGTGTTCAACCTCATCAGCGCCGTGGCCCTCTTCCCGCTGCTGGGCCTGTTGGAGAAGCTCAGCTGCAGGCTGATCCGCGATGTCCCCGCTCCAACCGACAAGTACAGCGAGCAACTGGACGCCCTCAACCCGGTGTTCTTCAGCACGCCGGCCATCGCCCTGGGCCGCTGCTACGACGCCCTGCTCACCATGTATGAGGTGGCCCGGAAGAACATCGATCGGTCCTTCGACGTAGTGGCCAAATACGACGGGCAGGCCGCCGCCCGAATCCAGGAGGACGAGGACACGGTGGACCTGTTCGCTGACCGGATCAGCAACTATCTGGTGCAGATCTCCGCCCACCTGACCGCGGAGAACCATGTGGAGATCATGAATCACTACTACGCCGTGGTCACCGAGTTCGAACGGCTCAGTGACCACGCGGTGAACATCACGGAGACCGCCCAGGACCTGCGGGACAGGAACGAGGTCCTGCCCGACGCCGCCCAGCGGGAGCTGGCGGTGCTGCGCGGACTCATCGACCGGATCCTGGACGACGCCGGCCAGACCTTCCAGCGGCGGGACGTGGACGCCGCCCGGCGCATCGAGCCGCTGGAACAGGTGGTGGACGACATGGTCAGCGCCATGAAGGACAACCACATGGAGCGCATCCGCGCCAAGGAGTGCTCCACCTACGCTGGAAACGCCTTTATGAACCTGCTTTCCGAGGCGGAGCGGATCTCCGACGCCTGCTCCAACATCGGCGTGGCCACGGTGGCCCGCGCCATGCCCGAGCTGAAGCATCAGGTCCACGACTACACCTCTCAGCTCCACGCGGGCCGGGACGAGGAATTCAACCGGGAGTACCAGACGGCCCACCAGCGCTATTTCAGCAAGCTGAAGGGGTCCCAGGATGGATAGCGCGGGGCGCACCGTTGGGGACCGGCTGGTCCGGGCGTTTTACGTCCTGTTCGCGGCGTGCTTCACCCTTGTGGTGATGAGCTGCGTGATTTTGAACGGGGGCCGCGGCGGTGTGGAGCTGCTCCTCACGGCGCTGGGGGTGCCGGTGTGCGCGGCCGTCGTCTGGCTCGTCAAGGGTCTGCTGGACCGGTTTTCCGGCCAGATCGAGGGGCGCTATCGGGCCATCCTGTGGGCCTTCTCCATCGCCATGTTCCTGGCGGAGCTGTTCTTTGCCCTTGCCCTGCGGCACGGGACGTGGTACGACGCGGCCGCCATTTTCGGCGGCGCGGTGGAGTGGGTGGGGACAGGCGCCTTTTCCGGCTACTACGAATACTACGGCTATTTTCCCAACAATCTCGGGGGGATGACCTTCCTGTACGCGGTGTTCAGGCTGGCCTCCTGGGTGGGCTTCACCGACTATTACGCGGCGGCCTCGCTGGCCGCCTGCCTGATGCTCACCGGGGCGATGGCCCTCGCGTCGCTGATCTGCCGGGAGCTGGCGGGCGCCTCCGCCGGGGTGCTGGCCCTGGCCGTCTTTGCCCTCAGCCCCCAGTTCTGGTTTTTGGGCGGGGCGGTCTATACCGACGTGCTGTCCATGCTGTTCCCCGCGCTGTTTTTCTACTGCTATCTGAGGTTTCGGGACGGCAGGGGAAACCGGCCGGTCCTCCTGCTGACCATGGGGCTGGCCATGGGGATCGGGAGCCAGATCAAGTTCACGGTGCTGATCGCGGCCATCGCCGCGCTGCTGGACGCCCTCCTGCGGAAAAAGCCCGCCGACGCGCTGAAGGTCGCCCTGTGCGCCTTTGGGATCACGGCGGTCATCGGCCTGTCGCTGAACGGGACGCTGTACTCCACCCAGCTGAGCCGGGAGGAGGCCAGGGAGAACAACACGCCGCTGCTCCACTGGGTCATGATGGGCCTGAAGGGGGACGGCTATTACAACCCGGAGGACTATGACTTCACCCGCTCCCTGCCGGCGGAGGGGAGAAATCAGGTCCTGCTGGACGAGATCATCCACCGGGTCCGGCAGCGGGGGCCCGGCGGGATGCTGGAGCTGGCCGCCCGGAAATCGGCGGCGGATTTCGGCAACGGCACCTACGGCGCGGACGATTTTTTGAAGATACCGCCCCATGGGGACACCGTCCTCCACCGGTTCCTGCTCCAGGATGGGGCGTATTACGGTTTCTACCGGGGGTATACCTCGGCCCTCCATGTGGCGCTGATGGCCTGGATGCTGTGGGCGGCGTGGCGGTTCGCGGCGGGCAGGTCCCGGCGGGAGGGATGGCGGCGGCTGCCCCTGTATCTGGCCGTGTTCGGGCTGTGGCTGTTCCTGATGTGGTGGGAGACCAACTGCCGGTATTTCTCCAATTTCGCGCCGGTCATCATCGCCTGCGGCGTGCTGGCTGTCTCCGACCTTCCCGGCGCCGCACCCCATAAAAACGCGCCCCGGACGTGACCGTCCGGGGCGTTTTCGCGTCTATTCGGCGGGGGTTCACAGGGCCCGCACATACCGCAGATCGACGCACACCGTGTCATGGGGGAAGGGGATCCCGGCAAAGGTGCCGTCCCAGGCAAAGCCGTGGCGGGCGTAGAACCGGCGCGCCCCTTCGTTCTCCCGGAGGACGAACACAAAGCAGTTGGCAAATCCGTCCGCTTTCAGCCGCTTCAATGCCTCAGCCATGAGGATGGAGCCATACCCCTTGCCCTGCTCTCCCGGCAGGGTGTAGAAGGAGGCCAGCTCTCCCCAGTCCTCGTACCCCTCGTTGGGGAATTGGCACTCGGCGCTGTTGAAGTTGTCCCCCCGGGCCCGGCAGTAATTGACGCAGGCCACCGGGATACTGCCTCTGTAAAGTAGGAGCCCTTTAATGCCGTTCTGTGTTTCGTAGTTGGTGCGGAAGGCGTCCAGCCAGTGGTCGTCGCCGATGGCGTCCAGAAAGTCGTCGGGCACCGCGCCCCGGTAGCTGACCTTCCACGCCCGGGCGTGGATCATGGACATGGCCCGGAAGTGTTCCTCCCGGCAGGCGTCCACGATGTGCAGTTCCTCCACAAAGATCGTCCCCCAACAAAAGACCCGCCCTTCCGGGCGGGTCAAAGCGGCGGGCGTCCCCGTCCCCGCCCTCGTCCCGGGTAGATGCGCGGTAGTAAATGATAAACTGCCCCGAAGGCATCACGATACCGATGTGCGCGGTGCTGGGCGTGACGATGCGGCGGGAGGATCGAACTCCCTCGCGCCTGCCCGATGGCGCCACCATTTAGTCCGGTTCATTCTCAGCCGGAAGAGATGCATCCACACCCCGGGCCTACCGGCCCGCCGCAAAGCGATCCTGCTTTACAGCTCCACCGTCCAATTGGTCTGCTGGATCAGGTTGTCCAGCAGCCGCAGGTCCCGGGCCAGTTCATCGGCCCGCTTTTGCAGCTCCTTCACGTTGACAGCGCTTAAAATCTTGATCTCGCCCCGGGTGGCGCGCCGGGTGAGGGCGCTGCCCGCGCGGGCCAGGTCCCGGTAAGCCGCCGTCTTCTGGGTCAGCATATCACGCTTTGCGATGTGCTCGGTGAGGGTCCTGCCCTTCACCACTGTCCGGCAGTTGGCCAGATTGATTTTGGCCGTGATGGTCTCCAGGGCGTCCATGGCGTCGTCGTAGTCCTTTAGCAGTTCCGCCGGGTCCTCGGCGGGCTTTTCGCCCTCCTGCACCAGGGCGTTATCCGTCAGGCGGCTTCTCAGCTGCTGGACCTTCCGGTTCAGGTCGGCCCGCTCCTGCAATGCCTCTGCCAGTTTCATGGGAAATCTCTCCTTTGTCAGACGTTTTTACGTGTGGACGAGCTCTTTTTCCTCCTCCGCCGCGGCCTGCTTGGCAAGCTGCCGGGCGTTGGCCAGCATCAGCTTGATGCGGTTCTCCTGGTTGATCTTGGTGGCGCCGGGGTCGTAGTCGATGGCCACGATGTTGGAGTTGGGGTAGTCGTCCTTCAGCCGGCGGATCATCCCCTTGCCCACGATGTGGTTGGGCAGGCACCCAAAGGGCTGGGTGCAGACGATATTGGGTACCCCGGAGTGGATGAGCTCCAGCATCTCGCCGGTGAGCAGCCACCCCTCGCCCATCTTGTTCCCGTCCCCCAGGTACCCGTGGACCAGCTTGTGCATCTCCTCGAAGGTGCCGGGGGCCCGGAAGCGGCTCTTTTTAAGCGCGGCGATCATGTCCTTCTGGCAGTTCTCGATGAAGCCCTTCAGGACCTGGCACGCCTTTTTCTTGATCCACAGCCCGCCGTAGATGTCCACGTCCACGATGCGGTTGTAGACCTTGAAGATGATGAAGTCGGTGAGGCCGGGCACCACCGGCTCCGCCCCCTCGGACAGGAGGAAGTCCTCCAGATTGTTGTTGCCCAGGGGAGAGAACTTCACGTAGATCTCGCCGACCACTCCCACCCGGATCTTCTGCTCGTCCCGCACCGGGATGGTGGCAAACTCCGCGATGATCTGGTCGAACAGGGAGAGCATCTCCTTGCGGGTCATGCCCTTGCCCTTCTGAAAGCCCTGGGTGATCTTCTCCTCCCAGCGCTCCACCATGGCGTCGGCGTCCCCTTTATTGAGCTCGTAGGGCCGCACCTGGTTGGCCACGTTGACGATCAGATCCCCGTACATCATGGCGTAGATGATCTTCCGCAGCAGGGGGAGGGTCAGGGACCAGCCGGGGTTGTGCTCCAGGCCGGACAGATTGATGGAGATGACGGGCACGAACTCCAGCCCCGCCTTCACCAGGGCTTTGCGGAGCAGATGGATGTAGTTGGAGGCCCGGCAGCCGCCGCCGGTCTGGGTGATGCACAATGCCACCTTGTGGGGGTCGTACCCGCCGTGCTTGATGGCGTCGATGAGCTGACCGATGACCAGCAGGGCGGGGTAGCAGGTGTCGTTGTGGACGTATTTCAGCCCCTCGTCCACGATGCCCCGGTGGTTGGAGGTGAGCATATCCACCTTGTAGCCCTCCAGGATCAGCAGCTGCCGGAACATGCCGAAGTGGACGGGGAGCATCTGGGGCATGAGGATGGTGTATTCCTCCTTCATCTCCTTGGTGAACAGGAGACGTCCGTCCTTGTCGAAAACCAGTTTAGCCATGTATCGAAACTCCTTTCGCCGGGGAAAGACCCGTAAGCGCCGCTGAGGCGAGGCGCATCACGCCTTTCGCTCCTCCATGGCGGCCATCAGGGAGCGCACCCGGATCCTGACGGCGCCCAGGTTGCTGATGTCATCGATCTTCAGCTGGGTGTAGAGCTTGCCGCCCTGTTCCAGGATGGAGCGGACCTCGTCGCCGGTGATGGCGTCGGTGCCGCAGCCGAAGGATACAAGCTGGATGAGCTGCATATCCGGCTGGGTGCAGACGTACCGGGCAGCGTTGTACATCCGGGCCTGGAAGGTCCACTGGTTCAGCACCTTCCGGGGGGCGTAGTCCTCCAGGTAGGCCACCGCGTCCTCGCTGACCACGTAGAAGCCGAAGGAGCCGATGAGCTCGTCGATGCCGTGGTTGATCTCCGGGTCGATGTGATAGGGCCGGCCCGCCAGCACGATGATGGGCCTGCCCGCCGCCCGGGCCTCCTCGATGTAGGCTTTGCCCGTGGCCCGCACGTCCTCCTCGTAGGCGTGATACGCCTCATAGGCGGCCCGAATAGCCTCCTTCGCCTCGTGCCGGGGGACGCCGAAGGTGTCGGCGAACCACTGGGAGCCGATGCGCTCGTAGTCGTGGGGCCGGTGGAGGCCGGCGTAGGGATTCAGAAAGCGGGTCTTTTTCAGGTCGGGGATGTTGGCGGCCAGCAGCTCGGGATAGTAGGCCACCACCGGGCAGTTGTAGTGGTTGTCGGAGATCTTCTCGTTGAAGTTGTAGGACATACAGGGGTAGAAGATGGCGTCCACCCCCGCCTCCACCAGGGCCTCCACGTGGCCGTGGAGCAGCTTGGCGGGGTAGCACACCGTGTCCGACGGGATGGTGCGCTGGCCCTTGATGTACAGCTTCCGGGAGGACTCGGGGGAGAGGACCACCTCGAAGTTGAGCCGGGTGAACAGCTCGAACCAGAAGGGCAGGTTCTCGTACATATTGAGCCCGAAGGGGATGCCGATGCGGCCCCGGGAGCCGTCACCCTTCCCCTTGCCCTCCAGGGCACGGAGCTTTTTGTACTTGTAGCGGTACAGGTCGGGCAGCTCGATCTTCTCCTTGCCCAGGGGCCGGGAGCAGCGGTTACCGGAGATGAACCGCCGCCCCCCGTCGAAGGTGTTGACGGTGAGGGAGCAGTGGTTGGTACAGAGACCGCAGGTGACGGGCCGCGCCGTGTGGGTGAAGGACTGTAAGGC
The DNA here is from genome assembly GCA_947629975.1 of uncultured Oscillospiraceae bacterium. GTDB lineage: Bacteria > Bacillota > Clostridia > Oscillospirales > Oscillospiraceae > Enterenecus. The sequence continues at coordinate 26,193 of CANRFU010000001.1, read as the reverse complement.
GTCAAGGCTTAACAGATTGGACTTCTCCAGGCCCAGCTTCTTGGCGGCCAGGGCGGCGCCGAAAGCCCCCATGATGCCGGCGATGGTGGGGCGGGTGACCTCCCTGCCCAGCTCCTGCTCGAAGGCGCGGAGCACCGCGTCGTTGTAGAAGGTGCCCCCCTGGACCACGATGTGTTTGCCCAGGTCGTCGGCGTTGGCCGCCCGGATGACCTTGTAGATGGCGTTCTTCACGATGGAGATGGAGAGGCCGGCGGAGATGTCCTCCACCGAGGCGCCGTCCTTCTGGGCCTGCTTCACGCTGGAGTTCATGAACACGGTGCAGCGGGAGCCCAGGTTCACCGGCTTTTTGGTGAACAGGCCCAGCTTGGCGAAGTCGGCGATGTCGTACCCCAGGGCCTTGGCGAAGGTCTCGATAAAGGAGCCGCAGCCGGAGGAACAGGCCTCGTTGAGCATGATGGAGTCCACCGCGCCGTTGCGGATCTTGAAGCACTTCATGTCCTGGCCGCCGATGTCGATGATGAAGTCCACGTCGGGGTTGAAGTGGGCGGCAGCCCGGTAGTGGGCCACCGTCTCTACCAGTCCCAAATCGCAGGAGAAGGCGTTTTTGATGAGGTCCTCGCCGTAGCCGGTGACGGCGGAGCCCTTGATGACGATCCGGTCCCCGCAGAGGCCGTAGATGGTCTTCAGCTGGTCCAGCACGATGGCCACGGGGTTGCCCTGGTTGGAGTGGTAGTAGGTGTACAGCAGCCCGCCGTCGGGGGCGATGAGGGCCATCTTAGTGGTGGTGGAGCCGGCGTCGATGCCTAAGTACGCGTCGCCGGTGTAGGTGTTGATGTCCGCCTTGGGCGGGGTGGAGGAATTGTGCCTGGCGGTGAAGGCGTCGTACTCCTCCCGGCTGGCGAACAGGGGGGGCATGGTGTCCACCACCGAGGTGGCCCCACGGCTCTCCTCCAGTAGCTTGAACAGCTCGTCGAAGGGCCGCACGGGGTAGTCGGAAGAACACAGCGCCGCGCCGATGGCGGCGAAGCAGTCCCCGTCCTCCGGGAAGATGGCGTGGTCCTCGTCTAATTGCAGCGTTTCCACGAACCGCTCCCGCAGGCCCATGAGGAAGTGCAGCGGCCCGCCCAGGAACACGATCTTGCCCTTGAGCTCCCGCCCCTGGGTCAGACCGGCCACCGTCTGGTCCACCACCGCCTGGAAGATGGAGGCGGCCACGTCCTCCTTCCGCCCGCCCTGGTTCAGGATGGGCTGGATGTCGCTCTTGGCGAACACGCCGCACCGGGAGGCGATGGGATAGATCTTCTCGTGCTTGAGGGACAATTCGTCCAGCTCGTTCACGGTGACGTTCATCAATGTGGCCATCTGGTCGATGAAGGCCCCGGTGCCGCCGGCGCAGGAGCCGTTCATCCGCTCCTCCAGCGCCCCGCCAAAGAAGATGATCTTGGCGTCCTCGCCGCCCAGCTCGATGACGGCGTCGGTGTCCGGGATGAACTGGTTGACGGCGGCGGCGGTGGAGTACACCTCCTGGACGAAGTCCAGCCCGGCGGCCTTGGCCACGCCCAGGCCGGCGGAGCCGGTGATGACCAGGCGCACGTCCCGGCCCTTCAGCATATCCTCGATGGAGCGCAGGGTCTCGCAGGCCCGCTCCCGGGCCTTGGAATAGTGCCGCTCGTAGGAGCGGAACAGCAGCTTGTTGTCCTCGTCCAGCACAACCACCTTCACGGTGGTGGAGCCGATGTCGATGCCGACGCGAAGGATCATAGATCGCACCTCTCAGACCATTGTCCCGCCTCCTGTGGAAGCTTGACAATGAAATCGGTTTATTGCATAATCAAGGGAGCGAATTGCCCCAACAAGACATTATATAGAATCGGCGGGGCATTTTCAATAGCAGATTTATGAATGGCAGCCGACTTTTGACGAAATCTGCGGAGAGGAGCATCCCAATGGAGCAGCGCAGAACCATCAGACCGGCCCCGCTGTGCGGGGTATTGGGCCTGCTCTGTCTGGCCGCGGCGGTCCAGGCGGCGGTGAATCTGGACCTGGACTGGCTGGAGTGGTTCAACAACGGGATCGGCCAGTTCGGCCCGCCATTGGGGAGCGCCGGCGACCGGATCGCGGCCGCCGTCATGCTGGGCCTGCTGGGGGTGCTGGCCCTGTTCCTGCTGATCCTGGAGGGGGCGGACCGCTCCGAGCGGATGACCATGCTGCTGCCCATCGGGGCGGCCCTGCTGCTGCGGGCGGTGTGCCTCGACTACGTCAGCGGGGACTTCAACAACTTCCTGTCCCACTGGATGGAGTATTTTCGCGCCAACGGCGGCTTTGCGGCCATCGCCGGCAGCGTAGGGGACTACAATGTGCCCTACCTGTACTTTCTGGCGGCGGCGTCCTACCTGAAACTGCCCGACCTGTATGTCATCAAGCTGTTCTCCATCCTGTTCGATGTGCTGCTGGCCTGGGGCGGGTTCCGGCTGGTCAATGTCCTGCGGGGAAAGCGGGCGGGGGACAGGGCCCCCTTCGCCGCCTACGCGGTCCTCCTGCTCCTGCCCACGGTGGTGCTCAACGGCTCCCTCTGGGGCCAATGCGACGCCATCTACGCCGCCCTGTGCGTCCACGCCCTGGCCCTGGCGCTGGAGGGGAAAAACGTCCCCTCGGTGGTCCTGCTGGCCGTCGCCTTCTCCTTCAAGCTCCAGACGGTGTTCCTCATGCCCCTGTGGGGGGCGCTGTGGCTGTCCAAACGGGTCAGATTCCGGGAGTTGATGGTGTTCCCGCTGGCCTATCTGGTCACCATCCTGCCCGCGCTGCGCCTGGGCAAGCCGCTGGAGGATATCCTGGGGGTCTACTTCGGGCAGATGGGGGAGTACAGCGACCGGTTGGTGCTGAACGCCCCGTCGGCGTATCAGTTCATCCCCGCGGGCGCGGAGGTGGACAGGGGACTGGCGGCCCGGGTCGGCGTCCTGGCGGCCTTCGCGCTGGTACTGGTCCTGCTGGGCGTCGCCCTGCGGCTGGGCCGGCGGATGGACGGCGGCGCGGCAATGGCCATGGCCGTAGTGCTGGTCATCGGCGTCCCCTTCCTGCTGCCCCATATGCACGAGCGGTATTTCATCCTGGCGGACACGATTTGCCTGTGTTGGGCCTGCGCCGGCTGGCGGCGGCTCCCGGCGGCCGTCCTGGCGGAGGGCGCGTCCCTGGCCTCTTATTTTGTCTATCTGCGTCTGAAATACAATTATGTGCTCACCCTGGGCAGGTATCAGTTCGTCATGGGGCTGGAGGCCCTGTCCATGCTGATCGCGCTGGGGTTCGGCGCAGCGGCGCTGGCGATGGAAATCAGGCGCTGCGCAGCAGGGCCGACGGAGGGGCCTTCCGCCTCCGTGTGACAGGAAATCCCTCTCAAAAGACGAGAGGGATTTCCTGTATCCGTCCACATTGAGTTCAGCGTCTGGGAGGTTCCGGCGGCACGAAGGCCCCGGCGCCGCACTTTTCGGGGAAGTACACCTGATACCAGATCAGGAAGGACAGCACCGTGTACAGCTTCCGGTGGGTCTTTTCCTTTCCGGAGTAGTGGCGCTCCAGCAGGTCCAGCAGATAGTCCCGGTCGAAGAACTCGGAGACGTACTCCCGATTGATGATCTCCTTGGCCCAGTTGTAGTACTTTTCCTCCCGCAGCCAGGCGATAAAGGGCACCAGGAAGCCCGCCTTGGGCCGGTTGACCCAGTCATCCGGCAGCAGGGGGACGGCGGCCATGCGCAGGGGATATTTGGTCACCATCCTGCCCCGCATCTTCTGGCTGCTGGGGATGGCGCGGGCCACCGCCCATACCTCCCGGTCCAGGTAGGGCACCCGCAGTTCCAGAGCGTTGGCCATGGTCATCCGGTCCGCCTTGCGGAGGATGTCCAGGGGCTGCCACAGGTGCAGATCCAGGTACTGCATCTTGATGAGATCGTCGGCGTCCTCTACCGCGTCGAAATAAGGGCCGGTCACGTCCCGCCAGGTGAGGACGCTGCGGTACTTGGGAGCCAGCACCCGCTCCGCCTCGTCGTTATCGAAGATGAACGCCTGCCCCACGAAGTACTCCCGGACCTCTTTGGCCGCCTTTTTCAAAAAGCCCTGGCCGTGGAACTTGGGCAGCCTGGACGCCGCCGCCGCGGCGGCCTTGCGCATCAATTTGGGCATCCTGCGCCAGGCCCGGAACAGCCGGGTGGTGTGGTAGGTCTCATACCCCGCGAACAGCTCGTCCGCTCCCTCGCCGGAGAGGACCACCTTCACGTCCTGGGCCGCCAGCCGGGACAAAAAGTACAGCGGCACAGTGGACAGGTTGGCGTTTGGCTCGTCGGCAAAGTACTGCACCGTGGGCAGCACGTCAAAAAACTCCTGGGCGGTGATGACCTTGGAGTAGTTCTTCAGCCCCAGTTCCTTGCAGAGCTCCTGGGCCTCGTGGGTCTCGTTGAAGCCCTCCCGCTCGAAGCCCACGGAGTAGGTCTTGTCTGGCCGGGACAGGGCGGTGATGACGCTGGAGTCGATGCCGCCGGACAGGAAGGCGCCCACCTCCACGTCGCTGATCTGGTGGGCCTCCACCGAGCGGGAGACGGTCTCCCGGATCTGTTTGGTGCGCTCCTCCAGGGGCATGTTCTCCGGGTCAAAGGTCAGCTTGGCGTAGGAGTAGAACTCGGTGATCCCGTCCCGGTGGAGGAAGTAATGCCCCGGCAGCAGCCGGTATACCCCCTTGAAGAAGGACTCGTTCAGGGCTGAGTACTGGAAGGTGAGGTAGAGTTTCAGCGCGTCGCCGTTCAGTTCCTTTTTGAAGGCGGGGTGGGGGAGGAAGCTCTTGCACTCGGAGCCGAAGAAGAAGTAATCCCCCATGGGGGCGTAATAAAAGGGCTTGATGCCGAAGGGGTCCCGGGCGCCGAACAGCTCCCGCTTCTCCTTGTCCCAGATGACGAAGGCGAACATGCCCCGGAGTTTTTTGGTGACCTCGACGCCCCAGTGGGCGTAGCCCATCAGGATGACCTCGGTGTCGCAGTTGGTGGAGAAGGGGACGCCCGCCGCCTTCAACTCCTCCCGCAGCTCCCGGTAGTTGTAGATCTCGCCGTTGTAGGCGATGACGTACCGCCCGTCCGGGCTGTACATGGGCTGACTGCCGCCCGCCAGGTCGATGATGGACAGCCGCCGGTGGGCGATGGCGCAGTGGTCGTCCACATAGTAGCCCTCGCCGTCGGGACCGCGGTGCCTTATGGTGTCGCCCATGGCATGGAGGGCGTCCACGTCGGGGGCGGAGCGGGATACGAAGCCGGTGATGCCGCACATAGGTAAAAGACCTCCCATTGGGTGTTGAACGTTCGGAAACGGAGCCGCGCATAACTTCTATTAGAATACGGCTTCCCGGAGAAAAAGTCAACACCCAGCCCAAAACAGACGGCGGGGATTGACAACGCGCGCGGTCAGGATTTAAAATGACATCGCGAAAGGGGAGAGCGCTGTGAAGCTGGTATCATGGAATGTGAACGGCCTGAGGGCCTGCCTGAAAAAGGGCTTTCCGGAGTCTATCGCCGCCCTGGACGCCGATGTGATCTGCCTCCAGGAGACCAAGATGGAGCGGGGGCAGGCGGAGGTGGACCTGCCAGGCTACCATGAGTTCTGGAACTCGGCGGAGAAGAAGGGCTACTCGGGCACCGCCGTTTTCACGCGGGAGGCGCCCCTGTCCGTGTCATACGGCATGGACGTGGACAGGCACGATCACGAGGGGCGGCTCATCACCCTGGAGTATCCGGACTTCTGGCTGGTGAACTGCTACACCCCCAACGCCCAGGAGGGGCTGGCCCGCATCGACTACCGGGAGAACTGGGAGGACGACCTGCTGGACTACCTGAAAAGCCTGGACAAAACCAGGCCGGTGATCTACTGCGGGGACCTGAACGTGGCCCATGAGGAGATCGACCTGAAAAATCCCAGGACCAACCGGGGAAACGCCGGCTTCTCCGACCAGGAGCGGGCCAAAATGACCCGGCTGCTGTCGTCCGGATTCGCGGACGCCTTCCGGCGGCTGCACCCGGACCTGACCGGCGCCTATTCCTGGTGGAGCTACCGCTTCCACGCCAGGGAGAACAATGCCGGATGGCGCATCGACTACTTTATCGTGTCTGAGCGGCTCATGGACCGGGTGGAAGGGGCCGCCATCCACTCCGATATCTATGGCAGTGACCACTGCCCGGTATCGCTGATCCTAAAGGACTGAACAGGGGGGACCGCGCCCGTGAGAGACCTGAGAGAACATATCCTGCTGTACGCCGTCACCGACCGGCGTTGGCTCGGGGGAGAATCCCTGACGGAGCATGTGCGCCGGGCGCTGGAGGGGGGCGTGACCATGGTCCAGCTCCGGGAGAAGGGGCTGGACCGGGACGCCTGTATCACCCAGGCCAGGGAACTGGCCGTCCTGTGCCACGCCTATGGCGCGCCCCTCATCGTCAACGACAGCGTGGAGGTCGCCCTGGCCTCCGGCGCCGACGGCGTCCACCTGGGGCAGGGGGACATGGACCCGGCCGAGGCGAGAAGGCTGCTGGGCCCCTGGGCCGTCATCGGCGTGTCCGCCCGAACGGTGGAACAGGCCAGGGCCGCCCAGGCTGCCGGAGCCGACTATCTGGGCTCCGGGGCGGTGTTCTCCACAGGTTCCAAGGCGGATGCCAGACCCATGGACCGGGAGACGCTGAAGGCCATCTGCGCCGCGGTGTCCATCCCGGTGGCGGCCATCGGCGGGGTAAATGCGGACAACGTGAGGGAACTGGCCGGCACGGGGATCAGCGGCGCGGCGGCCATCGGCGGCATCTTCGGCCAGCCGGACATCGGGCGGGCAGCCAGGACCTTGAGGCTCCGGGTGATGGAGGCGGTAAACGCCGGAAGGACCAGGCCCGTCGCCCTCGCCATCGCCGGCAGCGACTCCAGCGGCGGCGCGGGCATCCAGGCGGATCTGAAGACCATGACGATGAACGGCGTGTTCGCCATGAGCGCTGTCACAGCCCTCACCGCCCAGAATACCACCGGCGTCACCGGCATCCTGGAGTCCACGCCGGAGTTCTTGAAAAAGCAGATCGACGCGGTGTTCGGGGACATCCGGCCCGGCGCGGTAAAGATCGGCATGGTTTCCTCCGCCGCCCTGATCCGGGTGATCGGTGACAGGCTGCGGTATTACGGGGCCAAAAACATCGTAGTGGACCCGGTGATGGCAGCCACCAGCGGAGCCAGACTGATCTCCGATGACGCCGTGGACACCCTGAAAGCGGAACTGCTGCCGCTGGCCTCGGTCATCACCCCCAACATCCCGGAGGCGGAGGCCCTGTCCGGGCTGTCTGTCCGCACGCCAGGGGACATGGAGCGGGCGGCGGAACAGATCGGGGACCGGTACGGCTGCGCCGTCCTCTGCAAGGGGGGCCACAGTCTCTGCGACGCCGACGATCTGCTGTACGATCACGGGACATTCACCTGGTTCCGGGGAGTGCGCATCCGCAATCCCAACACACACGGCACCGGCTGCACTCTGTCCAGCGCCATCACCGCCAACCTGGCCAAGGGCTTCGATCTGCCGGAGTCCATCCGCCGGGCGAAGGACTATCTCTCCGGCGCGCTGGCCGCCATGCTGGATCTGGGGGCGGGCAGCGGGCCTATGGATCACGCCTTTGACCTGCGGGGCTACTTCAGGCAGGAGGCGGAGCGGTGAGGCGGTGCGTCATCGTGGGCGGCGCGCCCATCGGGGACTACGGCAGCGCCAGGAGCTGTCTCCGCGCCGGGGATTTTTTCCTCTACTGCGACGCCGGCCTGTTCCATCGGGAGGGGCTCGGGGCCGCCCCGGATCTGATCGTGGGGGACTTCGACTCCCACCCCCGGCCGGAGACGGAGGCGGAGACCATCGCCCTGCCCCGGGAGAAGGACGACACCGACACGGTGTACGCCGCCAGAGAGGCGGTCAAACGGGGCTTTGAGGACTTCCTCCTGCTGGGCTGCGCCGGGGGCAGGGTGGACCACACTCTGGCCAATCTGGGGCTGCTGCTGTGGCTTGACAGCCTAGGAAAGCGGGCTCTGCTGGCCGACGACTTCTCGGAGATGGAGATCGTGTCCAGCCGCCCCGCCTCCGTCACGGAGGACTGGCCGTATTTTTCCCTGCTGGCGGTGGACGGTCCGGCGGGGCAGATCGCCGTCACCGGGGCAAAGTGGCCGCTGACCGGGGCGGAGATCACGGCGGAGTACGCCTATGGCGTCAGCAACGAGGTGCTGCCGGGGCGGATCGCGCGGATCTCCGTGGGAACGGGCCGCCTGCTGCTGGTGCGGGTGCGGAAACCGCAGGCAGATTTAACGCTTTTTTAATAATTGTTCTCGAAGTTCCGTAACACTTCGCGCCTATCCTAAGAATCGCAAGAGGCGATTTTCTTTTTCATTCTATCCTCCATCCTTTTCTGCCGGGGCAGCGATGCCCCGGCGCTTTTTTACGCGCAAGTTCCCGCCGGCGGGCGGTTCGGTCAAAAAAAGTCTGCCCTCGGGGGACACTCCATAAGGAAGTGTCCCCCAAGGCGGCTCTTGTAAGTGAAAATTATCTGATTAGAGGCGGTGTAGCTATATGGCTACGCCGTCTTTTTTCTACGCTTCTGCATGGCTTTGTAGTGGGTCAGAAATTGCTGTTCCAATTTCTCGACGTCGGGTACGGTCCACAGACCGATAGTGTTGTAGTAGATGTCCACAGTCTGATGGCGCTTGCCGTCTATTCTTTCCGGGCTGTGTACCACGATTTTTTCGATGAACTCATGGACGATTTCAGGCGTCAGTTCCGTCAGCCGGGTCACCTGTCTGGCTCGCTCAATAAACCGCTGAAGGTCAGCGGCCTTATCCGTAGTAGTCTCCAGGCTGGCATCCATCTCTGGAATCATTGCCTTCAACTGCTTCTGCTCGGTTTCCAGCGATACCGTCAATGTGGCAAAGCGTTCCTCGGACAGCAGGCCCCTGGACATATCCTCGTAGCTCTTCTGGACGAGCCGGTCGATCTCCAATACCCGCTGTTTAGCTCGGTCCAACTCCCGCCGCTTGGCCGCCAGTTCTTTCTTCTCCTGCAGGCCAAACCGCTCCATCTGATCCCTGGCAAACACAGGCTCAAAAACTTGGACGTACCACAATAGCCGCTGCAAGCCCTCCAATACCAACTGCTCCACCGCACGTTCCCGAATAAAGTGGGCGGTGCATACGCCAGGGGTCTTGCGGTAGCTGGAGCAAAAGAAGTTGGCCTGCTCCCGCTTGTAATTTCCCAAGGCGCTGTAATATAACTTTTCTCCGCAGTCGGCACAGTACAGCAACCCTGAGAACATACTGACAATGCCGCTTTTCGTGGGCCTGCGACGGTGCTGGCGGAGTTCCCGGACAAGGTCGAAGGTCTCCCGGTCAATGACAGCCGGGTGGGTGTCGGGGAACACTTTCCACTCCTCCTGGGGCTTGTCCAGCCGTTTCTTCTGCTTGAAGGACTGGCTGAAGGAGCGGAAATTTACGGTGTCCCCGGTGTACTCCTGCCGGTCCAGAATGGCCGCCACGGTATCAGAACACCAGTTGTGCGGATACGCCGGGAGTTTGGCAGAGCAATTGACGCCGATGCTGTGCAGATACTCGCTGGGGGTCATCACACCGTCCGACCGCAGCTTCTTGGCGATTTGCGTTGGCCCCAGGCCGCTCACGGACATCTGGAAGATGCGCCTTACCACCTCTGCCGCCGGTTCGTCCACCAGCCACTTGTTTTTATCTTCCGGGTCCTTTTTGTACCCAAAGGGCGGGTTGGTGGTGAGGGGTATCCCGGCATTTCCCCGGCTCTGCATGACCCGGCGCACTTTGTCGCTGGTGTTTTTCGCGTGCCACTCGTTGAACAGGTCCTGCATGGGCACGATGTCGCTGACGCCGTTGGCCGTGTCGATGTTGTCCATGATGGCGATATACCGCACGTTCAAACGGACAAAATCTTCCTCCAGCAGTTGGCCCACCACCAGCCGGTTCCGTCCCAGCCGGGAGTGATCCTTTACCACCAGATTGGCCACAAGGCCCTGCTCGGCCAGCTCCATGATCTCCATGAAGGCCGGCCTTGTGAACGTGACTCCTGAGTAACCGTCATCGTAAAAGAATCGGGGGTTAGGCAGGTGGTTGTCGGCGGCGTATTTCTCCAAGATGGCCCGCTGGTTCTGGATGCTGCCCGAAATACCATCCTTTTCATCGTCGCGGGACAGTCTGGCATATAGCGCCGTGATCCTCTGTTGTTCTGGCTGCTTTTTCTTCAAAAGTTACTCCTTTCCGCAGCCGAATGTGATATGGATTGCAAGGTACTGTCATCATACCACATCCGGCGCAAAACTTCAACACTTTAATGTGCGATATTTCAGTCGAGGATACGCATGACTTTCCCCTCGACGGTCTCGGTATTTTTGTCACTGAAATGGGCGTTGACGGAATAAACGGTACCGTCGATCTCCCGCTCAAAGCTGATCGGGTGGTAAAACTGATGCGTTCTCAGCCAGTTCAGACGTTCCTCATGGGACAGGCCGGCAAGATATTCCGCTGTGTTGTCCAGCCGCTCCAGTACCTCATCGACGATCTCCCGCTCTTTTTCTGTCAACTCTAAAACGATACTCATCTGGTGTCATCCCTCCTTTCCCGTGTTTTGCTTTTCCCATACATGATGGACCGGCTCTGTTCTTCCCTTTGTCTGCGGACCGGGGCCAGAATACTGTCCAAAAATTCCTTCACCTTTTCCGGCATGGCCCTGACCGCTTCCAGATAAGGCCGGCACCGTTCCACCAACTCATCGAACTGCCTTTCCAACTGGTTCAAGCTGCTTTGTAGGTTCCAGACCCTGGCCTGGAGCTGACGGTTTTCCTCCTTCAGCCGGTCGAGCTGCCCCCGTTCAGAAACCCCTTCCTTGGCAAGCTGCGTAAGGGCATCGTAGTCTGCCTGAGACACTGTGACCTTGCCGGTCAGCGTTTTCCTGCCCATGTCGTCGATTTCCGCGTGGGTCTTGTGGACAGAATGAACGACCGCGTACTCGACTTCCTCCGCTCTGATTTTCTCCCGTATCGCTTCCAAGCGTTCCGTGTCCTTCTTGATCTGATATTGCAGACAGGAGAGATTGTCCTCCGTGCTACCCCGTTCCCCTCGGATGAAATCAGTGAATCCGGCCTCCTTCATGTGATCACAGAACTCGTCCTGCAAAACGCTGTAGGATGGAAGCAGCTTGGGCCTGCCTTTATCATCAAAGGCAGGTTTGCCATTCTCGTCCAAAGCCCGCTGGGACTTCCACTTCTTTGAATGACTGACCTGCTGGACGGTCTCTTTGACCGTGCCGACCAGCGCCTTATCCCTGCACCGCTTGGACCACAGCACTTGCTTTTCCACCACCGGGAGTGCTACAATGTGAAGGTGGTAATGGTAGACAGGGTATCCGTACCGCTCCGTCAGGGCCAGGTTGATCTCGTCGGCGTGCATGACAGCGGAGAGGATGTTCTGTTCTCCGTACAGCTTACAGGCGAAACGGTACGCCTCCCCATAGAACCGCTGGGCAAAGTCGTAGCCCCCGTGCCGCTCAAAGTAGTCCGTATTCACATCCAGGATCATCTCGTCATACACCCTGGCGTCGGCCTTCAGGCCCCGGAGGGATACCTCCCCGGCGGCCACCAGCCTGTCCAATGTCTCATTGTAGGTCGCGCCGCCGCAGTCCTTGAAGTGGATATTCATAGGGGTGCGCTCCAGATCCACGTTCATGTTGCCGTAATTTTCATTTTTTCGCTCGTTGTGGCGCTCGCACTTACCCACGCCCGCTCTCGTGTGGGTGACGACTCTCGCTACGGTGAAATTTGTTTTCTCCATTTATAACCTCCTTTCTGCACTTACCTGCGCCGTTCTTGTTAGATACTTTTTCAAAGTATCTAACCCACTATGACACTTTCAGCCTTACGGCTGCAAAGATGTCAGTGGGCTCTCCGAGGGGGAATGGGGGCGCTGCCCCCGCGATCTGCGGATCGCTCTCCCGGCAGGGCCGCCCTTTGAAAAGGGCACCCTGCACCCCGCCGAAACTTTTGCCGTTTTGTCTGAACACCGTTCCTGCCCCGGAATCTCACCGCGGCGTTTTGTTTTCCCGGTACGCTCTTTCCTTTCGGAAGGTCACGGCGTACTTCACCAAAAACATATCCTGTTCAGCCGGTCATTCAGTTGTGACCGGCGTTTTTGGGCAACAAAAAAGCCGGCACACCAATGTGTACCGACCCGCGAAGGGATAGACTACCCCCTTTGTGTTGCTGAAGTCGTTTTTCACATTGATGTAACCGGCTTTGAGATACAAAGTCGAGACTGTCTTTCTTACCTCCAACTGCCGACAGTCCAAAGCAGTTTCGGAGGCGGAGAGGTGATCCTCTCATGCTATGTAATTATGGCTCTCCTATGGAGAGTATTTTATATTACAACATAGAACGGATGTTTGTCAAGAGCTTTTTGCGAAGTTTTGTATATTTTTTTGGAACAGCGGGTATCCTATTCGGTTTAGAAAATTTGCAACTTAAAGATTGAATTTTTTTACTTATTACCGCACATTTTGCTTTTTCAACCGTTATACATAGTGAGGTGCGTCGAAAGGAGGTTGACTGTGGCAATAGACATTGAAGCGCAGTACGATAGAATTTATCGCTACTGCTATTTCCGCCTCCGAGACCGGCATCGGGCGGAGGACGTGACCCAGGAGACTTTTCTGCGCTGGCTTTCCAGCGACACCTACCGGGACACCGGGCAGACGCTCCAGTATCTCTACACCATCGCCCGGAACCTCTGCACCGACGAGGGCCGGAGGCCCGGCACTGAACCTCTGCCGGAGGATTTGCCGGCGGAGCCGGACGACCCGCTGCTGTCCATAGCCCTGCGGAGCGAGCTGGACCGGCTGTCCCCGGAGGACCGGGAGCTGGTGCTGCTGCGGGTGGTGAACGAGGTGCCCGTAGGCGTGCTGTGCAGGCTGTACGGGGTGAGCCGGTTTGCCCTGTACCGGCGCTTGAGAGGCGTTTTGAAGCGTTTGCGTCAGCGATTGGAGGGATAGCGTATGGACAAAAAGCTGAAAACTGCGCTGGATATGGCCTTTTCCGCCCCGCCCCCGGAGCGAAAGGCCGCCTTTCTGCGGGTCCACCGCCGCCGGGAGCTGGGCCCCGCCGAGTTGCTACTGACCCAGGCGGGATATGTCCGCTGGTGGACGTGGGCGGGGTCTGCCGCCCTGTTTGCCGTTATCCTGGTCCTGGCGGCGGGGCGGGAGCCGGGGGCGGTGTGGACGGCCTCGGCCCTGACTCCGTTGCTGGCCCTGATCGCGGTGGCCGAGTGGGGCCGGTCCCGGCGGTACGGCATGGAGGAGCTGGAACTGGCCTGCCGGATGCCACTCCGCTCTGCGCTGCTGGCCCGGATGGCCGCTGTGGGTCTGCTCCATCTGCTCCTGCTGGGGCTGGCCACGCCGGTCCTGGCCCTTCGGGGCGGCGGAAAGATGCTGCAAGCGGGAGTATATCTGCTGACCCCTTATCTGCTCACCGCCGCCATCGGGATGGAGGCGTCCCGCCGGGTGCGGGGGCAGGAGGGCCTGCTGGCCTGCGCCGCCGCCGCGTTCCTGATGTGCGCCCTGGGGATGTGGGCGTGGGGGACCCGGCCAGAGTTGTACCATGCGGAGAACGCCCCCTTCTGGTGGGCGGCCCTGGCCCTCACCTTGGCGGCGTCCGCCTTTGAGTTCGTCAAGACCGTAAAGGAAACGGAGGAATTACAATGGAACTGACTGTGCGAGAACTGAGCAAGCACTACAAGGACAAAAAGGCGGTGGACGGGGTATCCCTCCGGCTCACAGAGGGGATCAACGGCCTGCTGGGGGCCAACGGCGCGGGCAAGACCACCCTCATGCGGATGCTTTGCGGCATTTTGAAGCCCACAGCGGGGTCCGTGGCTCTGGACGGAATGGACGTGTCCAGCGAGGACTACCGGGCGGTGCTGGGCTATCTGCCCCAGGACTTCGGTTACTACCCGGACTTCACCGGGCTGGACTTCCTATTGTATCTGGCGGCGCTGAAAGGGCTGTCCCGGCCCCACGCCAAACGAAAGTCAGCGGAGCTGCTGGAACTGGTGGGCCTGGCCGATGTGGGCAAAAAGAAGATCAAGACCTATTCCGGCGGCATGAGGCAGCGGCTGGGCATCGCCCAGGCATTGCTGAACGATCCCCGACTGCTCATTGTGGACGAGCCCACAGCGGGGCTTGATCCCAAAGAGCGGGTGCGGTTCCGCAACCTGCTGGCCGACCTGGGCCATGATTCCATCGTACTGCTGTCCACCCATATCGTGTCCGACGTGGAACACATCGCGGATCATATGCTGATGATGTCCGAGGGACATATCATTCTGGACGAGTCCTGGGACAAGAGCCGCACTGATTTGGAGCAACTTTATCTGGAGGAGTTTGGAGGCGAGAGAGAATGAAGAACCTTGGTATGTTATTCCGCTATGAAATGACGAAGATTTGGATGCGCAAACTCACTTGGGTGGCTACGGCCCTCGTGGTAGTTGTGTGTATGGTAAACGCCTCACTGTTTTGGTGGACAGGGCGAGGGGCTAACGGGTTCCAATTCACCTATACAACGGAGGACGGTACGGAGTATTCGGCGTTTCTTACCGCTTATGACCAGTCCACCAGAGAAGGGAAAAACGGGTCAAAGTTGGATGGACAGATGTGGGACGAGGACTTTTTTAAGGTCATGCACCGCTCTTTGCCTCAAGTGGGGGAAAACTCTTTTCAGCTAAACAGCTATTTGTATCTGGTAGACCCCACCTATTTCGCACCGGTTGATATGGTGTGGACACTGGGGTTGGACCCGGATACCGTCACCGCCGGGGAGTTCTATCAGGCACGTCGGGAACTTGCGCGTAGCAATCTTGCGGGGCAGGAGCTGACAGCAGCGGAAACCTCCCATTGGGAAGCCCAGGCGAAGAAAATAGACGAACCCTTCACATATGAATACTGCAAAGGGGCCAAATATGCCATTGCACGTTTGCAAAGTGTAGCGATCATTCTTCCGTTTGGGATCGCGGCGGCGCTCTGTGGAGTATTTTCGGAGGAACGCCGCGACAAAACCGGGCCAATTCTTTTTGTTGCATCTAAGAGCCGCTTCCCCCTGGCATTGGCCAAAACTTTAGCGGGCAGTCTGACGGCGGGGGGTATTGCGGCGGCAGCGGTCGCCACGACGATTGCAACCGAGCTGATACTCTTGGGCGGTAAATTGGGCTTTGGCACACCGATCCAACTCTGTGAGCCGCAGAGCGGGCTGACCTTGTCCGTCGGCGGCGCGCTGCTGACAATGTCGGGCCTAATGGTACTATACAGTGTATTGTGTGGCGGTTTTGTCATGCTTCTGTCCGCCATCGGTAATTCAACGATCGCGTTGGCAATCTCCTTTCTCCCTGGTCTGGCGATGATTTATATGATGGCCTGGGGACATCCTACGGGGCGGTGGCCCGACTGGTTGCCCTACAATCTGATCTCCTCTCAATCTCTATATAACGGCCATATGTTAGGGCCGTTGGAGATTTTCCAGTCTGGGGCGATGCTATACGCGGTCATCACCATTGTGCTGCTGGCCCTCTGCTGGCTGTGCTGGCGGCGGTGGGCGGTGGCTGGGAAATAAACTGAATCAAGGCAGGTCAAAAGCTATGGCGGCGGGATTGCTCCCGCCGCCATAGCTCGTTTATGCGTAAATGATTTCTGAATTGACGATTTCCATTGCCGCCGCCTGAATATTGTTCATCCTCCCGATCCAAGCCATCTGATTCTCCGCCTTGAGTTGCTCCGTCACCCCTTGACATTGGGCCATCTGCTCTACCAGCTGGGAGAATGTGGTCTCCGCCTGTCGATCAATATCAGTCAGATAGCTGTTTAGCTTACCCGTGCTTAGCAGCGCGGCATAAAGTCCTTGTTTGTTCTTACAGATGTACCGCAGGTGTCGTTGTCCCCACGGGCCAATAGGAACAATCTCCGGCATCGACAAATCAGGAAGAAGATAATCGCCTTCCAAATGGTAAGTTCCACCCATTTTCTCAAACAGTGACTTTTCCATAGTTATAGTCCTCCAAAAAGTTGAATTTCCTTGCAACTCAATCACATTCGGATGACTTGACAAAATGACGGAGAGGACTTCCTTACGAAGTCCTCTCCTCGGGCAGACTTTTTCGGCAGAACAGACCGGACGCCTTGCGGCGTCCGGTTTTTGCGTTCCATTTATTTTACCATGTCGGCCATGCTGTACAGCCCAGGCTCACCCGCCGCGGCCAGGAACTTGGCCGCGCGCACGGCTCCGCTCGCGAAGATCTCCCGGCTGGCGGCGTGGTGGCTGATCTCGATGACCTCGTCCCGGCCGGCGAAGATTACGGTGTGGTCCCCCACGATGGTGCCCCCCCGCACGGAGGACACGCCGATCTCCCGGCCGTCCCGGGCCTTGCGGACGGAGTGTCGGTCGAAGACATACTCCGGCTCGTAGGGCAGCCCTTCCGCAGCGGCGTCGGCCAGCATGAGGGCGGTGCCGCTGGGGGCGTCCAGCTTGCGGCGATGATGCCGCTCCACGATCTCCACGTCGTAGTCCGCGCCCAGAAGGGAGGCAGCCCGCTTCACAAGATCCATCAGCACGTTGATCCCCAGGGACATATTTGCGGAGCGAAACACGGGAATGGACCGGGCCGCCCGGTCAATAAGGGCAAGCTGCTCCGCGCTGTACCCGGTGGTGGCCAGCACCACGGGGAGCTTCCGCTCCACGCAGAAGTCCAGCAGAGGCTCCAGGGCGGAGGGGTGGGAGAAGTCGATGACCGCGTCGCCCCCGGCGGTGCAGGCGGCGGGGGAGGAGAATACCGGGAAGCCCTCCATGGGGCGGGACAGGATGTCGATGCCGGCGGAGACCTCCACATCGGGGTCGACGGCGCAGATGTCGGCCACCACCCGGCCCATGTGGCCGCAGCAGCCGGAGATGATTATCTTTCGCATGGGCGTCCTCTTACAACAGACCCATGCGGGTCATGGCGCCCCGGAGGGTTTCCAGGTTCTTGGGGGAGATCTCGCACAGTGGCAGCCGCAGGGCGCCGGCGTTCATGCCCATCAGGTTCATGGCCGCCTTGATGGGGATGGGGTTGACCTCGATGAACAGGGCGTCGATCAGGTCCATGTACTGGATCTGGAGTTTGGAGGCGGAGGCGAAGTCGTTCTCCAGGCACAGGTGGGACATCTTCACCATCACCTCGGGGATGATGTTGGAGGCCACCGAGATGACGCCCTTGGCCCCCAGGGCCATCATGGGGACCACCTGGTCGTCGTTGCCGGACCAGATGTAGAAGTCGTCGGGGCAGAGGAACCGGGTGTGGGCCAGCAGAGAGAAGTTGCCGCTGGCCTCCTTGACGCCGTTGATCTTGGGGTTCTGGGACAGGGTCTTGTAGGTCTCGGCGGTGAAGGTGATGCCGGTGCGGGAGGGCACGTTGTACAGGATCATGGGGATGTCCACGCGGTCGGCAATGTATTCGTAGTGCTTGATGAGGCCGGTCTGGCTGGCCTTGTTGTAGTAGGGGGTCACCAGCAGGGCGGCGTCCGCCCCGGAGTCCTGGGCGTGCTGGGTCAGGTAGACGGCGGCGGTGGTGTCGTTGCTGCCGGTGCCCGCGATGACCTTTACCCGGTGGTCCACCCGTTTGACGCAGTACTCCACCGCGGCGATGTGCTCCCGGATGGACATGGTGGCGGACTCGCCGGTGGTGCCGCATACGCACACCGCATCGACCCCTGCGGCAATCTGATCGTCGATGAGTTTGCCGAAGGCATCGTAGTCGATGGCGTTGTTGGCTCCAAAGGGGGTGACCAGCGCGGGACAGGAACCGGTGAATACAGGAGTCCTCATTTTGGATGCAGCCCTTTCAATCAAGATTTTGCTCACTTACGGGTGATATACCCCTTGGCGCACAGCAGCTCCGCCAGCAGCACGCCGCCGCCGGCGGCCCCCCGGAGGGTGTTGTGGGACAGGGAGACGAACTTGTAGTCATACTGGGTATCGGGGCGGAGCCGGCCGATGGACACGGCCATGCCGCCCTCCAGGTCCCGGTCCAGTCTGGCCTGGGGCCGGTCGGGCTCCTCGAAGTAGTGGAGGAACTGCCTGGGCGCGGTGGGCAGGCCCAGCTCCTGGGGCACGCCCCGGAACCCGGCCCAGGCCTCCTTCATCTGCTCCATGGTGGGCTTGTTTTTGAAGGTGACAAAGGCGGCGGCGGTGTGGCCGTTGGACACGGGCACCCGCAGACACTGGGCGGTGATGGAGATGCCCTCCGCGTTGACGATGACGCCGTTCTCCACCCGGCCCCAGACTTTCAGGGGCTCCTGCTCGGATTTCTCCTCCTCGCCGCCGATGTAGGGGATCAGGTTATCCACCATCTCGGGCCAGGTCTGGAAGGTCTTGCCCGCGCCGGAGATGGCCTGGTAGGTGCAGACCAACACCTTCTCGATGCCGTACTCCCGGAGGGGGGACAGGGCGGGCACATAGCTCTGGATGGAGCAGTTGGACTTGACGGCGATGAAGCCACGCTTGGTGCCCAGGCGCTTCCGCTGGGCGGGGATGACCTCGATGTGCTCCGGGTTGATCTCGGGCACCATCATGGGCACGTTGGGGGTCCAGCGGTGGGCGGAGTTGTTTGACACCACCGGGCACTCGCACCTGGCGTAGGCCTCCTCCAGGGCGCGGATCTCATCCTTCTTCATGTCCACGGCGGAAAAGACGAAGTCCACCATCCCGGCGATCTTCTCCACATCGTCCTGGGCGCTGAGCAGGATCAGATCCCTGGCCTCCTCGGGGATGGGCCGCTCCATGGCCCACCGGCCGGCTACCGCGTCCTCATACCGCTTGCCGGCGGAGCGGGGGCTGGCGGCCACCACGGTGAGCTTGAACCAGGGATGGTTCTCCATCAGGGTGACGAAGCGCTGGCCCACCATGCCGGTGGCGCCGATGACGCCCACTTTGTACTTTTCTGCTGCCATAGCGTTGACCTCCTGACCGCCCGAAAAAATTTGAAAGATGGTGTTGAAACCGGGCGGGTGTATGGGTTATAATAAATCTAATATGAGATTTTAGAGTCCGTCCTGCCGATACCGGCGGATACATTTTACTACTATAGCATCATCACGGTAAAGTGTCAATTTATTTCACGGATCCCGATGGAGAAATGGAGAGAACCTATGAGACGAAAATTCGTGCAACTTGCGGCCCTTCTCCTGGTTTTATGTCTTCTGGCCGGGGGTGCGGCAGTCCCCTCCGAGGCGTCCGGCGCCGCCCTGGACGACAGGGTCATCCGAGTGGGGCTGGCGTACAGCGGCTATCAGAGCAGGACCATCGACGGCGCCAACCTGGCCAACGACACCGGCCACGGGTTCCGCCTGGGCTATTTTGACGACTCCAACCGCTTCGTTCAGCTGGGGACCACGGCGGAGGAGAAGATCTCTGTGGTGGAGACCGTGAACGTGGGCTACGGCACTTCGGGCGGCTATACCAGCTACCACGCATCCCTGGCCGGCAGCGCATCGGTGGTGGTGGGGGAGTACCATCTTCAGCTTCCCGACAGCTACGCCACCTTTGAGGAGGCCAGGGCGGCCGCGGCCGTTTATCAGGGAGGGTTCCCGGCCTGTATCGGCGGGGCGTTCCGCGCCCGGATCGCCAACTGCGCCAGCCGCCCCGAAGCGCTGGCCGTCCAGGAGCGGTTCGCCGAAGACGGGGTAGTGACCGACATCGTGGGCACCACCGCATACGGCGTCAGCGTGGTGATCACCGGGACCGACACCATCCTGTTCCAGTACGACGACAAGGGCTCCGGCACCGGCCTCGGCATCATGCCCAACGCCGCCGGCGGCGATGAGGACTTCGTCACCCTGTTCAACACCGAGGCGTTTGGCCGGGACAACAACCGCTGGTACGGCGGCTTCCGCTATGAGCGGGTGGGCGGCGGCAATCTGACCGTTGTGAACATGGTCAAGCTTGGGGATTACTTAAAGGGCGTGGTGCCCATCGAGGTCAGCAGCTCCTGGCCCATCGAGGCGCAGAAGGCCCAGGCGGTGGCCGCCCGGACCTATGCCCTGGCCAATCTGAACGCCCACAGAAGCGCCCATTTTGACCTGTGCCCCAGCACCGACTGCCAAGCGTATTCGGGCCTGGCCCGGGCCGCCGCCAACTCTGACCGGGCGGTGGAGGAGACCGCCGGCGTCACCGTGAAGTACAACGGGACCTACGCCTCCTGCAACTACTACTCCTCCAACGGCGGCGCCTCCATGAGCGCCAAAGACGTTTGGGGCACCAACTACCCCTATCTCATGGGCAAGGCCGATCCCTATGAGGCCTCCATCAATGTGAACAACTACTGGACGTTCAGCTGCAGCTTCCGGGAGCTGACCTCCAAGCTCAACCTGTCCTCCACCGCGGCGGGTGCCAGGATCACAGAATACACCGACGGCGGCAATCCCCTGACCATCGCGTTTTACGGCGCGGACGGCCGCCTGCTGGCCTCAAAGACGACCGCCCAGCTGGTGCGGGCCCTCGGCCTGAAATCCTACCACTATGAACTCGGGCTCAGTGGCGGCTCCTCCTCCGGCTCGTCCGGCTCCGGCGGAGGTCTCGCGGTCAATGGCTCCCAGGCCCTGACCGGGCTGGACGGTCTGTACGCCGTTGACGGAAACGGCGACACCTTTGTTCTCCCGGGCGACGTCTGGGTCATCACCGGGGACGGGACTTCCACCGCAGAGAGCTGGAGCGGTTCCTCCGGCGGCCAGGACAGCGGCCTGTATACCGGCACCAACGGTATCTTTGTGATCTCGGGCCGGGGGGCAGGACACAACGTGGGGATGAGCCAGTGGGGCGCCTACGCCATGGCCAAGCAGGGACTTACTTACGATCAGATCCTCAAATTCTACTATACTGGCGTCACGGTGGGATGATTCTTGAAAACTTCCGATTTTGACTTTGACCTGCCGCAGGAACTCATTGCCCAGACCCCCCTGGAGCGGCGGGACGCCTCCCGGCTGATGGCTTTGGACAAGACAACGGGGGAGGTCCGGCATCTGCATTTTTACGACCTTCCGTCTTTGCTCCGCCCTGGCGACTGCCTGGTGCTCAACGACAGCCGGGTGCTCCCCGCCAGATTGATCGGCAGACGGTCCGGCGGCGGCGCCTGCGAGGTGCTGCTGCTCATCGACCGGGGGGAGAAGGTGTGGGAGTGCCTGGTGCGCCCCGGGAAGAAGCTCCGCCCCGGCGCGCGGGTGACCTTCGGCGACGGGGAGCTGTCCGCCGAGATCGTGGGCGAGGTGGAGGGCGGCAACCGCCTGGTCCGCTTCGACTACGAGGGGATCTTCCTGGAGGTGCTGGAGCGCCTGGGCAAAATGCCCCTGCCGCCCTATATCAAGGCGGAGCTCCGGGACAACGAGCGCTATCAGACGGTGTACTCCAAGGTGACCGGCTCCGCCGCGGCCCCCACGGCGGGCCTGCACTTTACGAAAGAACTTTTGAGGCAGGTGGCGGAGATGGGTGTAAAGGTCTGCTATGTGACACTCCATGTGGGCCTCGGAACCTTCCGGCCGGTGAAGGCGGAGGACATCCGGGACCACCAGATGCATGCGGAATACTGCGTCATCCCCCAGGAGACCGCCGACGTCATCAACGAGACGAAGCAGAACGGGGGACGGGTCATCTGCGTGGGCACCACCTCCTGCCGCACTGTCGAGAGCTGGGCGGCCGAGGACGGGACCCTGAAGGCGTCGGCGGGGTGGACCGATATTTTCATCTACCCCGGATACCGGTTCAAGGTGCTGGACGCCCTCATCACCAACTTCCACCTGCCGGAGAGCACCCTCATCATGCTGGTGTCCGCCCTGGCGGGGCGTGAACACGTGCTGGCGGCCTACGCCGAGGCGGTGAAAGAGCGGTATCGCTTCTTCTCCTTCGGCGACGCCATGTTTATTTCATGAGGAGCAGCTATGTTTCAAGTGTTAAAAACCGAGGGCCGCGCCCGCCGGGGCGTGTTCACCTGCCCCCATGGCGAGGTCCAGACCCCGGTGTTCATGAACGTGGGCACCCAGGGGGCCATCAAGGGCGGGCTGTCTGCCTTTGATCTGAAGGAGATCGGCTGTCAGATCGAGCTGTCCAACACCTATCACCTCCATCTGCGCCCCGGCGACGATGTGGTAAAGCGGATGGGCGGCCTTCACAGGTTTATGCGGTGGGACGGCCCCATGCTAACCGACTCCGGCGGGTTCCAGGTGTTCTCGCTGGCCGGGATGCGGAAGATCACCGAGGAGGGGGTCACCTTCGCCTCCCACATCGACGGGCACCGGGTGTTTATGGGTCCGGAGGAGTCCATGGTCATCCAGTCCAACCTGGGCAGCGATATCGCCATGGCCTTCGATGAGTGCGTGGAGAATCCAGCCCCCTACGACTACGCCAAGGCATCCTGCGAACGCACCCTGCGCTGGCTGGAGCGCTGTAAGGCCGAGCATGACAAGTTAAATTCCTTGCCAGACTGCGTCAATCCGGGCCAGCTGCTGTTCGGCATCAACCAGGGGGCCACCTATGAGGATCTGCGGGTGTGGCACGCGAAAGAGATCGCCAAGCTGGACTGCGACGGCTACGCCATCGGCGGGCTGGCTGTAGGGGAACCCACAGAGGTGATGTATCAGATCATCGAGGCGGTGGAACCCCATCTGCCGGCGGACAGGCCCCGGTATCTCATGGGGGTGGGGACGCCCTCCAACATCATTGAGGGGGTCTGGCGGGGGATCGATTTCTTCGACTGCGTCATGCCCGCCCGGAACGCCCGGCACGGAAAGCTGTTCACCTGGAGCGGGACCCTGAACATCAAAAACGAGAAGTACAAGCTGGACGACCGGCCCATCGACCCACAGTGCGACTGCCCGGTGTGCCGCGAGTTCACAAGGGGGTATCTGCGCCACCTGTTCGTGGCGGGGGAGATGCTGGCCATGCGCCTGGCGGTGATGCACAACCTGTACTTCTACAACAAACTCGCCCAGCGCATCCGGGAGGCCCTGGACGGCGAGACCTTCACCGGGTTCCGGGAGGAGTATTCGGAGCGGCTGGCCGGTAAGGCGGAGTGAGCCTTTGCAAAAAGTCCGCCGGATGGAAAATTAGGGCTTGTCATTGAGCGGCAATGACGCTATAATATAGTTACGCACATGAACGCTCAACTATGTAAATGGAGGACAACATCTTATGCCGTTTTCTGCAAAACTGCTGCCTTTGGCGGCCGCCGCCGATCCCGGGTCCGTATCCATTCTCCCCTCGATCATTATGATCGTGGTGATGATCGCCATCTTCTATTTCCTGATGATCCGCCCCGAGAACAAGCGCAAGAAGGAAGCCGAGGAGATGCGCAACAGCTTGAAGGTGGGGGACGATATCACCACCATCGGCGGCATCACCGGGACCATCTGCGCGGTGAAGGACAAGACCATCGTCATTGAGACCGGCGCCGACCGGGTACGCATCGAGTTCACCAAGTGGGCCGTTTCCAGCAAGGGTACTCAGACCATGGAGGACGTCCCCGCCACCGAGGACACCGACAAGGACAAGGAAAAGGACAAGAAAAAGAGCAAGTGACAGCATGAATCGCCGCCCCTTTTCATATGGTGAAGCACAAGCCATATGAAAAGGGGTGCTTTTTATGCGAAAGGCGGAGGTCCAGGGGGCAAACGCGGTGCAGATGACCATGGCGGCGGCGCTGGGCGGACTGCTTGCTCTGGGGGTCGCTATGTTGGTGCTGCTGCTGGGAGCGGTGGCGGTGTCCAACGGCATTCTGCGGGAGGAGGTCACCCTGCAGATGACGGCGCTGGCCTGCGTGCTGGGGTGCTTCTGCGGCGGCGTGCTGACCTGCTTTCGCTGGAGGGCCCGCTTTCTGCCAGGCGGGCTGGCGGCCGGCCTGGTGTGCTTTTTGCTCATTGTGGCGGTGGGCATGCTCACGGGAGACGACTTCGCGCTGGGACTCCAGGCCCTGGTCGAGTTGGCGGGCTGTCTCTGCGGCGGGGCGGCGGCGGGACTGCTCTGCGGCGGGGGAAAGAGGAGACGCCAGCCCGCGTCCCGGAAAAATTAGGGAAAATCCGAATACCATAGAGAGGTTAGCCCTTGACAAACGGCGGCAAAATCACTATAATTCCTCTGAATCAATTTGCCCAACAAAAGAAAGGATGATCGTCATGGCCAAAGAGTATAAGCTCAGTGCGGAGCGCCTGGAAGAACTGAAAAACGAGCTGACTTACCTGAAAACCGTCCGGGAGAAGGAGGTCGCGGACCAGATCAAGGAGGCCCGCTCCTTTGGCGATCTGTCGGAGAACAGCGAATACGACGAGGCGAAAAACGAACAGGGCAAACTCTACTCCCGCATTGCCGAACTGGAGGACATCCTGGCCAACTGCACGGTCATTGAGGAGCACGAATCCGATCCCAACACGGTGCGCGTGGGCAGCAAGATCACCGTAGCCGATGTGGAGACCGGCGACGAGGAGACTTATCAGGTGGTGGGCTCCCAGGAGGCAGACCCTATGAACGGGCGCATCTCGGAGGAATCCCCCTTCGGCAAGGCCCTGCTGGGCAAGGCCATCGGCGAGATCGCCGTGGTGGAGGCCCCGGTGGGAAATATCGAGTACAAGGTGGTCGCCATCCAGCGGTGAGCGGCCCTGCAAAGGAGAAAACGGTATGTCCGAGCAGAACAACAACCAGATCCCTCAGGAGGAGCAGCCCCTTTCCGAGCTGCTCCGGATCCGGCGGGACAAGCTGTCCGCCCTCCGGGCCGAGGGGAAGGACCCCTTTATTATCACCAAGTTCGACGTGACCCGCCACAGCGCGGAGATCAAAGACAACTTCGACGCGCTGGAGGGGCAAACCGCCCGTCTGGCGGGCCGGCTCATGTCCAAGCGGGGGATGGGCAAGGCGGTATTCGCCGACCTCCAGGATAAAGAGGGCCGCATCCAGATCTACGTCCGCATCGACGACGTGGGGGAGGAGCAGCTGGCCGCCTTCAAGAAGTATGACATCGGCGATATCGTTGGCGTCGAAGGGGAGGTGTTCCGCACCAAACGGGGGGAGATTTCTGTAAAGGTAAAAACCATTACACTACTCTCCAAGTCTCTGCTGCCCCTGCCGGAGAAGTTCCACGGCCTCACCGACGTGGAGACACGCTGCCGCCAGCGGTACGTGGATTTGATCGTCAATCCCGAGGTCAAGCGGAACTTCCAGATCCGCTCAAAATTCATCCAGTACGTCCGCAATTACATGGATGAGCGCGGCTATATGGAGGTGGAGACCCCGGTGCTGAACACCCTGGCCGGCGGCGCCGCCGCCCGGCCCTTCATCACCCACCACAACACGCTTGACATCGATATGTACATGCGCATCGCCACCGAGCTGCCCCTGAAGCGGCTCATCGTGGGCGGACTGGAGCGGGTGTACGAGATCGGCCGCATCTTCCGCAACGAGGGCATGGACAACCGCCACAACCCGGAGTTCACCACCATCGAGCTGTACGAGGCCTACGCCGACTTCCACGATATGATGGACATCGCCGAGGGCATCCTGTCCGGCGCGGCGAAGAACATCCTGGGGGATTATCACGTCCAGTGGCAGGGGGAGGACATCGACCTGACCCCCGGCTGGCGCAGGCTCACCATGGTGGACGCGGTACGCGAGTACGCCGGGGTGGACTTCGGCGCCATCACCGGCGACGCCGAGGCGGTGGCCGCGGCGGGCGCCATCGGCGTGGAGCTGGCCGATACCGCCGACAAGACCTGGGGCAACGCCCTCTACGCCTGCTTCGACCAGAAGGTGGAGGAGAAGCTGATCCAGCCCACCTTTATCACCATGTACCCGGTGGAGGTCTCTCCGCTGACCAAGCGCAGCCCGGCGGACCCCCGCCTCACCGAGCGGTTCGAGCTGTTCATCTGCCGCAGCGAGATGGCCAACGCCTATTCCGAACTCAACGACCCCATCGACCAGCGCCAGCGGTTCGAGAAGCAGATCGAGCTGCGGGACAGGGGAGACGACGAGACCGAGATGCTGGACGAGGACTTTCTCACCG
The DNA here is from genome assembly GCA_947629975.1 of uncultured Oscillospiraceae bacterium. GTDB lineage: Bacteria > Bacillota > Clostridia > Oscillospirales > Oscillospiraceae > Enterenecus. The sequence continues at coordinate 45 of CANRFU010000001.1, read as the reverse complement.
CCCTGGAGTACGGAATGCCCCCCACCGGCGGCATGGGGATGGGCA